>CAXTFJ010000008.1:0-25530 GCA_964243405.1 uncultured Lichenihabitans sp. | reverse complement strand
CGCCTATTCTCCGCCACGGTCACACTCGGACCTGGACGACGTCATTGTCGCCCAATCGGCGCCTGCGACGGCCATGTCGAAGACGATCGAGGTCGAAAACCGCTCGACGGTTAAGGGTTAGGGTTAAGCTCCTTTTAAGCCCTGTCTGCGATGGTCTGCCTTGTCTTGACGAGCTCGAACTTGGTGCGCCCAGGTCCGGCCACATTGCAAGGAAGTGTCACTCATGGGCAGCACCAAAGCCCTTCTTCTTGCGGGCGTCGTGGCGCTCGCCTCCGCTGGCGCGGCGCAAGCCGCCGACCTTCCGCCGCCCCCGCAGTTCGTGCCCCCTCCCGAGGTGGTCGATACGACGGGCTGGTACCTGCGCGGCGACGTGGGCGTCGGCATCGCGTCGAGCCCCGACATCCGCTCGACCTTCTACGACGGCAGCGGCGCGGCCCTGACGGGCGCGGCTCTCGACCAGAACGTGCCGTCCTTCGCCCGGGTGCAGCAGTCCATCGGCGATTCGGCTTTCGTGGACGCCGGCATCGGCTACCAGGTCAACAACTGGCTGCGCTTCGACGCGACCGGCGAATACCGCACAAGCCAGCACGTGAGCACGCTCGAGAGCTACGCCATCGACGGGGCGGCCTTCGGTGGCGTGGGCCAGTACACGGGCTACGACCAATACGACGGCAACGTCCAGAGCACCGTGGCCCTGGTCAATGCCTACGTCGATCTGGGAACGTGGTGGTGCTTCACGCCCTTCATCGGCGCGGGCGTCGGCGCCGCTTTCAACCGGGTCGACGGGCTCCACGATGTCGGTGTCGGCGGCCCCAGCATCTACGACGCGAACGGCAACTTCATCACGGGCGGTGTCGGCAACGGCGGCTACGGCTACGCGCGGAGCAAGGATAGCGTCGACCTGGCCTACCAGGGTACGGCGGGTATCTCCTACTCGGTCACGCCCAACGTGAAGCTGGAACTAGCCTACCGCTACCTGAACATGGGAACCGCCACCTCCGCGCTGATCAATTGCGTCAACTCGACCGGCTGCGTGGCGGAGAAGCACCGCTACAATCTTGAGTCGAACGACATCAAGCTCGGCGTTCGCTGGTTGTTCGGCGACGTGGGCCAGGCCGCCTATATCCCGCCCGCGCCGGAATCACCCATCATCCGCAAATACTGATCCCTCCACCCATCGACGCGGAAGCAAGTGCGGGAGCAATCCTGCGCTTGCCCTTTTTGCTGGTGGGTCGGTTTGCAATCCGAACACGTCGATGCTAGCCGGCTCGACGGTCCTGGTCGTCTGCTTCACCACCGCTGACACGGGGCCACCCGTTCCTGAAAGGTGACGGCGTGAGCTTTAGTCACTACCTGCTGTTCGTCGCTTCGTGCATCCTGCTCGTCATCGTGCCGGGACCTGACATGGCGTACCTGCTGGCGCGCACGATCGCCCAGGGCCGTCGCGCCGGGAGCGTCGCTGTGTTCGGGATCAGCGCGGGAGGCTGCGTCCATCTTGCTGCGGTAGCCGCCGGTTTGTCGGCACTTTTGCTGACATCCGTGACCGCTTTCACGATCGTGAAGTGGGTCGGCGCAGCCTATCTCCTCTACCTCGGTGTCCTCGCGCTTCTCAGCCGCGAAACTGTGACCTCGACCGTCAGCGATGCGGCCGGGCGGAGTTTGCGGGCGATCTTCTGGCAAGGTTTTTGGAGTTGCATCCTCAATCCAAAGGTCGCGATCTTCTACGTTGCGTTGCTGCCGCAGTTCGTCGATGTGGCGACCGGACGAACGGGTCTGCAACTCATCCTGCTCGGCTTGACCGAGACTAGTCTGGCGCTGGTGCTTCACCTCGTGCTCGTCGCCTGCGCGGCGCAACTGACAGGCAGGCTTCGACGCAACGAACGGTTTGCGTTGTGGCTGCAACGTGCAATGGGCATGCTCTTCATCGGATTAGGCGCGCGGCTTGCTGCGCAAAAGGCCTAGCCACGTTGGCATCGACTGTCGAACCCGAGGACGTTGCTGGCCACAGCTTTGCGCAACCAGCCTACCCGATGCATTGCCACTCGCTGCTGGTACGCCAAGAGGTCGGATTTCAGGTCGACCCGTGACCTAAATCTTGTTCAATTCAGCGATGATCATGCGCATCGAGCCGACGTCCTCTTTTTGGGGGCCTTGACCGCAACGACGGCTCTCGGCTAACGCTGTTTGCGGGACACCTCTCCCCAACGAGAGGCGCCCATCTGCGAGGATGGACTTTCATGAGTGTGACCGCCAAGCCCGGCCGAAGGCCGGCCAACCCGTGCTTTTCGTCCGGACCCTGCGCGAAGCGTCCCGGATGGTCCTTGGACGCATTGAAGGACGCAGCACTCGGGCGCTCCCATCGCGCCAAGATCGGCAAGACCAAGCTCCAGGCCGCCATCGACCTGACCCGCGACGTCCTCGGCGTTCCCGCCGATTACCGGATCGCCGTCGTTCCCGCATCCGACACGGGCGCGGTCGAGATGGTGATGTGGTCGGTGCTCGGCGCCCGACCCGTCGACATGCTGGCCTGGGAGAGTTTCGGCGAGGGCTGGGTGACCGACGTCGCCAAGCAGCTCAAGCTTGAGGACGCGCGCATCCTGACGGCGCCCTACGGCGCCATCGTCGACCTCGCCACGGTCGATTTCGACCACGACGTCGTGTTCACCTGGAACGGCACCACCTCGGGCGTCCGCGTGCCCGACGCCTCCTTCATCCCCGCCGAGCGCGCGGGCCTGACGATCTGCGACGCCACCTCGGCGGCCTTCGCGCAGGACCTCGACTTCGCCAAGCTCGATGTGGTGACCTTCTCCTGGCAGAAAGTGCTGGGCGGCGAGGCCGCGCACGGCATGCTGATCCTCTCGCCCCGCGCGGTGGAGCGCCTCCTGGCCTACAAGCCCGCGTGGCCGCTGCCCAAGATCTTCCGCATGACGTCGGGCGGCAAGCTGACCGAAGGGCTGTTCAAGGGCGAAACCATCAACACGCCCTCGATGCTCTGCGTGGAGGACTACCTCGACGCCCTGACCTGGGCCAAGGATATCGGCGGCCTCCCCGCGCTGATGGCGCGCGCGGACGCCAACGCGAAGGCGATCGCCGATTGGGTGGCGCGCACCCCCTGGGTCGACCACCTCGCGACCGACCCGGCGACCCGGTCCAACACGTCCGTGTGCCTGAAGGTCGTGGCCCCCGAGATCACGTGCCTGCCGCCCGACGCGCAGGCCGCCTTCGCCAAGGCGCTGGCGGACCGGCTCGACAAGGAGGGCGTGGCCTTCGACGTGGCGAGCTACCGCGACGCCCCTCCGGGCTTGCGCATCTGGTGCGGCGCGACGGTTGAGCGCGCGGACGTCGAGGCGCTCACCGCGTGGCTCGACTGGGCCTACGCGGACGTGTCCGCCGCGCCCGCCAAGGCGGCCTAGGTTCCCCCCTTCTCCCGCGCGGCGGGAGACGGTGCTCGACAGGGCGGATGAGGGGACTCGCGAGTCGGTGGTTTCCCTCATCCGTCGCGGCCTCGCCGCGCCACCTTCTCCCGCCGTGCGGGTGAAGGGTTCGCCCCCGCCCTCCCGTTCAGGACTTTCCCCATGGCGCCCCGCGTCCTCATCTCCGACAGCCTGTCCCCCGCCGCGGTCCAGATCTTCACCGAGCGCGGCGTCGCCGTCGACGTGAAACCCGGCCTCGACAAGGACGAGCTCGCCAGCATCATCGGCGATTACGATGGCCTCGCGATCCGCTCCGCCACGAAGGTGACGGCCAAGCTCCTGGAGCAGGCGACCCGCCTCAAGGTGGTGGGCCGTGCCGGGATCGGGGTCGACAACGTCGACATCCCGGCCGCCACGGCGAAGGGCGTGATCGTGATGAACACGCCCTTCGGCAATTCCATCACCACGGCCGAGCATGCGGTGGCGCTGATGTTCGCCCTCGCGCGCGAGATCCCCGCGGCCGACCTTTCCACCCAGGCGGGCAAGTGGGAAAAGAACCGCTTCATGGGCGTCGAGATCACCGGCAAGACGCTGGGCATCGTGGGATGCGGCAACATCGGCTCCATCGTGGCCGAGCGGGCGGTCGGCCTGCGCATGCGGGTCGTGGCCTACGACCCGTTCCTGTCGGCGGAACGCGCCCTGGCGCTCGGGGTCGAGCGGGTCGAGATCGACGACCTGCTCGCCCGGGCGGACTTCATCACCCTGCACACGCCGATGACGCCGCAGACCAGGAACATCCTGTCGGCCGAGAACCTGGCCAAGACCAGGAAGGGCGTCCGCATCATCAATTGCGCGCGTGGCGGCTTAGTTGACGAGGAGGCCCTGCGAAAGGGCCTCGACTCCGGCCACGTGGCGGGCGCGGCCATCGACGTGTTCGCGACCGAACCCGCCAAGGAGAACGTGCTGTTCGGCCATCCCAACGTCATCTGCACGCCGCACCTGGGCGCTTCCACCGGCGAGGCGCAGGAGAACGTGGCCCTCCAGGTGGCCGAGCAGATGTCCGACTACCTGATCCGCGGTGCCATCTCCAACGCCATCAACTTCCCGTCCATCACGGCCGAGGAAGCGCCGCGCCTGCGGCCCATGATCGAGCTCGCCGAGCGGCTGGGCTCCTTCGCGGGTCAGCTGACCGACGCGCCGATCCGCCAGGTCCGCATCACCTACGAGGGTGAGGTCGCGGGCGTCAAGACCAAGGCGCTGACCGCCGCGGCTCTCGCGGGGCTGCTGCGCCCGGCGCTGTCGGCCATCAACGTCGTGTCGGCGCCCGCCATCGCCAAGGAACGGGGCATGGTGGTCGAGGAGGTGACCCGCGCGGCGGAAGGCGACTACGAATCGCTCGTCACTCTCTCGGTCATCACGAGCGAGCAGGAGCGCGCCATCGCGGGAACGGTGTTCACGGACGGCAAGCCGCGCATCACGTCCATCAAGGACATCAAGGTCGACGCGGAGTTTGCGCCCTCGATGCTCTACGTCACCAACGAGGACAAGCCCGGCTTCATCGGCCGGTTCGCGACCACGCTGGGCGACGCGGGCGTCAACATCGCCACTTTCGCGCTCGGCCGCGACAAGCCCGGCGGCTCGGCCATCGCGCTGGTGGAGGTCGACGGCGACGTCCCCGAGGCGGTGCTGAGCGGCATCAGGACGCTGCCGGGCGTCAAGGCCGTCAATCCCCTGCGCTTCTGAACGCCAAAGGCCTCGTTTACTCGCGGGGACCGATGCAGTAACGCTCCCGCCCTTGAGGGGCACAGGCGGAGCGTCATGGCCAACGTCGTCGTGGTCGGCGCCCAGTGGGGCGACGAAGGCAAGGGTAAGATCGTCGACTGGCTGTCGACGGAGGCCGATGTGGTGGTGCGCTTCCAGGGCGGCCACAACGCCGGGCACACGCTGGTGATCGGCGGTCGTGTGTTCAAGCTGGCGCTGCTGCCCTCGGGCATCGTGCGGCCCGGCAAGCTCGGCATCATCGGCAACGGTGTGGTGCTGGACCCGCACCACCTGCTGGCCGAGATCGAGCAGGTTCGTGGGCAGGGCATCGACGTCGGCCCGCACAACCTCAAGATCGCCGAGAACGTGCCCCTGATCCTGGCGCTGCACCGCGAACTCGACGCGCACCGGGAGACGGCGGCCGAGGGCGGCACCAAGATCGGGACCACCAAGCGCGGCATCGGCCCGGCCTACGAGGACAAGGTGGGCCGCCGGGCGATCCGGCTCACGGACCTGGCCGAGCCCGACACGCTCGACGAGAAGATCGACCGCCTGCTCGCCCACCACGACCCGCTGCGGCGCGGCCTGGGACTGGAGCCGGTGTCGCGCGCCGACCTGCGCGACGACCTGCTGGCGATCGCCGGCCGCGTGCTTCCCTACCGGGCCGCGGTGTTCGACCTGCTCGACGCGGAGCGCCGGTCCGGCAAGCGCATCCTGTTCGAGGGCGCGCAGGGCGCGCTGCTCGACGTGGACCACGGCACCTACCCTTTCGTGACCTCCTCCAACACGGTGGCGGGTGCTGCGGCCGCGGGTTCGGGTCTGGGGCCGGGCGCGATCGGCTACGTTCTCGGCATCGCCAAGGCCTACACGACGCGGGTGGGGGGCGGCCCCTTCCCGACCGAGCTGAACGATGCGACGGGACAGCTGATCGGCGACAAGGGTCGCGAGTACGGCGTCAACACGGGGCGGAGGCGGCGTTGCGGCTGGTTCGACGCCGTGCTGGTGCGCCAGACCGTCAAGACTTCCGGCATCGATGGCATCGCGCTCACCAAGCTCGACATCCTGGACGGATTTCCGGAGATCAAGGTCTGCACCGGTTACCGCCTGGACGGAAGCGAATTGACCTACCTGCCCGCGAGTCCCGCGGCCCAGGCGCGGGTCGAACCCGTCTACCAGACCCTGCCGGGGTGGGAGGGGGCGACGGGTGGCGCACGCTCCTGGGCGGACCTGCCAGCCCAGGCGATCAAATACGTGCGCCTGATCGAGGAATTGATCGGCGCCCCCGTGGCCCTGCTGTCCACGAGCCCGGAACGGGACGACACCATCCTGGTCCACAACCCGTTCCAGGATTGAAACCCGCCGATTTCGTTGCCCGGCCATGGTTCCCCTTGGCGAAATCGGGCATGGTTGACGAAGCGGTTCTTGAATGATGTGACCTGTGCATGGCCGAGTACTACCCCCTTCTGTCCAAAGCGGTTTCCGGGTTGCGGAACGGGCCGCCCGAGAAGCGGCAGGCCATCTACGACCGGGCCCGGCAGGCCTTGGTCGGGCAGTTGCGATCCATGGAGCAAGCCAATTCCGAGTTGATCGACCGGGAAACCCGCGCCCTGGACGACGCCATCGCCCAGGTCGAGGCCGAGATCGGGCCGGCGGAGACGCCTCAAACCACGCCTGGACCGGGTCCGTCGTCACCCTCCGCGGCCATGGCAGCCGCCCCCGCGTCGCTTGCGGCTGCAGGTGACCCGGCCCCGAAGCGCCCTGCCCTGCCGCCGCGACCCGCGTCCGCCCCGGGACCGACCTCGACCGTCGTGCGCGATCGTCCCACCCCAGCCCGCCCCGCGCCGCCTCGTCCGTTCGCGGTCCCCCCCAGACCAACCGCCCCTCCCCGCCCTGCTCCGGCCGCAGCCGATCCGAAGCCCGCTCCTGCCGCTGCGGCTTCGCAAGCGGAGCCTACAGCGCCCGTCCTGCGCGCCACCCGGGCGCCCGCGGACCGGGCGGAACCACCGATCCTGCCCGTGGCGCCCCGCCTGGAAGTCAAGCCTGTGGAGGCTGTCGAGCCGGACACGCGCGAGGGCGAAACCGATCCGGTCCCGAGGGAACAGGCCGCGGTCGGGTCGCAAACCACTGTCCGGCCCGTCGCGCCGCGCCAACCCGCGCCGAAACAGGCGGTCAGCCTGCGCGGACTCATCGTCGGTCTGGTGGCGGCGCTGGTCGTGGCGGGCATCGGCTACGCGGCTTGGCGACTGCGGGACAAGCCGGAAGCGCTCGCGCGCGCGCGCGCCGCGCTCCAGGCCAGCCACCAGCCGGACCAGCAGGCCGGGAAGGTCGACAACCGGGCCGACGGGGGAGCCGCGCCACCGACCATCGTGGCACCCGACAGTCCGTCGGGGACCGCGCCGCCGCAGCCTACCGCCGATCCGGTCCAGGCCAGCGCACCGGCGCCGGTCGATGCGCCGGCCGCTCAGGCAGCCCCGCCGCCGACACCCGTCCAGAAGGACACACCCGCTGCCGACCCCGTTCAGGCCGCCCCGGCGCCCGTTGCGCCGCAGGGTCAGGCTCAGGACACAGGCAGCGCCCCCCTTCCCGTCAGTCAGCGCGCCGCCTTCTTGGTCAACGCGCCGGACGAGGACCCGAAGGTCAAGACCTACGTCGGCACGGTTGTCTGGACGACCGAGAACCTCAGCCCCGGCCAGGGCCAGCCCCTCGCCATGGCGGTTCGTGCGGAAGTCGACATTCCCGACGCGGACCTGAAGCTGAGCATGCTGCTCCAGAAGAACGTCGAGGCGCAGTTTCCGGCCAGTCACACGATCGAACTGCGGTTCACCCAGACGGCCGGCAACTCGCTGGGGAGTGTGAAGCAGATCAACGTGCCACAATTGCGCAAGGACGACACGCCGACCGGCGACCCGCTGGCGGGCCTGCCCGTGACGATCACGGACAACTACTTCCTGGTGGGGTTGACCCGCGGCGACGTGGTGGCCCGCAACCTGGACCTGCTGCAGTCGCGCAACTGGATCGACGTTCCCTGCCTGCTCGCGTCTGGCAAGATCGCCAAGGTGACGTTCGAGAAGGGAGCGACGGGAGACAAGCTGCTCAGCGACGCGATCCAGTCCTGGCAGTGACGCCGGGGATGTCTCCCGTCAGTGCAGGCGGGCCTGGGTTTCGATCAAGGGCTGACGCGCTTCGAGGCGCGCCATGCCGGACTTCACCGCCGCCTGCACCTTTTCGAAGGCGCGCACCTCGATCTGCCGGACGCGTTCGCGGGAGATCGAGAACTCCTCCGACAGGTGTTCGAGCGTGATCGGGTCCTCGGCCAGGCGGCGCGCCTCGAAAATCCGGCGCTCCCTCGGGTTCAGGACGTCCAGCGCGCCCTTGAGGGCGTCGTGGCGGTTGCTGCTTTCCTCGTGGTCCGCGAGCTTCGACTCCTGGCTGGACGAGTCGTCCACCAGCCAATCCTGCCACTCGCCTTCGCCGTCCTCCCGCATGGGCGAGTTCAGGGAGGAGTCGCCGCTCAGGCGACGATTCATGTCGATGACGTCCTGCTCGGTGACACCGAGCTTCGTCGCGATGGTCTGCACGTGCTCGGGGTGGAGATCACCCTCCTCGAGGGCCGAGATCTGGCTCTTCGCCTTGCGCAGGTTGAAGAACAGCTTTTTCTGGCTGGCGGTGGTGCCCATCTTCACCAGCGACCACGACCTCAGGATGTATTCCTGGATCGATGCCCGGATCCACCAGATCGCGTAGGTCGCCAAACGAAACCCGCGGTCCGGCTCGAACCGTTTGACGGCCTGCATCAGGCCGACGTTACCTTCCGAGATCACCTCGCCGATCGGCAGTCCGTAGCCGCGATAACCCATCGCGATCTTGGCCACCAGGCGCAGGTGGGACGTCACGAGTTCGTGGGCGGCGTCGCGGTCGCCGTGCTCGCGCCAGCGCTTGGCCAGCATGAACTCCTGCTGCGGCTCCAGCATGGGGAAGCGTCGGATCTCGGTGAGATATCGGGATAGCCCGCTCTCGCTCGAGATCATCGGAAGGGCTTGCGCCATTGATCAATCCTTTGCGGCTTTCACCCGCGCCGCGCGTAAGAATCTCGGACAGGTCACGCCAATGTCAATCGATCGGCGAAATCGGTCCGAAGATGGTGAGGAGGATAGTCTTGGATCAGGGTCAATCCCGATCGTCGGGCAAACGGTTCGCGTGGTTTCCGGTTTCACCCGAAGGGAATCAGCGATCGTGTTGACGTCCCGACCATAGATAGGTCGTCGCCGGCCATTTTTGAGGAGGCGCGAGGCCGGCCGGTGGTCGAAGCGGTCCGAGTTCTGTCACGCTTCGGACGCGGGAGCCAGACTGCCTCCGAAGTGCGGCTCCCGCATCTCGCGAGACTGGCCTGCGGTCTGAGGCCAGCGGACGACGTCACCTCCGTCAGTGATGCAGCTTGGCGATCTCATCTTTTATCTGAAGTTTCTTCCGCTTGAGTTCGGCGATCTCCAGGGGCTGGGGACCGTGCTTGAGCTTGGCTGCGTCGATCTGTTTTTCCAGCGCGCGATGGCGGCGCGTCAGCTCGTCCATGTGAGACTGCAAAGACATCTGAACTCCTGTTCGAGTCGAGTGGTCAACGCGTGTACACGACGAAATCATGACACGGGGATGCGCGGCTTGGCAGGGACCGCGGCAGCTCCACCCATCAACTCTTCGCGACGGCACCGCCGTCTCCGCGCGACGATCCGTGACCTGAAGGATTGGAGGACGCGGTTGGCGCGGGATTCCCGAGCGGTTCGGCTTGCGAGCCTGTCCGAGGCCCGCCATAACTGGCCCGCACGCGGGAAGACCGAGGCGCAGTACCCCATGAGTCCGGAAGAACAGCGGGCCGCGCTGGTGGAAGTCGAACGGCTCCGGGAGGAGCACCGCGACCTCGATGCCGCGATCGCGGCGCTTTCCGAGATGGCCCCCCGCGACCAGATCCAGGTGCAGCGGCTCAAGAAGCGCAAGCTCATGCTGCGCGACCGCATCGGCTTCCTGGACGACCAGATCACCCCCGACATCATCGCCTGACCGCTCGGCGCGGCAAACGGAACCTTTGCTGTGTGTCCGCCATTTCGCTGCTGAACTCGGGCGGCCGGGTCGCAAGGCAGTGGGAGTGGGTCATGGAAGGTTATTCGATCATCGCGATCCTGGTGGTGGGTGCCATCGCGGGCTGGCTGGCCGGCCTCGTGGTGCAGGGGGGCGGCTTCGGGCTGCTTGGCGATATCGTGGTCGGCATTGTGGGCGCCTTCGTGGCCGGCCTCCTGTTCCCCTCGCTGCACATCCAGTTCGGAACGCCGCTCGTGACCGCGATCATCGACGCGGCGATCGGAGCCATCGTCCTGCTCCTGATCATCAAATTGGTCAGACGGGTGGTGTAGCGCGTCCGCACCGGTCGGGCGACCGGTAACCCGACAGCGATCCTCGCCGGCTTCGACGGCGGGGTCTCACCGATCGATCGATGCGGGGCCGTGCTTCAGGGAGATGTCCATGCAACTTACGGGTCTCCATCACGTCACGGCCGTGACGGCCGACGCTCCCGGCAACCATCGTTTCTACGCGGGAACGCTCGGACTGCGGCTCGTCAAGAAGACGGTGAACCAGGACGACACCTCGGCCTACCACCTGTTCTACGCCGATGGGGTCGCGAGCCCCGGATCGGACCTCACCTTCTTCGACTGGCCGGTCGGGCGCGAGCGGCGCGGCACGGGATCGATCGTTCGCACCGGCCTGCGCGTCGCGGGCGAGCAGGCGCTCGACTGGTGGGCCGGGCATTTGGCGGACGCGGGTGTACGACATGGAGGAGTGACGCGCAGGGGAAGCCGGGCGGTGCTCGATTTCGAGGACTCGGAAGGGCAGCGGCTGACGCTGGTGGACGACAGCGGTGCAGGCCTGACCCACGCTTGGGCACGGAGCCCGGTCCCGCCGGACTTGCAGATCCGCGGCCTCGGTCCGGTGACGATCAGCGTGCCTGACCTCGTACCAACGAAAACCGTCCTCACCGAGGTTCTCGCCATGCGTCCCGGCCCCAGCCACGCTGATGCGGCAGGACGTGAGGTGCAGGTTTTCCTGATGGGTGACGGGGAACAGCCGGACCACGAGGTACATCTGGTGGTCGAGCCGGATCTGCCGCCCGCGCGCCAGGGTGCGGGGTCGGTCCATCACCTGGCCTTCCGCACCCCCGACCTCGACAGCTACCGCGACTGGCACCGCCGGCTCCAGCAGGCTCGGCTGCCCAACAGCGGCCCGGTCGACCGCTTCTACTTCCAAAGCCTCTATTTCCGCGAACCCAACGGGATCCTGATCGAGATCGCCACCGACGGCCCGGGCTTCGCCACCGACGAGCCGCTCGAAACGCTGGGCGAAACACTCGCCCTGCCGCCGTTTCTCGAATCGAGACGCGCGCAGATCGAGCGCGGACTGAAGCCGCTGGATACGGTCCCTGCCGCTCGACCAGTTCGTCCGGATTAGCCGACGTCGCCGACAAAGAGAGCCGACGCTAGGGAGCTCGATGGATTGGGTCGATCCAGGCTACGGCCTCCGGCTTCTCGACCGGTTCGATAGCGAGGTTGACCACCGTGGCTTCGCCGTCGCTGCGCACCAGCACGCAGTCGAGCACCTCGGTGGGACTCGCGTTGATCTCCTGGTGGGGCACGTACGGCGGAACGAAGATGAAGTCGCCCGGTCCCGCTTCGGCCACGAATTCGAGGGCGTCGCCCCAGCGCATCCGTGCGCGGCCGCGCACAACGTAGATCACGCTCTCCAAGGCGCCGTGGTGATGGGCGCCGGTCTTGGCATCGGGGTGGATCGTCACCGTCCCGGCCCACAGCTTGCGAGCCCCGGCCCGGGCGAAATCGATCGCGCCACGACGGTCCATGCCGGCCGTCTGCGGCACGTCGGGATCGAGCGCGGTCCCGGGGACGACACGGACCCCGTCATATTTCCACCGCTCGTTCATCTCGACGCTCCCGTCCAGTCATTTTGCCGTCGTCGGCAATGAAGTAAGGGTCGGCACCGGCGTGGCAACTCTCGGGAAATCCGCATGCAACTGGTCGAGATCCCCGGTAACCCGATCCCGCCCGGCGCCACGCTCTCCTACGTCCCGGTGGGTCGGGTGGAGATCCGGGTCGCGCGCTGGGCCGCCGTGCCGCACGGGACCGAGCCCCGCCCCGGAACGGTCCTGATCGGGCCGGGCCGGGCCGAGATCATCGAGAAATACGCCGAAGTGATCGGCGACCTTCTCGGGCGCGGGTTCGCGGTCGTCGCGATGGACTGGCGCGGTCAGGGCGGCTCGTCGCGCCTGCTGGGCAATCGACGGAAGGGCCATGTGGACCGCTTCGAGGATTACGCGCGCGACCTCGACGCCGTGGGTGCGGCGGTGCTGGCGCAATTCTGCCCAAAACCGTGGTTCCTCCTGGCCCATTCCATGGGCGCCACGGTGGCGTTGCACCACGCGCGGCGGGGCGGCCTCTTCGACAGGATGGTGCTCTCGGCGCCGATGATCGCCCTCTACGGGCTCAGGAACCCACGCTTCGTCAGGACCGCCGCGCTCACCTCGGCGACCCTGGGCTACGGTCGGTTGTCTGTTCCGGGAAGCGGGCACGGCTCGATTATCAAACGGCCGTTCGATGGCAACGTCCTGACCTCCGACCCGAAACGCTACGGCATTATGACGGCGCTCGCACGGACGGCGCCCGACCTCGCGGTCGGCGCCCCGACATGGGGATGGCTTCACGCCGCCTTCCGGGCCATGGCGCCGTTCGAGAACAGCGAACTGCCGCGCCGGATCGGCATCCCGATCCTGGTCGTCGCTTCCGGGGCGGACCGCGTCGTCGATACGCGGGCCACCGAACGGTTCGCGACGCGGCTCAAGGCCGGGCGCCTCATCGTGGTTCCTCACGCCGAGCACGAGATTCTCATGGAGCGCGACGCGTTTCGGGACCAGTTCTGGGCGGCGTTCGATGCCTTCGTGCCCGGCACGGTACCCCGCCTCGTTGAGCCGGAACCATCCCCGCTCACGGCCGGTTGAGGCTGCGGCTCGCAACAGGTGGCTTCCCGTGCTCGACGACGTCGTAGGTCCAGTCCTGGATCGTGACCTGCTCCTGTTGCGCGAGGAACGGGACGGAAACGACTTTTCTCCGGAGCTGCTTCCCGCGCGGAAAGCGACCGGCAATCCCCTGACAGGGGTGCAGCGGGTTCCCCGCCGAGACAACATTCCGCAGGCACCCGGACGTGACGTTGGGTGCGAACCCGTCGGTCGTCCCAACCGTCCGCGGACTCTGACGGTCATTCGATGACAGAGCACACGCACCACGGGTCCGGTCACCACCACGGCGCTCATGCCCACGCTTCGCACGGCGGCCATGTCCACGCACCCGCGACATTCGGGACGGCTTTCGCGATCGGGGTGGCGCTGAACGGCGGCTTCGTGCTGATCGAGGTCATCTTCGGCGCGTTCGGGCACTCGACCGCGTTGCTGTCCGATGCGGGGCACAACGTCGGCGACGTGCTGGGCCTGCTGCTGGCCTGGCTCGCCGGCACCCTCGCCAAGCGCTCGCCCACGCCTCGCTTCACCTACGGGTGGCGCGGCTCGTCGATCCTGGCGGCGCTTTTCAACGCCGTCGTTCTCCTTCTGGTCGTCGGTGCGCTGAGCCTGGAAGCCATCCAGCGTGTTTTCGCGCCCGAGCCGGTGGCGAGCGGCGTCGTCATGGCGGTCGCGGCCACGGGCGTCGTGGTCAACGGCTTCACGGCCTGGCTCTTCGCCTCCGGACGGAGCGGCGATGTCAACGTGCGGGCGGCTTTCGCGCACATGGTGGGCGACGCGGTCATCTCGGTCGGGGTCATCGTGGCGGGCGCCTCGATCGCACTGACGGGATGGCTTTGGATCGATCCGCTCACGAGCCTCGCGGTCAACATCGCGATCGTCGCGGGAACCTGGGGCGTCCTGCGCGACAGTTTCACGATGGCGATGCAGGCCGTCCCGCCCGGCATCGACCCCCGGGAGGTGCGAGCCTTTCTGCTGGCGCGCCCGGGCGTGAGCCGGATGCACGACCTTCACATCTGGCCGATGAGCACCACCGACCATGCCATGACGGCTCACTTGGTCATGCCGGAAGGCCATCCGGGGGACGGCTTCCTCACGGAAACCGCGGATGATCTGCAGGGGCGCTTCGGCATCGGCCATGCCACGCTGCAGATCGAGGTCAGCGAGGACACGCCTTGCCGGCTGGCGGCGGACACCGTGGTCTAGACGCCTGCGGCCCGCCCGGCGCCGCGCAGACCCAGGATCGCGATCGCGAGCAGAAACAGCGACACGAACACGTTCCAGCCGGCCAGCGAGAAGCCGAACACGCGCAACGCGGCCTCGTCGCAGCGCACGACCTTGACCGTGCTCAAGGATTTCAGGAAATCGTTGACGGACGGAACCGCCTGAACGGCGCCCGAGCACCCCGTTGGACCCGCCCAGATCTTCCATTCCACGCCCGCGTGGTAGGCTGCCAGGACCGTGCTGCCCAGGAAGGTGAGCGCCAGCAGCGCGAACAGGACCTGGGTGATCCGTAGACGGTCCGTTCTTGCCGCGAGGATCGTCGCGAGGCCGAGGGGGACGGATGCGTAGAACGGATTGCGTTCCAGCAGGCAGAGTTCGCACGGCGTGTAGCCCGCGCGCTCGAAGGCCCAGACGGTGCCGATCGTCACCACCGCCACGACGGTGATCAGCGACGCGACCCCGACCGCGCCGCCCATCAGCCGCCGACGCTTGGCGGGGCTCACATCCATGTCGTGGCGACCTCGAAGCGCAGCGCCGGCGTCCGGGGGACGCTCGTCAGGACGATGTCGCAACGCCCATCGAGCGCGGCACGGAACGATCGCCCCGTTGGCGCACCCGCCCGCTGCGCCCACGGGTTGTCGGCCGGATCCGGCATCCTCCTGAATGGGGCCTTGGGCATACGAACGGGTCCGGTCGCGTGGGCTTCGAAAAGCTGTGAGAACGGGTGTCCACCCTGCCTCGCGGCTCCGCTGTAGCTCCGCCTTGCGCTTGCCGCAACGGCTCGCTACCACTTGCCACGCCGACGCGAGCGACCCGGCGGGTCTCGATGTGGCGGCAGGTCTGCCTGTCCCGCCGTCCCAGCCCAAAGTTCTCGTGCGTCGCTGCCTCCCCCTGCTGGCCCTTTTGCTGACCGGCCTGATCCTGATGGGGTGGGCGGAACCCGCGCGCGCGATCGAGTCCGTGCGCGTTCCGGTGGACAGCCGCGCCATCGATCTCACCCGCACGGTGGAGCGCTACAACGGCCAGGGCGATCGCATCCAGGTATCGACCGCGCCCGGCGCGGATGGCATCGTCCGGCGGATCGAGGTGGGCGCCAAGCAGGCGGGCACGCAGCCCAACTGGATCGTGTTCGCGCTTACCAATGATTCCGACGAGCAGCTCGAACGCCTCGTGGTCGTGCCGCACTTCCGGCTGTCGGGTTCGGGCGTGATCTGGCCCGACCTCGGCACCGTCCGGATCTCGGCGATCACCGCGAGCCAGGGTTTCGCCCCCGAGAACGAGGAGGGGACGGACGCCGACGTGTTCCGCCTGACGCTCGACCCCGGTGCCACCGTCACCTACGTGGCCGAGCTCCGCTCCGCCACCCTGCCCCAGATCACGCTGTGGGAACCCGACGCCTACAAGGACAAGCTGACGAGCCTGACGCTCTACCGCGGCATCGTGATCGGCATCGCGGGCCTGCTCGCCCTGTTCCTGTCCATCATCTTCCTGGTGCGCGGCGCGGTGATCTTTCCCGCCGCGGCCGCCCTGGCCTGGGCGGTCCTGGCCTACGTGTGTATCGACTTTGGGTTCTGGCAGAAGATCTTCGCGGTCGGGGGCGAAGCGGACCAGGTGTCGCGCGCGGTGGCCGAGGCGAGCCTCGCCGCGACCCTGCTCGTGTTCCTGTTCGCCTACCTCAACCTCAGCCGCTGGCACGTGCGCTACGGCCATATCGCCATCGCCTGGTTCCTGTTCTTGGCCGCGCTGATCGGCTTCGCGCTGTTCGACGCCTCGGCGGCGGCGGGCATCGCGCGCATCATGCTCGCCACCGTCGCGGCGGTCGGCTTCATCCTGGTGATCTACCTGTCGACGCACGGCTACGACCGGGCCGTGATGCTGATCCCGACCTGGTCGCTGCTGCTGCTCTGGGTGTCGGCCGCGGGCTTCGCGGTGGCGGGCAAGCTCACCAACGACCTCGTGTCCCCGGCGCTGATGGGCGGCCTCGTGCTGATCGTCATGCTGATCGGCTTCACCATCATGCAGAACGCCTTCGCGGCGGGGACCCTGGGCCACGGCGCGGTCCCGGACGCGGACCGCAAGGCCCTGGCGCTGACCGGCTCGGGCGACGTCATCTTCGACTGGGACGTCAACGCCGACCACATCTTCGTCAGCCCCGAGGTGGAGACGATGCTGGGGCTTGCGCGCGGCACGCTGGAAGGGGCCGCCTCGAAATGGTTCGACTACCTGCACGGGCTCGACCGTGACCGCTACCGCACCTGCCTCGACACCGTGCTGGAGCAGCGCTGCGGTCGCATCGCCCAGGACTTCCGCCTGCGCGCCGCCGACGGACACTACTTCACGTTCGTGCTGAAGGCGCGGCCCGTGGTCGGGCAGGACGGCGACGTGGTGCGCGTCGTGGGCACGCTGGCCGACGTCACGGAGGTGAAGGCCGCCGAGGACCGCCTGCTGCAGGACGCGGTCCACGACAGCCTCACGGGGCTGCCCAACCGCGAATTGTTCTTCGACCGGCTCGCCACCTCCACCAAGCTCGCCCGCGAAAGCGGCCAGGCGCGCCCGGCGGTCCTGTCGCTCGATATCGACCGGTTCAAGCAGGTCAACGAGCAGGTCGGGTTGTCGGTCGGCGACTCGATCCTGCTCACCTTCGCGCGCAGGCTCGGGCGCCTGATCCGGCCGCAGGACACGGTGGCACGGATCGGCGGCGACCAGTTCGCTTTCCTGATCACCTCCGAGCAGCAGGCCGACCGCGTGGTGCTGCTGGCCGACACGATCCGTCGCGCACTCGCCACGCCCATCACCTTCGCCAGCCACGAGATCGCGCTCACCTCGTCGCTGGGGATCGCGCTCTATGACCCGCAGATCCACGGCAAGCCGGAGGACATGCTCCGCGACGCCGAGATCGCCATGGCGCAGGCCAAGCGTACGGGCGGCGACCGCATCGAACTGTTCAAGGCCGCGATGCGGACGCAGAAGAGCGAGCGCCTGACGGTCGAGGCCGACCTGCGCCGGGCGCTCGACCGCAACGAGATGAAAGTCTACTTCCAGCCGATCGTCCGGCTGGAGGACCGCACGATCGCGGGCTTCGAGGCGCTGCTGCGCTGGGAGCACCCGCGCCTCGGCCTCGTCGGGCCGTCCGAGTTCATTCCGCTCGCCGAGCAGTCCGGGCTGATCGTCGACCTCGGCCTGTTCGCCATGGACCGCACGGCGCGCGAACTCGCGTCCTGGCAGCAGGCGCTGGACGTGACCCCGCCGATCTACGCCAGCGTGAACGTGTCGTCGCGCCAGCTGCTGCGGCACGACCTGCTCGGCGACGTGAAGGCCGTGCTGACGCGCTCGGGCGTGTTGCGCCATTCCCTCAAGCTCGAGTTGACCGAGAGCCTGATGATGCAGAACCCGGAATATGCCGCGCAGATGCTCGGGCGCATCAAGGAGCTCGGGGCCGGGCTGTCGCTGGACGATTTCGGGACCGGATACTCGTCGCTGAGCTACCTGCAGCGCTTCCCCTTCGACACGATCAAGATCGACCAGTCCTTCGTGCGCCACAACGGCAAGGGGCGGCGGCCCGTAATCCTGCGCTCGATCGTGACGCTCGCCCACGACCTCGGCATGGAGGTGGTGGCCGAGGGTGCGGAATCGGAGAGCGACGTGGTGGAGCTGTCGCAGCTCGGCTGCGAATACGCGCAGGGCTTCGCGTTCGGCAAGGCCATCACGGCCGCGGAAGCCCGCAAGATGATGGGGGCCGCGGCGGAAGCGGCCTGATCACGCTTTCACGGTTCGCTCGTTGCCCAGGCCCATCCGGCCCAGCACGTTGCGGGTGTCCACCACCAGCTGCGCGTGGGTCGCAAGCGACGCGTAGTCGACATCGTCGTGGTCGGTGGCGATCAGCACGGCATCGTAGCCCGCGATACCTTCGGCCGAGAGCAGCACCGAGGGCCGGCCCGTGAGACCCGCATGCTCCCGCGTGGGCGGCATGGCGGGCACGTGGGGGTCGTGGAAGTCGGCCGCGGCGCCGCGCGCCTCGATCAGTTCCATGAGGCGCAGCGACGGGCTCTCCCGCGTGTCCTCGATATTCTTCTTGTAGGCCACGCCGATCACCAGCACGCGGGCGCCGCGCAGGCCCCGTCCGGTCCGCTCGTCGAGCGCGCGCGCCAGCCGGTCGACGACGTAGTGCGGCATGGCGGTGTTGATCTCGCCCGCGAGCTCGATGAAGCGGGTCGGCACCTCGAACTCGCGCGCCTTCCAGGCCAGGTAGAAGGGGTCGATGGGCACGCAATGGCCGCCCAGGCCGGGCCCCGGATAGAAGGGCATGAAGCCGAACGGCTTGGTCTTGGCGGCCTCGATCACCTCCCAGATGTCGATGCCCATGGGCTCGAACACGACCTTGAGCTCGTTGACGAGCGCGATGTTGACCGAGCGGAAGATGTTCTCGGTGAGCTTCACGGCTTCCGCCGTGGCGGTCGAGGACACGGGCACGGTGCGCACCACCAGCTCGTCGTAGAGCGCGCCGGCCAGCTGCAGCGCTTCCGCGCCCTCCCCGCCCACCACCTTGGGGATGGTCGAGGTCCGGTACTGGGCGTTGCCGGGGTCCTCGCGCTCGGGCGAGAAGGCCAGGAAGAAGTCCGCACCGCAGCGCAGGCCGCCCGCCTCCAGGATGGGCCGCACCAGCTCGCGCGTCGTGCCGGGCCAGGTGGTCGATTCGAGCACCACCAACTGGCCCGGCCGGAGGCGCGCCGCGATCGCCCGCGCGGTCGCTTCCACGTAGGACGTGTCGGGCTCGCGCTGGCGCGTGAGCGGGGTCGGCACCGCGATCAGGATCGCGTCGGGCTCGGCCAGCCGGGCAAAATCGGCGGTGGCGCTGAAACGCCCGCCGCGGGCCGCGGCGTTGATGGCCTCGGTCGGGATGTGGCGCACGAAGCTCTCGCCCCGGTTGAGCCCGGCGACCCGCTCGGTGTCGATGTCGAAGCCCAGCACCCGGAAGCGCGCCTGGGCGGCGGCGAGCGCGAGGGGCAGCCCCACGTAGCCGAGCCCCACGATGCCCACAAGGCACGACCGGTCGCGGATGCGCGCGAGCAGGCTCGCGGCTGGGGTGGGCTCGTCGGCGTGTGGGGGCACTGGGATGTCTCGGGTGGGCACGCCCGCTCATATCGGGAACCCCCGCCGCGAACAAACACCCTGGGTCAGGGTCGCGAAAAGCGCGGGCGGCGGCTTGGCTTCCCGCGCGCGGACCCTCAAAAGGTAGAGTATGGCCGTCTACACCGAAGTGTCCGCCGAAGCGCTCGGCGCCTACCTGGAGCGCTACGACATCGGCGCCCTGCGCTCCTGCAAGGGCATCGCCGAGGGCGTGGAGAACTCGAACTTCCTGCTGCAGACCACGGGCGGCCGCTTCATCCTCACGCTCTACGAGAAGCGGGTGAGCGAAAACGACCTGCCCTTCTTCCTGGGATTGCTCGAACACCTCGCCGCGCGCGGCCTCACCTGCCCGCAACCCGTGCGCGACCGCACCGGCGCGGCCCTGGGGCGATTGGCCGGGCGTCCGGCCGCGATCGTGACCTTCCTGGACGGCGTGTGGATCCGCTCGCCCACACCCGAGCACTGCGACGCCCTGGGTCGCGCGTTGGCGGACCTGCACGAGGCCGGCGCGGATTGCGCGCTGACGCGCCCCAACAATCTGTCGCTCGCGGCGTGGCCGGGCCTCTTCGCGGCCGCGCGGGACCGGGCCGATAGCGTCCGGCCCGGCCTCGTGGCGGACATCGAGGCCGAACTGGCCTTCCTGCAGGGCGCCTGGCCGGACGACCTGCCCGCGGGGGTGATCCACGCCGACCTGTTTCCCGACAACGTCTTCTTCCTCGACGGGCGACTCTCGGGACTGATCGACTTTTATTTCGCCTGCACGGACGCTTACGCCTACGACCTCGCGATCTGCCTGAACGCGTGGTGCTTCGACGACGCGGGCCGGTTCCGGGTCGAGCGGGCCCGGGCGCTGACCGCGGGCTACGAGACCGTCCGTCCTCTGACCTCGCGGGAGGTCGAGACCCTTCCCGTGCTGGCGCGGGGCGCGGCGCTCCGCTTCACGCTGACCCGGCTCGTCGACTGGCTCAACGTGCCGCCCGGCGCGCTCGTCAAACCCAAGGACCCGCTGGACTACTGGGCCAGGCTGAAGTTTCACGCGACCGTCACCGACGCCCGCCCCTACGGGATCGACCGATGAGCGAACCCGTCACGATCTGGACCGACGGCGCGTGCTCGGGCAATCCGGGACCGGGCGGCTGGGGGGCGGTGCTCCGCTTCGGCGCGACCGAGAAGGAGCTTTGCGGCGGCGAGCCCGCCACCACCAACAATCGCATGGAGCTGACCGCCGCCATCATGGCGCTGGAAGCGCTGAGCCGGCCGTGCACCGTCGACCTGCACACCGACTCGCAATACCTGCGCGGCGGCGTCACGGGCTGGATCAAGGGCTGGAAGAAGAACGGCTGGAAGACCGCCGACCGCAAGCCGGTCAAGAACGTCGAGCTGTGGCAACGCCTGGAGGTCGCGGCCGAGCGCCACACGGTCGCGTGGCTCTGGGTCAAGGGCCACGCGGGCCACGACGAAAACGAGCGCGCTGACGAACTGGCCCGGCGCGGCATGGCGCCGTTCCTCGGCAGGAAGGTGGCGCACAGAGCCGGCTAGCCGCCGCAGCGCTCCCAGGCTGGCATGAGCTTGGCAGCACGAAACGGCCCGCCGTCGTCGCGGGGCGGTCGGGTGGAGTCGAGGTTATGCGCGCGATCATTCTGAACGGTCCGTCGAGCCGCGAGCCCCTCGCCATCGTGGAGGTGCCGGAGCCGTCCGTCGGGCCCGGCCAGGTCCTCGTCGCCGTGGCCTACGGCGGCTGCAACTTCGCCGACGTCATGATGCGCAGTGGCACCTACCCGCATCCCAAGGGCTATCCTCTCGTGGCCGGACTGGAGATCGCGGGCCATGTCGTTTCCGTGGGGCCGGACGTGATGGGGTTGCGCGCGGGAGACCGGGTCGCGGCGTTCCTGGAGGAGGCTGGCGGCTTCGCGGAGCGCTGCCTCGTTCCCGTCGAGCGCGCCATCCCGCTGCCGGACGCGATCACGCTGCAGACCGGAGCGGCCTTTCCCATCCAGGCGCTCACGGCCTGGCACATGCTCCACTCCGTCAGCACCACGAAGCCGGGCGACGCGGTGCTGATCAACGCGATCGGCGGCGGGCTGGGCCTGATCGCCACGCAGCTCGCGGTGCGCGCGGGCGCCACGGTGTTCGGCACGGTCGGCACGCCGGGCAAGGAGGCGCGCGCCCTGCAATTCGGCGCCGCGCGCGTGTTCGACAGAACCCGTGAGGACTTCGTGGCGGGCGTGCTGTCACTCACGGGCGGCCGGGGCGTCGACAAGCTGCTCGACTCGGTGGGCGCGACCGTGCTCGACCGGAGTTTCGAGGCCATGCGCACGCTGGGTCACGTGGTGAGTTTCGGCGAGGCGGAGGGCCGCCCGCTGCCGAACCTCTGAGAGCGGCTCGTGCGCCGCTCGCTGACCTTCACGCGTTTCCACCTCGGCCATTCCGACTTCGGCTCGCCGCAGTGGCGGCGCGGCGTCACCGAGGTGCTCGACGGCATCGCGGCGGGTTGGCTGCGCATCCCCGTCGAGGAGGAGTTCCCGTTCGAGCGGGCCGGAGCGATGTACGACCGGCTGGAGTCGCGCGGCGTGTCCGGCAAGCTCCTGCTCCGCGTCGCGTAACGCGCCGATCAGGGTGGAGCGGCGCCCTCCAGCCGATCCAGTGCGGCCTGCAGCGTCGCGTCGCGCTTGGCGAAGCAGAACCGCACCGTGCGACGGACCGCATCCTCGGCGTAGAAGGCCGAGACCGGGATGGCGGCCACGCCGCGCTCGCGCACCAGGGCTTCGCACCAGGCCGCGTCGTCGACTCCGGGCCCGAGGTCGACGGTGAGGAAGTAGGTGGCCTGTGACGGCAGGACCGTGAACCCCCGATCCGCCAGGCCGCGTGCGAACAGGTCGCGGCTGCGCCCCAGCCCCGCCCGCATCCCGGCGAAGTAGTCGTCCGATTTGGCCAGCCCGTAGGCGACCGCGACCTGCAGGTTGGGCGGGGTCGTGAACGTGATGAACTGGTGCGCGCGGGCCAGCACGCGCAGCAGGGGCGGGGCCGCCATGACGAAGCCCACCTTCCACCCGGTGAGCGAGAAGATCTTGCCCGCCGAGCCGAGTTTCACCGTGCGCTCACGCATGCCGGGCCGGGCCATCAGGGGGTGGTGCGCGGCACCGTCGAAGGTCACGTGCTCCCACACCTCGTCGCAGAGCGCCACGACGTCCCGGTCGACGCAGAAGCGGGCGAGAAGGTCGAGCTGGTCGGCGCCCACCATCGTGCCGGTCGGGTTCAGCGGGTTGTTGAACAGCACGAGTTTCGTGCGGGCCGAGAAGGCGCGGGCGAGGTCGGCCTCGGTGAAGCGCCATTCGGGCGGCCGCAGGGTCACGAAGCGCGGCACACCTCCGGCCCGGCGTACGAGCGGCAGGTAGGCGTCGTAGCAGGGCTGGAACAGCACCACCTCGTCGCCCGGCTCGATGAGGGCCAGCAGCGCGCCCGCCAGCGCTTCCGTGGCCCCCGAGGTCACCATCACCTCGCGTTCGGGGTCGAGGTCGATGTTCTGGAAACGGCGGTAGTGCGCCGCGACGGCGGTCCGCAGCTCCGGTAGACCCAGCATGGGCGGATACTGGTTCCAGCCGTCGACCAAGGCCTCGGCGGCCACCCGGCGCACGTCGGCGGGCCCGGGGTCGTCGGGGAATCCCTGGCCGAGGTTGACGGCGTCCATCTCGCGCGCCAGACGCGACATGGTCTCGAACACGGACGTGGGGAGGTCGGCGAAGATCGGGTTCATGCGCTGGCCGTGGTGGGCAAGTCACCCGAACTCGTCAAGCCAGTTGAGGCGAGGAGCCGTCAGGCGAGCTTGGCTCCGGCCCGCAATGCTGCTGTAGCTCATGGTTCACCCCCCCGAAGGAGGGATGTTGCCAAGCTCGGAAGGGAGTCAGCCCGTGCGGCACCATGGTCGATCGCTGCTGGTGCTGGGCGGCGCCCGTTCGGGCAAGAGCGCCTACGCGCAACGCATCGCGGAAGCTTCGGGCCGCGCCCTCGTCTACTGCGCGACCGCGGTCGACTACGGCGATCCCGAGATGCGGGCGCGCATCGCCCGCCACCGCGCGGAGCGCGACACGCGCTGGACTAGCATCGAGGCTCCGCTGGACCTGGTCGGCACGCTGCGCGCGACAGCCGCGCCAGACCGCACCGTGCTGGTCGATTGCCTCACGCTCTGGCTGTCCAACCTGGTTCTCGGCGCTGCGGACGTCGAGGTCGAAACCACGCTCCTGGCGCAGCTTCTCCCCGCCCTGCCCGGCCCCGTGATCCTGGTATCCAACGAGGTGGGCCAGAGTATCGTACCCGACAACGCCCTCGCGCGGACCTTTCGCGACGCCCAGGGCCGGCTCAACCAGCGGATGGCGGCGGCCTGCGACGCGGTCGTGCTGGTGGCGGCGGGACTGCCGGTGCTGCTGAAGCCGCGCGCCGAGCCGGACCTCGCCTTCTAGGCTTCGATCAGCCCGCTGCTGGAGCCCGGGCCGGGCGAGGTCGCCCGCCCGTGCGGCAGGGCGAGATAGGCGTCGGAGCGCATCTCGATCAGCCGCGAAACGGCGCGGGCGAATTCGAAGATCTCGCGCCCGTCCTCGGCGTGGTACAGGTCCTGCGGCTCGGCCACCGCCGAGGCGATCAGCTTGACGTGACGGTCGTAGAACGTGTCGACCAGCACGATGAGGCGCTTGGCGACGTTGCGCTCGTCGGGCGCGATGACCCGGATGTCGTCGATCAGCACGGTGTGGAAGGCTTGCGCGATCGCCAGGAAGTCTGCGGCCCCGAGGGGCTGTTCGCACAGGTCCGCGAAGCCGAACCGCGCGACCCCGCCCGCAGCCTGCGGCACGGCCACGGCACGGCCGAGCAGCGGCAGGGTGGTGGGCGCTCCCCGCGTCACCCCCGTCAGCGCCCGAAAGGCGCGGTCGAGCGCGGTTCGGTCCGGAGGCACGACGTAGGTCGTGGACCCGGACAGCTTCTGCAGCCGGTAATCGGTACGGGTTTCGAGGCGCATGACCCGCATGCGCTCCCGCAGCAGGGCCACGAAGGGGAGGAACAGCGCCCGGTTCAGCCCTCCGGCGTAGAGGTCCTGCGGGTCGACGTTGGACGTCGCGACCACGGTGACGCCCGCGGCGAACAGCTTGGTGAACAGGCGTCCCAGGATCATGGCGTCGGCGATGTCGGTGACGGCGAACTCGTCGAAGCACAGGAGCGGAGCCTCCCGCGCGATCGCCTCCGCCACGGGGGCGATCGGATCGCCGTCTCCTTCCCCATGCCCGGCGCCATTCTGGCGCCACGCGAAGATGCGGGCGTGCACCTCGGCCATGAAGGCGTGGAAATGGACGCGGCGTTTGCGCGCGAGCGGAATGGCCTCGAAGAACAGGTCCATCAGCATGGTCTTGCCGCGGCCGACGCCACCGAACAGGTAGAGCCCGCGCGGCGCCTCGGCTCGGGGCGTCCCGAACAGCCGCGCCAGGACCGACCCGCCGCTCGCCGTTGCCGCAGCGAGGTCGTCCGCCAGCGCGTCGAACGCCCGAGCGACCTCGGCCTGGGCGGCATCGGCTTCGAGCTGGCCGTCGGCGACCCGCGCCTTCACCGCCGCGGCAACTGAACCCGTCACGCCAATCCCCACCGATTGCCACCCGTCCCGAGCCTGTGACGCGCCGGGTCCGGCGCGTCAACGCGGGTCTGCCACCCACGCTTGGATTGCCGTATATTTTCCTATAGGCAGAGGCCAACGCGCCTGTAGCTCAGCTGGATAGAGCATCAGACTTCGAATCTGAGGGTCGGGGGTTCGAATCCCTCCGGGCGCGCCAGTCCATCAATGCATCTTTTCACTGATCTTCTGTCGGTAAGCGCTGGGCTAGAAGCTTCGAGTTACGATACTGGGCCGGGTGGCGATGGATTTTTTCACCTCGTGCAAGCCGCGCTCGGTCACGCCAGCAT
>CAXTFJ010000007.1:0-68541 GCA_964243405.1 uncultured Lichenihabitans sp. | reverse complement strand
TCAAGGGCAACCAGATCAAGATCGAGTCGCCGCTGCACGCGCTCGAGGCCGGCATCGCCATGATCCATCAGGAGCTCAACCTGATGCCTTTCATGACGGTGGCCGAGAACATCTGGATCCGCCGCGAGCCCACGAACGGCTTCGGTTTCGTCAACCACCGCGAGCTGAACCGGCGGACGGCCGCGCTGTTCGAGCGGCTCGCCATCGACATCGACCCCGCTTCCGAGGTCCGCGACCACTCGGTCGCCAACCGCCAGATGATCGAGATCGCCAAGGCGGTGTCCTACGAGTCGGACATCCTCATCATGGACGAGCCCACCTCCGCGCTCACCGACCGCGAGGTGAACCACCTGTTCCGCATCATCGCGGACCTGAAGGCGCAGGGCAAAGGCATCGTCTACATCACCCACAAGATGAACGAGCTGTTCACGATAGCCGACGACGTGTCGATCTTCCGCGACGGACGCTACATCGCCACCCATCCCGCCAAGGACCTCACGCGCGACCAGGTCATCCAGATGATGGTCGGGCGCGAGATCACACAGATGTTTCCCAAGGAGGAGGCGGTGATCGGCGACGTCGTCCTGTCGGTCCGGAACCTGGCGCTGCAGGGTGTCTTCACCGACGTGTCGTTCGACCTGCGCCGCGGCGAGATCCTGGGGCTCGCGGGCCTCGTGGGTTCGGGCCGCACCAACGTGGCCGAGACGATCTTCGGCGTGACGCCCGCGACCTCCGGCGAGATCAGGCTCAACGGCGAGCCGATCGTCATCGCTTCCCCCCGCGACGGCATGCGGGCCGGGATGGCGCTGCTGACGGAGGACCGCAAGGACACCGGCTGCTTCCTCATCCTGTCCGTGCTGGAGAACATGCAGATGGCCGTGCTGACGGACCGCTACGTCAAGGGCGGCTTCGTCGACCAGGGCGCCGTCAACGCGGAATGCGCGAAGATGAAGGACGCCATGCGCGTCAAGACGCCGAACCTCGACGAGCGGATCGAGAACCTGTCGGGCGGCAACCAGCAGAAGGTGCTGATCGGCCGCTGGCTGCTCACCAACCCGAAAATCCTCATCCTGGACGAACCGACGCGCGGCATCGACGTGGGCGCCAAGGCCGAGATCCACCGCCTGATCTCCCGGCTGGCGGGGCAGGGGGTCGCGGTCATCATGATCTCCTCCGAGATGCCCGAGGTGCTGGGCATGAGCGACCGCATCCTGGTCATGCACGAGGGCCGCCTGACCGGCATCCTCGACCGCGCGGAGGCCGACCAGGTCAGCATCATGCGGCTCGCGGCCGCCTGACGGACCACGGGACATACTTACCAAGCGCGAGGGACACCATGGCCGAGCCTCTCACAACCCCGATCGCCGTGGCCGAACGGAAGCAGCGTCGCCGCCTGCCCAACGAGCTCGGCATCCTGCTGGTGCTCGTGGGAATCGCCCTGTTCTTCGAGGCGGTCGGCTGGGGCGTGCGGGGGCAGAGCTTCCTCGGCAACCCGCAGCGCCTGCTGGTGATGATCCTGCAGGTGTCGATCGTGGGCGTGATCGCCATCGGGGTCACGCAGGTCATCATCACGGGAGGCATCGACCTGTCGTCCGGCTCCGTGCTGGCCGTGTCCGCCATGGTGGCCGCGAGCCTCGCCCAGGACCCGGGCTACACGCGCGCCGTCTACCCGCACCTGACCGGACTGCCCTTCATCGTTCCCGTGCTCTGCGGCATGGCGATCGGGGCCGTGGGTGGGTTGATCAACGGCAGCCTGATCGCGCTCACCGCCATCCCGCCCTTCATCGCCACCCTCGGCATGATGGTGACGGCCCGCAGCGTCGCCCAGCTCTACACGCGCGGCCAGCCCATCAGCTCGCTCGCGGACAACTACACCTGGATCGGCTCGGGCACCGTCCCGGTGGTCATCTTCCTGGTGACCGCCGTCATCTTCCATATCGCGCTGCGCTACACCCGCTACGGCAAGTTCACCTACGCGATCGGCGCCAACCCGCAGGCCGCCCGGGTGAGCGGCATCAACGTCAGCCGCCACCTGATGGTGGTCTACACGCTGGCCGGCCTTCTCTCGGGCCTAGCCGGACTGGTGACCGCGGCGCGGGCGGCCAGCGGGCAGGCCAGCATGGGCCTGGGCTACGAACTCGACGCGATCGCCGCGGCCGTGATCGGCGGCGTCAGCCTGGCGGGCGGGCAGGGCCGCATCTCGGGCACGGTGATCGGCACCCTGATCCTGGGCGTGATGACGAGCGGCTTCACCTTCGTGGGCATCGACGCCTACGTGCAGGGCATCGTCAAGGGCGTCATCATCGTGGTCGCCGTGGTCGCCGACCAGTACCGCCAGCGCCGGCGGCGCAAGGCCTGACGGGCGCCCGCCACCCCTGACCGACCCCGGAGACACCCGTGAGCGACACGCCCCGCACCCCCACCCTCGACGTGATCGCCATCGGCCGGTCGTCGGTCGACCTTTACGGCGCCCAGGTGGGCGGCCGGCTGGAGGACATGGCGAGCTTCTCGAAGGCGGTGGGGGGCTGCCCCACCAACATCGCGATCGGCACGGCGCGGCTGGGCTTGCGGAGCGGGCTGGTCACGCGCGTCGGCGACGAGCACATGGGCCGCTTCATCCGCGAGCAGCTCGCCCGCGAGGGCGTGGATGTGACAGGCGTGCGGACCGACCCCGACCGGCTGACGGCGCTCGTGATCCTCGGCGTGCGCGACCAGCACACCTTTCCGCTGATCTTCTACCGCGATAACTGCGCGGACGGCGCCTTGGACGCCTCCGATGTCGACGAGGGCTACGTGGCGAGCGCCGCCGCGATCGTGGTGACCGGCACCCACTTCGCCCGGCACGACTCGGCGGAAGCGCAGAAGAAGGCCATGCGGGTCGCCAAGGCCAACGGCCGCCGGGTCGTGTTCGACGTCGACTACCGCCCCAACCTCTGGGGACTGGCGGGCCACGGGGCGGGCGAGGAGCGCTACATCAAGTCGGGCGGCGTTACGGCGCTGCTGGCCCCCATCCTGCCCGACTGCGACGTGGTGGTGGGCACGGAGGAGGAGCTGATGATCGCGGGCGGCGCCGACACGGCGCTCGACGCGATCCGGGCCATCCGCGCCGCCACCGCCGCGCTGATCGTGTGCAAGCGCGGCGCGCGGGGCTGCACGGTGTTCGCCGGGCCCATCCCCGACAGCCTGGATGAAGGCACCACGGGGCCGGGATTTCCGGTGGAAGTGCTCAACGTGCTGGGCGCGGGCGACGCCTTCATGGCGGGATTCCTGCGCGGCTACCTGCGCGGCGAGCCCCTGGAGCGCTGCTGCGCCTTCGCCAATGCCTGCGGCGCCTTCGCGGTGTCGCGCCTGCTCTGCTCGGTCGAATACGCGACCTGGCCCGAGATGCAGCATTTCCTCAAGCACGGCACGCGCACGCCCGCGCTGCGCCGCGACCCGGACCTCACGCACCTGCACTGGGCGACGACGCGCGACGCGCTGACGCCGCCCCACGCCCATCCCGACCGCGTGATGGCGTTTGCGATCGACCACCGCGTCCAGCTCGAGGCGATGGCCGACGAGGCGGGCGCCCCGCGTGAGCGGATCGGCGCGCTCAAGGTGCTGGCCGTCGAAGCCGCGGTGCGCGTGGCCGGTGGCCGGCCCGGTTTCGGCATGCTGATCGACGGCCGCTACGGGCAGGAGGCGCTGTTCCGCGCGGCCGGCCATCCGCTGTGGATCGGTCGCCCCGTCGAGAAGCCCGGCTCCCGCCCGCTCGACTTCGAGGGCGACGGCTCGCTCGGCGCCTACCTCGCCGACTGGCCCCTCGGCCAGACCATCAAGTGCCTCTGCTTCACCCACCCCGACGATCCCGCCGACCTCACGCGGCGGCAGGACCGCGAGCTGCTGCGCCTGCACGACGCCGCCCGGAAGGGCGGGCGCGAGTTGCTGGTCGAAGTCATCGCGGGCAAGCACGGGACCCTGGGCGACGACACGGTCGCCTCCGTGATCGAGCGGCTCTACGCGCAGGGCATCAAGCCCGACTGGTGGAAGCTCGAAGGCCAGCCGAGCCGGGTCGCCTGGGACAGGGTCGCGGACGCCATCGCGCGCAACGATCCCTACGCCCGCGGCATCATGCTGCTCGGCCTCGACGCCCCCGAGGCGGACCTCCTCGCGCAGTTCGAGCGCGCCGCCGCCTGCGGCCTGGTGAAGGGGTTCGCGGTGGGCCGCACCATCTTCGGCGAGCCCGCCCGCGCCTGGCTCGCAGGCCGCACGAGCGACGACGAGGTGCGGGACGCGATGGCGCAGCGCTTCGGGCGGCTGGTGGACGCCTGGCTCGCGCTGCGCCCCGCCTGATCGCAAGAAGGAGCAAGCTCATGACCACGATCCGCTTGACGGCCGCGCAGGCGCTGGTCCGCTACCTCGGCGCGCAGATGACGGAGATCGACGGCGAAACGCTGCCGCTGTTCGCCGGCTGCTGGGCCATCTTCGGCCACGGCAACGTGGCGGGCATGGGGGAAGCGCTGCACGGCGCGCGCGACAGCTTTCCGACCTTCCGCGCCCACAACGAACAGGCGATGGCGCACGCGGCCATCGCCTTCGCCAAGGCGTCGCGGCGGCGGCGCATGATGGCCTGCACGACCTCCATCGGGCCGGGCGCCACCAACCTGGTCACGGCCTGCGCGCTGGCCCACGTCAACCGGCTGCCCGTGCTGCTGCTGCCGGGCGACGTGTTCGCCAACCGGCGGCCCGATCCGGTGCTGCAGCAGGTGGAGAGTTTCGGCGACGGCACCGTGTCGGCCAACGACTGTTTCCGCCCGGTGTCGCGCTACTTCGACCGCATCACCCGCCCCGAGCAGATCATGCCGGCGCTGGAGCGCGCGCTCGCCGTGCTCACCGACCCGGCCGACTGCGGCCCCGTGACGCTCGGCTTCTGCCAGGACGTGCAGGCGGAGGCCTTCGACTACCCCGAGAGCTTCTTCGCGCCGCGGATGCGGCGGACGCGTCGGCCGCCGCCCGACCCGGTGGAAGTGGAGGCCGCCGCCCGCATCCTGCGCGAGGCCAGTCGGCCGGTCATCGTGGCGGGCGGGGGCGTACTGTATTCGGGCGCCGAAGCCGCGCTGGCGGACTTCGCCGGCCGGCACGGGGTGCCGGTGATGGAAACCCAGGCCGGCAAGTCGTCGCTGTCGCCCCACGACCCCGCCTGCATGGGCGCGGTCGGGGTGACGGGCACGGGTGCCGCCAACGCGCTCGCCGACGAGGCCGACGCCGTGCTCGCGGTGGGGACGCGGCTCGCGGACTTCACGACCGGCTCGTCGGCTTTGTTCGGCGACAGGGCCGCGCGCTTCGTCATGCTCAACGTCCAGCCGTTCGACGCCGGCAAATACGGCGCCCAGCCGCTGGTGGCCGACGCCCTCGCGGGCCTCGAGGCGCTCGATCGGGCGCTGGGCGAAGGCCGCTCGCCCGCGGCCTGGACGGACCGCGCCGAGAGCGAGAAAGCGCGCTGGACCGAGACCGCGGCGCGCTATCTCGCGCCCGGCAACGACGAGCGCCCGTCCGATGCCCAGGTGCTCGGCGCCATGATGCGGGTGGGGCAGGGGAGCGACGTGGTGGTCTGCGCCGCGGGCGGCCTGCCCGGCGAGCTCCACAAGCTGTGGAACGCCGGCGAACCGCTCGGCTACCACCTCGAATACGGCTATTCCTGCATGGGTTACGAGATCGCGGGCGGGCTCGGGGTCAAGATGGCGCTGCCCCACCGCGAGGTATTCGTGACCGTGGGCGACGGCTCCTACCTGATGATGAACTCGGAGATCGCGACCTCCGTCATGCTCGGCCTGAAGCTCACGATCGTGCTGCTCGACAATGGCGGCTACGGCTGCATCAACCGCCTGCAGCAGGCCTGCGGCGGCGCACCCTTCAACAACCTGCTGGCCGACACGCGCCACGTGGCGCTCCCCGCAATCGACTTCGTGGCTCATGCGCGCAGCCTGGGGGCGGAGGCGCGCAAGGTGGCGGGCGTCGCCGAGCTGGAGACCGCCCTGCGCGCGGCGCGCGGCGCGACCACGACGCAGGTCATCCTCATCGACACCGATCCGGGACCCAGCACGGACGCGGGCGGGTTCTGGTGGGACGTCGCGGTGCCGGAAGTGTCCGTGCGCCCCGAGGTCGAGGAGGCCCGGCGGGACTACGACGCGCGCCGCCTCCGCCAGCGCACGATGACCTGAACTCCTGGAAGGACTTTGACGATGACACTCCGCATCGGCGCCAACCCGATCGGTTGGTCGAACGACGACCTCACCGAGATCGGTGGCGACACGACCCTCGAAACCTGCCTGGCGCAAGCCCGCGAGGCCGGCCTCGCGGGCATGGAGCTCGGCAACAAGTTCCCCCGCGAGCCGGACGCGCTGAAGGCCGCGCTGGCGCCCTACGGCCTGGCCTGCATCGGCGGATGGCATTCGGTGGAGTTGCTCCGGCGGTCGGCGGCCGAGGAGTTCGAGGCCGCGGCGGCGCACCGCACCCTGCTCAAGGCCATGGGCACCGACGTGTTCATCGTGTGCGAATGCTCCAACACCATCCACGGCGACCGCGGCGCGCCGCTGTCGCGGCGACCCACGCTGTCGCCCGGCGACATGACCCGCTTCGGGGCCGCCGCGACGGAGTTCGCGGACCGGCTCGCCGACGAGGGTTTCCGGCTCTGCTACCACCACCACATGGGGACGGTGGTGCAGACGGGCACCGACATCGACGCCTTCATGGCCGCCACGAGGCCGCCCGTCCAGCTGCTGCTCGACACCGGCCACGCCACCTGGGGCGGGACCGATCCCGCCGCGCTCGCCCGCCGCTACGGCGACCGGATCGGCCACGTCCATTGCAAGGACGTGCGCCCCGAGAAGCGGCGCGAGGCGGATGCCGCCGACCTGAGCTTCCTCGACGCCATCCTGGGGCAGGGGACGGAGCTGGGCGTCTACACCGTGCCGGGCGACGGTTGCGTGGATTACGTCGACGTATTCAAGGCGCTGCCGGATTATTCGGGCTGGCTGGTGCTCGAAGCCGAGCAGGACCCTACCAAGGCCAACCCGCTCGCCTACGCCAAGGCCGGCGTCGCCCACCTCAGGGCGGCGCTGAAGGAAGCGGGGCATTAGGTCGGCTCGATCTCCGCGGGCCCGGTCGATCCAGCGACCGGTCTCTTCCAACAGAAAGCGTCACCGCATGGCCACGTCCCCCCTCCTCGTGCACCCCTCCAAGCCCGACGGGAACGGGCGCGTCCACGCCGTCACTCCCGAGTCGGCCGGCTGGACCTACGTCGGCTTCGAGGTCTACGACCTCGCGCCCGGCACGACGGTCAGCCGCGAAACGGGGAACCGCGAAGCCTGCCTCGTGGTCCAGTCCGGCCGCGTCCGGGTGAAGGCGGCCGGCCGCGACTTCGGTACGATCGGGGAGCGCGCTTCCGTGTTCGAAGGCCTCCCTTGGTCGCTCTACGTCCCGGCCGGGGCGCGCTGGACCGCCACCGCCGAGGGCGCCTGCGAACTCGCGGTGTGCACCGCGCCGGCCCGGGGGGAGAAGCCCGTCCGGCTGATCCGGCCCGACGAGGTGGGTCAGGAGGTCCGAGGCAAGGGATCCAACACCCGCCACGTCCGCAACATCCTGCCCGACACGAGCGACGCCGCCGAGAGCCTGCTGGTGGTGGAGGTGGTGCCGCCCGCGGGCAACTGGTCGAGCTACCCGCCCCACAAGCACGACCGCGACGCCCTGCCGGCCGAGAGCCTGCTGGAGGAAACTTACTATCACCGGCTCAACCCGCCGCAGGGCTACGGCGTGCAGCGCGTCTACACCGACGACCGCTCGCTGGACGAAACAGTCAGCTTCGCCGACCGCGACGTGGTGCTGGTGCCGCGCGGCTACCACCCCGTCGGTGCCCCGCACGGCTACGACCTGTTCTACCTCAACGTGATGGCCGGCCCCACCCGCATCTGGCGCTTCCACAACGACCCGGATCACGCCTGGATGGTGGCGTGACGCTCGCCTGTCGTCCCGGGCGGAGTAAAGCGGCTACGCCATTCACACGTCTCGGCACTTGCAGATTTCGCCCTTCTCCCCGGAGGGGCGAAGGGCAGAACGGCCCAGCCGTGAAGATGTGTGAATCTTATAGAGACCCGGGACCCACCCGCGTAAGGGAGAACAGCTCCCGGCTCCGGGGGCCGGGACGACAGAGTGTTGGTCAGCCTCGCGCTTCGCGTCAGACCCGTCCCTGTGACTCCAGCACGCTGCGCACGATGCCGAGATAGCCGTCCGGCTGCCACGCGGACCGGCCGATGAACAGTCCGTCGATGTGAGGCTGGCCCGCCAGCGCCACGCAATTGCCGGGGTTGACGCTGCCGCCGTAGAGCACCCGCAGCTCGTGGCCCGTGACTTCGCGCAGCACTGCCTTGATGCGGGCGTGCTGCTCGTCCGCGAAGGCGGGTTCGGCCGGGGTGCCGCCTTCGCCGATCGACCACACCGGCTCGTAGGCGATGGCCACGCGTTCGGCCTCCGCGGGCGAGACGCGGGACACCGCGGCCCGCACCTGCCGGTCGAGCGCCTCGGCGGTCCGGCCCGCGTCATACTCCTCCCGGGTGTCGCCGACGCAGACCAGCGGCGTCAGGCCGTGGCGCAGGGCGGCCGCGACCTTGAGCGCCACGGTCTCGTCCGTTTCGCCGAAGTAGGTGCGGCGCTCGCTGTGGCCGATCTCCGCCAGCATCGCGCCGCAATCGGCCGCCATGGCGGCGGACACCTCGCCCGTCCAGGCGCCCGCCTCGGCCCAGTGCAGGTTCTGCACACCGACGGTCACGCGTGTGCCCGCCAGAAGGTCGGCCACGGCGGCCACCGCCGTGAAGGGCGGGATGACGAAGAGGTGGGCGGCCGTGGTCCGGGCGAGGTCGGAGGCGGCAAGGGCTTGCGCGAAGGCCCGTGCCTCGGCGCGCAGCTTGTTCATCTTCCAGCTCGTGCCGATCCAGGGTGTGTCGAAGGGCATGGTTGGTTTCCCCTTCAGGCCGTCCGGCCGGCGTCGACGTGCGGCGCCCAGAAGGCCACGGACTCGCGCATTTGCGCCACCACGGACCGGTCGCTCGGCTCGCGTTCGCGCCAGGCGAGTTCGAGGCACAGTTCGTTGTCGTTGCCGCCACCCTCGCGCACCGCGGCGAGCAGGGGTTCGGGCTGGATGCGCCCGTCGCGGTTGCGCTCGGCCGTGAAGGGCCAGTGGCCGCCCTTGTTCACCGAACTCTGCTTGATGTGGATGATGGGCGACCGCGTCGCGAAATTGCGCGCCCAGGCGTAGGGATCGGTGTCGACGGGGTCGGGCGAGGACACGTCGCCGTGGTCGATGTCCACCATGGGCAGGAGCGGGAGGGGCAGGTCCGCGGCGTCGATCTGGGCCTGGAGGCGGCGCGTCTCGGCCTGGGTGTGGCCGAGCTCGCGGCCCACCGACATGGGCTCCCAGAACACGTAGTGCAGGCCGCGCCGGGCCGCGTGCTCGGCCACCTCGCGCCAGCAGTCGAGCGCCGCGCCCAGCAGGGCGGTGCGGCGCGCCTCGTCGTCGTAGTCCCGGAAGGTCAGGATGGCGTATTGCGTGCCGATCGCCGGGCAGGCGAGGTCGGCGGCGATGTCGGCCAACGTCTTGAACCAGCCGACGGAATGGCGCCGCGCGTCCGGGTCCGGATGGCCGAAGTGGTTCAGCCGGCCGTAGGGTCCGGTCATCATGGAGGTGACCGCGACACCCTCGGCCGCGCAGCTTTTCGCCATGCGGTCCGTCGTGCGGCGGATCAGGGCATGCGGCCAGGCGGGATCGATGAACTCGTGCGTGAGCTGCATCCGGCCGATGCCGACCTCGCCCGCCAGCACGCCCACCAGATCCTCGGGCTCGGCGAAGCGGTTCACGAAGGGGTTGGTGCTCAGCGACAGCGTGAATCCCATGCCGTCCATCCTCCCGAAGCGCGTCCGCGCTGCCGCGGCGTCGTTGCACGGAAGGAAACAGGGTTGAAAATTTTTTGCAACTGCTGAAATTTATAACACCAGACCGGAACGACCGGCCACACCAGGGAGGATCACGATGAAACTCGTCATCGGCGCGGACGGCGCCGGCAAGCCGCTGCTCGACGTCATCGCCAAGCATCTCGCCGCCAAGGGGGTCGAGGTCACCGATCTGTCCGCGCCCGCGGGCAGCACGCCCGAGTTCTACGCGGAAACCTCCGAGCGCGTCGGCCTCGCGATCGCCAACAAGGAGTTCGAGCGCGGCATCCTGTTCTGCGGGACCGGCATCGGGGTCTGCATCTCGGCCAACAAGGTCCCGGGCATCCGGGCGGCGCTCACCCACGACACCTATTCGGCGGAGCGGGCGGCCAAGAGCAACAACGCCCAGATCATCACGCTCGGCGCGCGGGTCGTGGGGCCGGAACTCGCCAAGGCCGTGGTCGACACCTTCCTCGCGTCCGAGTTCGACGCCGCGGGTTCCTCGGCCGGCAACGTCGCGGCCATCGATAAGCTCGACGACAAATATTCGACCCCGGCCTGACGGTCGTTAAAGGCTTGCGGCCAGGGCCCGCAAGATGATCACCGCGGAAGCGGCGCCCGGGTCCATGTGGCCCAGGGCGCGCTCGCCAAGGCGGGAGGCCCGGCCCTTGGTGGCCGGCATTGATTTGGTCGCCTCCGCGCCTCGTTCCGCGGCCTGGACAGCCGCGGCGAGGCAGGCCCCGAGGTCCAGCCCGGTCGCGGCCGCTTCGCCTGCCGCCTCCGCGGCCGGCGCCCAGGCGTCCAGCATCGTTTTCTCGCCGGGTTTCGCCTTGCCGCGGTCCGCGATGCCCTTGGCCATCGCGGCCAGAATGGCCACGACGGCGTCCCGGTCGAGCGTCGCCTTGCCTTTCGCGGCCGCGCCGGCCCGCATGAAGGCCGTGGCGTAGAGCGGCCCCGTGGAGGCGCCGACCGCGTCGAGGAAGCTGCGGGCCGCCGTGTTGAACGCGGCCGCCGGATCAGCGGGTGGGGCGGCGGCCAGGGCCGCGGAGACCGCCTCGAAGCCCAACGCCATGCTGACCCCGTGGTCGGCGTCGCCGATCACCCCGTCGAGCCGCGACAACTCGCCCTTGTCGGCCGCGATCGCGTCGCGGATGGCCGCGAAGGCTCGTACGAGGTCGTCCGCCGTGATCTCCGCCATCGACCCGCCTCCCTCAGACCCTGAATTGCGCCGCATCGGCCGGGTGGTCCAGCAGCGCCGCGAGCTCGTCGTCGAGCCACAGCAGCGTGACCGACGCGCCCGCCATCTCGAGCGCCGTGCAGAACGCCCCGACCCAAGATCGGTGCACCGCGATCCCGCGCTCGTCCAGCTGCTGCTTCACCCGCCGCTCCAGGAGGTAGAGCTCCATCATCGACGTGGACCCGAGCGAGTTCACCAGCACCGCGACGCTGTCGCCGGCTTTCGCGGCACATTCGGCGAAGATGCGGTCGAGCATGTCGTCCGCAACGGCATCGGCGGAGCGCAGCGTGGTGCGCAGCACGCCCGGTTCGCCGTGGATGCCCATGCCGACCTCCATCTCGTCGGCGCCGATGGTGAAATTCGGCACGAGCGTCTGCGGCAGCGAGCAGGGCGACAGCGCCACGCCCACCGTGAACGTGCGGGCGTTGGCGTGGCGCGCCAGCCGCTCGACCTCGTCGAGCGGCATCATCCGGTCGGCCGCGGCGCCCGCGACCTTGAACACGAACAGGTTGCCCGCCACGCCGCGTCGCTCGTCCCGGCGCTCGGGGGGAGCCGAGGCCACGTCGTCGGTGGTCAGCACGGTGCGGACCTCGATATTCTCCATGCCGGCCATCTCGGCCGCCATGTCGAAGTTCATGCAGTCGCCCGCGTAATTGCCGTAGAGAAACAGCACGCCCGCCCCGCCGTCCACCGCCTTGGCGCAGGCGAGAATCGGGTCGGGTGGGGGCGAGGCGAAGACGTTGCCGACCGCCACGGCGTCCGCGAGCCCGCGCCCCACCAGCCCCGCGAAGGTCGGCTCGTGGCCCGAGCCGCCGCCCACCACCAGGCCGACCTTGCCCGGGCGCGGGCCCTCGACCGCCACCAGCGACCGCCGGTGTCCCTCCGCTCGGCGCAGATGGCGCGGGTGCGCGGCCAGCATGCCCTCGACCATCTCGTCCACGATGCTCGCGGGATCGTTGATCAGTTTCTTGGTTTTCATCGGATCCTCCCTGCGGCGGAGATCACCACGGCGCTGCGGCGCCGTCGAGCCTGGATGTCCTGGCCTTGCCCGTCGTTGCGAGCGCAGCGAAGCAATCCAGGTCTTCGGCGCCGGGCTGGATTGCCGCAACGGCTTCGCCGTCTCGCAGTGGCGGAACAGGACCGGCGGCGCAGGGCGATGGCCCTCACCCATCATTGCCGAAACCGCTTGACGGCCTGCCCGCGACGTGAAAGTTTTTACAGCACAAGAAGGATTTTGCAGGGCGGATGAATTGACCAGGGTCGCCGACTCGGATGTCTTCGTCGAGGGTGAGTCCAGCCTCGCGGCCCGCGCGGCCTGGCTGCACCACGTCGGCCGGCTGACGCAGAGCGAGGTCGCGACCCGGCTCAACATCCCCAACGTCAAGGCCCATCGCCTCATCGCCCGCGCGGGCCGCGAGGGCATGGTGCGGGTGTTCATCGACGGCGAGATCGCCCAGTGCGTGCAGCTGGAACACCAGCTCTGCCGCGCCTACGGCCTCAGCGTCTGCGAGGTCGCGCCCAACGTCGATGACGATCCCCTGCCGCTTCGCTCGCTCGGCGTCCTGGGCGCCCGCACGCTGCGGCTCGCCTGCGAGAAGGGCGAGGACACGGTGATCGGCCTGGGACACGGTCGGACGCTGGCCGCCTGCATCGCCCACCTGCCGCGGATCGACGCCCGCAAGGTGCGCTTCGTTTCGCTGCTGGGCGGCTTCACGCGCCGCTTCGCCGCCAATCCGTTCGATGTCATCAACCGCATCGTCGAGCGCACCGGCGCCGAAGCCTACGTGCTGCCGGTGCCGTTCTGCCTCAACTCGGCCGAGGACCGTGCCGTTCTGATGGCGCAGCGCGGCATCGACGAGGTCTTCGCGCTGGCGCGCAGCGCCACCCTGCGCTTCGTCGGCATCGGCACCGTCGACGCCCACGGCGCGTCGCTCGCGACCTCGGGCATGATCGAGCCGCAGGAGTTCGACGAGGTGGCCCGCTCGGGCGGCTGCGGTGAATTGCTCGGTCATTTCTTCGACGTTCGCGGGCAGCGGGTCGAGACCGAACTGTCCGGGAGGCTCGCTTCGCTGTCCTACGAGGACCTGAAGTCCGGCAAGCTTGTCGCGGTGGCGGGCGGCACCGCCAAGCCGGAGGCGATCCGCGCCGTCCTGTCGAGTGGACTGCTGCACGGACTGCTGACGGACGAGCGGACTGCGACCGCGCTGCTCGGACCGAAGCTGAGCGACTAGGGATCTGGTGGCGCAGAAAGCAAACGCTTCGCGCCGATGGGAAACAGGGAGGACAAGGGGCATGAACGACGGCGACCTTCCTCCCGCGATCGCGGAGGAGTTTCTGCGCTTCTCGCGCACGGCCCCGCGCGGGGCCGCCCTCTGATGCGCCGCGACCTGCTGATCGGCGTCGACGCCGGAACGTCCGTCATCAAGTCGGTCGCGTTCACGCTGTCGGGCGAGCAGGTCGGCGCCTTCGCGCGTCCCAACATCTACCGCACCGTCGAGGGCGTCGGTGCCGAGCAGGACATGGCGGCCACCTGGGCCGACACCGCCGCGACCCTGCGCGGCTTGGCCGACAGCGTGCCCGACCTGCCCAAACGTACCGCCGCCCTGTCGGTCACGGCGCAGGGCGATGGTACCTGGCTGGCGGATGCCGACGGCGAGCCCGCGGGTCCGGCCCTGATCTGGCTCGACGCCCGCGCGGCGGACCTCACGGCGGACCTGCGGGCCTCGCCTGCCGGCCGCCGGCATTTCGAGAGCACGGGATCGGGTCTCGCGGCCTGCGAAATGGGACCGCAGCTCGTCTGGCTCGACCGGCACCGCCCCGCCGTGATGGCGCGCGCCGCGACCGCCTTCCACCTGAAAGACTGGCTTTACTTCAAGCTCACCGGCCGTCGCGTGACCGATCCCTCCGAAGGCGTGCATTCCTTCGGGGATTTCCGCACCATGGCCTACGCGCCGGCGGTGCTCGATGGTCTCGGTCTCGCGCACCGGCGGGACCTGCTGCCGCCGCTCGTCGACGGCGCCGCGCGCCTGGGGACGCTGAGCCGGGCCGCCGCGCGGGAGATCGGCTTCGGCGAGGGCCTGCCGGTCTGCCTCGGCCCCATCGACATCGTGGCGACCGCGCTCGGCGCAGGGCTCTACGACGCGCGGGGGGAGGCGGGCTGCACCATCGTGGGCTCGACCGGAATGCACATGCGCTTCGCTCCGTCCGCCGACGCCGTGCGGCTCAACCCGGACGCGACCGGCTACACGCTGGCTTTTCCCGTGCCCGGCAGTTTCGCGCAGCTCCAATCCAACATGGCCTCGACGCTCAATATCGACTGGCTGGTGGACCTCGCGCGCGGCATCCTAAAGCAGCACGGCGTGCAGAAGTCGCGCGCCGACATCTTCCTCGATCTCGACGACCACGTGCTCGCCGCCGAGCCCGGCACGATCCTCTACCATCCCTACATCTCCGAGGCGGGGGAGCGCGGACCTTTCGTGGACGCGGCCGCGCGAGCACAGTTCCACGGCCTGTCGAGCCGCCACAGCTTCAACGACCTCATGCGGGCCGTCTACGAAGGCTTGGGCTTCGCGGCGCGCGACTGCTACGCCGCCATGGGGCCCGTGCCCCCCGAGGTCCGCGTGACGGGAGGCGCGGCGCGCTCGAAGGCGCTGCGCACCATTCTGGGGGCCGCGCTCGGCACCCGCATCCGCACCTCCACGCGCGAGGAGGCGGGCGCGGCGGGGGCCGCCATGGTGGCGGCCGTCGCGGTCGGCGTGTCGCCCGACATGGACCACTGCATCGAGACCTGGGTGACGCCCACGCTCGCCGAGGCGCTCGACCCCGCCCCCGACCTGACGCACCGCTACGACCGCCTGTTTCCCGCCTACCTGGCGGCGCGCGAAGCGTCCCCGCCGGTGTGGCGCGCCCTGATGGACGCGCGCCCCGGCCCGGTCGGGGCCTGAACCGGATGAAGGAAGAACGCGCTATGACGGATCATGGAACGGTCGACCTCGCGGTGATCGGCGGGGGCATCAACGGCGCGGGGATCGCGCGCGACGCCGCCGGACGCGGCCTCTCGGTCCTGCTGTGCGAGAAGGGCGACCTCGCCGAGGGGACGAGCTCGCGGTCCGGCAAGCTCGTGCACGGCGGCTTGCGCTACCTCGAATATTACGAGTTCCGCCTAGTGCGCGAGGCGCTGATCGAGCGCGAGGTGCTGCTGCGCTCGGCGCCGCACATCATCTGGCCGATGCGCTTCGTGCTGCCCCACTCGCCCGAGCAGCGCCCGGCCTGGATGGTGCGCACGGGCCTGTTCCTCTACGACCACCTGGGTGGCCGCAAGATGCTGCCGGGCTCCCGCAAGCTCGACCTGAGGCACGCGCCCGAGGGCCGCGCCATCAAACCCGAGTTCAGGACGGCCTTCGAATATTCCGACTGCTGGGTCGACGACGCGCGCCTCGTGGTGCTGAACGCGCTCGACGCCAAGGGGCGCGGCGCGATCGTGCTGACCCGCACGGCCGCCGCCACGGCGCGGCGCGAGGGCGGGCTCTGGACGCTCACGATGAAGGGCACGAATGGCGCCACCAGCACCGTGAAGGCGCGCGCGCTGGTCAACTCGGCCGGCCCCTGGGTCGAGGACGTGGTGGGCCGAGTCGCCGGGCGCAACACCTCCTACAAGGTGCGGCTCGTCAAGGGCAGCCACATCGTGGCGCGCAAGTTCTGGGAGGGGCCGCAGGCCTACCTGTTCCAGAACGACGACAAGCGGGTGATCTTCGTCAACCCCTACGAGAACGGCCTGTGCCTGATCGGCACCACGGATATCCCGTATGCGGGCCGTCCCGAGGAGGCCGCCATCGAGCAGACGGAGATCGACTACCTGCTCAAGGTGGTCAACCGCTACGCCGTCAAGCCGCTCACCCCCGACGACATCGTTTATTCCTTCTCGGGCGTGCGCCCGCTCTACGACAACAATGCCGACGCCAACGCCTCGGCGGTGACGCGCGACTACGTGTTCGAGGTGGACGACCCCGCGGGGGAGCCGCCGCTGCTCAGCGTCTTCGGCGGCAAGATCACCACGTTCCGCAAACTGGCCGAACACGCCCTCGACAAGCTCGCCAAGACCTTTCCCACCATGGGCCGGGCCTGGACAGCGACCGCGACGCTGCCCGGCGGCGACCTGCCGAACGCGGATTTCGGCGCCTTCCTCCGGACGCTGCGGGGGGAATACCCGTGGCTGCCCGCCGGTCTCGCCGAGCACTACGCCCACCTCTACGGGACGCGGGCGCGGCAGCTGCTGGGCGATGCCCGCGACATGGCCGCGCTCGGCCAGCACCACGGCAGTCTGCTCTACGAACGCGAGGTCGCCTTCCTGCGCGACACCGAATGGGCCCTCACCCCCGCCGACGTGCTGACGCGGCGGACCAAGCACGGATTGCACATGAGCAGCGACGAGCGACTGTCCTTCGAGCGCTGGATGGAGGCGGCCTGATGACCCTCGCTCCCGCAATCGCGCCCCGGCGCGCCAAGCCCCGCACTCGCCAGATCGTGATCGGCGCCGCGGTTCTGGTTCTCCTCGTCGCCATGGCGGTCGACACCACGGTCGTCCGGATCGGCTCCGACACCGCAACGGCTCCCGGGGTGTTCTCGGCCGCCGCCTACGGGCAGGCGCAGTTCCCCAAGGTCCAATCCGCCGTCGCGGATCGCGCGGTCGACGCCGCGACGCTGGCGGCCGCGCTCGGCAAGGACCGGGACGCGGCCGTGAAGCAGTATGGCAACGAGGCCTCCGCCGGTCCCGTCTTCTCCGTCAAGTTCGCCGGGACCGTGGGCAAGAGCGACTTCGGCACGGTCGACGTGGCCGTCCCGAACCTTCCCGTCGCGATCCACCTGCGGACGGGCCCCGCGGTGCTCGGCACCGACCTGCGCGACGCGACGGGGGCGATCAACTTCGGCCAGTTCACCAACCAGATCGACTACCAGAATGCCGGATCGGCCCTGAACAAGGAGATGAAGAAGCAGGTCCTGGCCAAGGTCGACACCGCCAACCTGAGCGGCAAGACGGTCGCGGTCGTGGGCGCCTTCCAGCTCACCGACCCGAGCGCCTGGACCGTCACCCCCGTGAGCCTGGAGGTGAAATGAGCGCGCTGCCCAAGACCCTCGACGCCGCGCCGGACGCCGTGCTTGCCGCGCGCAACGTCGTCAAGACCTACGGCAGCACGCACGCCCTCAAGGGCGTCGACTTCGACATCCGGCGCGGCAAGGTCACCACGCTGTTCGGCGAGAACGGCGCGGGCAAGTCCACGCTCATGAAGATCCTGTCCGGGGTGGTGTCGCCCACCTCCGGCACGATCCAGCTCGACGGCATGCCGGTGAGCTTCGACTCGTCGTCGGACGCGCGCGACCGCGGCATCTCGATCATCCACCAGGAGCTCAGCCTCGCACCGAACCTGAGCGTGCGCGACAACATCTTCATGGGGCGCGAACTCGGCGGCCCCACCGGCGTCGACTTTGCCGAGGAGGCCCGCCAGGCGCAGGCCCTGATGGCCGACCTCGAGGAGGAGATCGATCCTCTGACGCTGGTCGAAGACCTGCGCCTCGGGCAGCAGCAGATCGTCGAGATCGCCCGCGCGCTGTCGGTCGACGCCCGCATCCTCATCATGGACGAGCCGACCTCGGCGCTCAGCGCCACCGAGGTGGAGGTGCTGTTCAAGGTCATCCGCGACCTGACCCGGCGCGGCGTGTCGATCGTCTACATCTCCCACCATCTGGAAGAGGCGCTGCAGATCACCGACTGCGCCGTGGTGCTCCGCGATGGGGCGATCACGGCGCGCGCCGACCGCAAGGACATCGACCTCGAGTGGATCGTCCGCAACATGGTGGGCGAGAACTTCGACCTCGGCTCCCCGCCCACCGGCTATGCCTTCGGCGCCGTGGCGCTCTCGATCGACGACGTGAGCGTGGCGGACCCGTCGGGCGCGCAGGCCGCCCTGGTGGACCACCTGTCGCTCGACGTGCGGGCGGGCGAGATCGTCTGCATCTACGGGCTGATGGGCGCGGGGCGCACGGAACTGCTCGAATGCGTGGCCGGCAAGGTGCCCATGGCGGGCGGCCGGGTGCTGCTGGAAGGCCGCAACCTAGCGGGCTTGAGCATCGGCGCGCGCATCGGCGAGGGCCTGGTGCTGGTGCCCGAGGACCGGCAGCGCGACGGGCTCGTGCAGACGCTGTCCGTCGGCACCAACCTGTCGCTGCCCTCCATCGCATCCTTCGCGCGCTTCGCGCTGCTGTCCCGCCCGCGCGAACGGGCGAGCGTCGACCGGTCGATCCGAGACGTGCACGTCAAGACATCGGGCGGGGCTGCCGCGATCGGCTCGCTGTCGGGCGGCAACCAGCAGAAGGTCGTCATCGGCAAGATGCTGATGACGGATCCCAAGGTCATCCTGCTGGACGAGCCCAGCCGCGGCATCGACATCGGCGCCAAGGCCGAGGTGTTCAAGCTCTTGAGCGAGCGGGCCGCCCGCGGCCTCGCGGTGGTGTTCTCCACCTCCGAACTCGGCGAGTGCCTCAGCATCGCGCACCGGGTCATCGTGATGCGCCGCGGCCGGATCGCGGCGGAATTCGGATCCGACGTCACCAAGGAACAGATCATGGCCGCCTCCGGCGAATCCGTGATCGCGTGATGAGCAGGAAGGGAGCTTCCCCATGACCGACGCCGTCCAAAACCAGTCCCGTTCGGGCCCGCTCGGCGGAGGTTTCGACCTCGGCCGGCTGCTGCTCGAAGGCCGCGCCTTCTTCGCGCTGATCGCCATCGTGATCGTGTTCTCGTTCCTGTCGCCCTACTATTTCACGGTCGGCAACTTCCTCACGATGGCCTCGCACGTGGCCCTGTTCGGCATCCTGGCGATCGGGATGCTGCTGGTGATCCTCAACGGCGGGATCGACCTGTCGGTCGGCTCCACGCTCGGCCTGTCCGGCGTCGTGGCGGGCTTCCTCATGCAGGGGGTGACGCTGGGCGCGGCGGGGGTTGTCCTCTACCCGCCCGTGTGGGTCGTGGCGCTGCTCGCCTGCGCGCTGGGCGGCTTCATCGGCCTCATCAACGGCGTGCTGATCTCGCGCTACAAGGTGCCGGCCTTCGTGGCGACCCTCGGCGTCATGTACATGGTGCGCGGCGTGGCGCTGCTGATGACCAACGGGTTGACCTACAACAACCTGGGCGGCCGCGTCGAGCTCGGCAACACCGGCTTCGACTGGCTGGGCTTCAACCGCATCCTGAACGTGCCGATCGGCGTGATCGTGATGGCGGTGCTCGCGATCATCGCCAGCGTGGTGCTGAGCCGCACGGCCTTCGGGCGCTGGCTCTACGCCTCGGGCGGCAACGAGCGCGCCGCCGAGCTGTCGGGCGTGCCCGTCAAGGCCGTGCAGATGTCCGTCTACGTGATGTCGGGCGTGTGCGCCGCCATCGCGGGCCTGATCCTGTCCTCGCAGCTGACCTCGGCGGGCCCCACCGCGGGCACCACCTACGAGCTGACCGCGATCGCGGCCGTGGTGATCGGCGGCGCGGCGCTGACGGGCGGCCGCGGCACGGTCCGCGGCACCATGCTGGGCGCCTTCGTGATCGGCTTCCTGTCCGACGGTCTCGTGATCATCGGCATCTCGTCCTACTGGCAGACGGTGTTCACCGGCGCGGTCATCGTGCTCGCGGTGCTGCTCAACGCCATCCAATACCGCCGCCGCGTCAAGTCCCCGGGCTCGACGACCGGAGGCCAATCCACTTCTCCGCACAAGGGAGGGCAGGCCCAGTCGGCCCAGCGCCCCCGCGAGAAGACCGCCGCCTGATCGGCGACCTACCAGTGAAGAGGGAGAGAAACATGTCTTGGAAAACGAGGGCTCTGATGGCCACGGCTTTTGCGCTCGCGGTACCCGCCGCGGTCGGGTCCGCTTCGGCCGCGGGCGGACTGATGTCGATCATCGTCAACGACCCGTCCAACCCCTACTGGCTCACCGAGGGCAAGGTGGCGGCCGCCGAAGCCCAGAAGCTCGGCTATACCGCGACGGTGGGCGCCTCCAAGGGCGACACCAACACCGAAAGCACGCTGATCGACACGGCGGTCACCAACAAGGCCGTGGCGATCATCCTCGACCCCGCCAACGCCAGCGGCTCCATCGGCGCGGTGAAGAAGGCCATCGCGGCCAACATCCCCGTGTTCCTCGTCAACGCCGAGATCAACCAGGAGGGTCTGGCCAAGGCGCAGCTCGTGTCCAACAACGCGCAAGGCGCCGCGCTCGGCGCGCAGCAATGGGTCAAGGACGTGGGCGAGAAGGGCAATTACGTCGAACTGCTCGGCGCGCCGTCCGACAACAACGCCGCCACGCGCTCCAACGGCTACGAGAGCGTTCTCAGCCAGTTCGACGGGCTGAAGAAGGATGATTCCCAGGTCGCCAACTGGGACCGCACGCAGGGCCACGACAAGATGCAGAGCATGCTGCAGGCCCATCCGGACGTGAACGGCGTCATCAGCGGCAACGACGAGATGGCGTTGGGCGCGATCGCGGCCCTGAAGGAGGCGGGCAAGCTGTCCGCCATCAAGGTCGGCGGTTTCGACGGCTCTCCCGACGCCATCGCGGCCATCAAGGCGGGCGACATGCAGTACACGGTGCTGCAGCCCGTGGCCGTCTTCTCCGCCAAGGCGGTGCAGGAGGCCGACGCCTTCCTCAAGAACGGCAAGACGGGCGCGGCGAGCGAGAAGCAGCTCTTCGACTGCGTCCTGATCACCCAGGCGAACCTGTCGAGCTACATCGCTCCGTTCACGCTCGACAAGTGAGCTTCGTCGGGGATGCCTGTCTCGGCATCCCCGTCATCCGCGTCGGTGAACTATCCCACCGGCGATCGACTCGCTCATTCGGCGCGATCGAGGCGGTCCAGGGCTAGCGGTGACAGACCAGGACGTCCTGGTCTGTCACGACGACGTCGACCGGCTCGTCATGCGGATCGTTCGGGATGACCGCCTCTTCCTGCACGGCGTAAGCCACTCCGATCGCCCGCACGGTCCTGCGGCTTCGGAGTTCGGCGAGCGTCCGGTCGTAGTTTCCCGCTCCGTAGCCAACCCGGTATCCGCGGCGGTCGAAGGCGAGCAGCGGGACGAAGAGGACGTCGGGCTCGAGTTCCGGCGCCTCGGGCAAAGGCTCCGCGATGCCCATCGGACCGATCGCGAGCCGATCACCCGGCTTCCAGCGCCGGAACACCAGCGGAGTTCCATGCGACCAATCCACGGGCAGCACCAGATGCACGTCGGCCGCGTGCAGCGCGGAGGCCAGGGGAAGGGTATCGGGTTCACTCCCAATGGGAGAGAAAACCGAGACGACGAGCTTTTCGCGCGACGGGAGGACCGTCATCGCCAAGTCGGCGCCGACGAGAGCGAGACGCGAGGCGAACGTGCTCCGTTGATCCCGATTCAAGCCATCGCGCCGTTCCAAGGCGCTGCGGCGCATCTCGGACTTTGTGGAAGGCATCGGTCGACCACGCTCACTAGCCAGCCACCCTCGTGAGCGGACGGACGCCTCAGAGTCAAGAAGCCGGAAACCAGGGATTGAAGAACCAGCGCTCTTTCAGCGAGGTTAATGTACGTTAAGCGGTGCCTCAGACCTTCGCAAGGCGCAACAAGCTGCGAGAGCACCTGACCACGCTTGCATGAACCCTGCTGCAGTGAGCTTGGGATGCGGCTAAGACGTTTATCCCCGAAGCGCGGTGGGATGAGATCTCCCCGCTACCTCAGGAATGATAAAGCCTATGGTGCCCAGGGGCGGAATCGAACCACCGACACTGCGATTTTCAGTCGCATGCTCTACCAACTGAGCTACCTGGGCATCGCGTCGTCGTTCCTTCGGAACGTTCGAGGCCCGGCCTTATACGGAGCCGGGTGTGATCTGTCCAGCGCTGCCGAGGTCCGCGGACCATAGGGGGCATCGCTCCGGTTTGAGGTCCACCAGGGGCGTGCCGTCGATGCAGTCGAGGCCGCGCACCACCAGGACGGGCCCGCTCCGCCCGATCAGGTGCACCACCGAGGACGCGATGGGGTTGGGCCGCATGGGGGAGCGCAGCGCGAAGGTGCCGGAAGCGCCCGCCGCCGAACGGGGACGCTGGGTGGCGAGGTCGCGGCGCGCGAGGTGCATCCAGTAGAGCACCTGCAGGCGATCGTATCGCTCGATTCCGTCCAGGGCCGGCTCCCACCGCGGGTCCAGCTCGATGCGGCAATCCGGGCCGTTGGTGTCGCCGCGCTTGGGGCATTGGGCGCGCGTCGTCCAGGGCGTCCGGAGGCGGCCGAGAAAGAAGACGGTGGCATCCGGTCCATCCGGCAGGCTCAGGACCGTTTCGCCCGGCCGCTGCCCATTGTTCGGCCCGCATTCTTCCGCTGATCCCGCCACTTTTGGCCTCGCGTCCGCCGGTCTATTGTTAAGACTCCGCTAAGCATTTCGAGTGAGACATCGCGGCAACGTCAAGGTTGTTTCGCAGCAAACAGCGCCGGCGCGCCACAAATCAGCCGAACTATGTCGGCGTGGTCGGTTCCTGAGCGGACGGCGGAACAAGAGGCCGACCGGGCCGAGGCGTCCAGAACGCAATGTCCCGCGGGGCCGGGCGGACGGACGATGGTCAAGACCTCAAGGTGGAGCTGTTTCGTGGTGCGACAGATGACGGATGGATTCCCTCGAGCTTGCGGGAGCCGCGGCTTGGCCCTCGGTTTCGCCGCGACGCTTCTCGTCGTCTCCGGAGCCGCGTTTGCGCAGGAGGCCAGCGACGGCGTGCAGGCCGAGTGGGCACAGTCCTACGACGCCGACGCGCAGCTTCAGGTGAAGCGGTCCACCGTACCCGTCCTGTCGCAGCAGACCGTGGCCGCCACCGAGCAGGCCATCCAGACCTACCAGGCCCTGGTCGCCAAGGGCGGCTGGGGCACGGTGCCCGGCAGCGGCAACCTGCATGTCGGCTCGAAGGGTGCGGCCGTCGCGGCGCTCCGCCGCCGGCTGATCGTCACCGGCGACCTGGACCAGGCCGCCGGCATCAGCCCCGTGTTCGACAGCTACGTGGCCGCCGGCGTGAAGCGCTTCCAGGCGCGGCACGGCATCGGCGAAAGCGGCATCGTTTCGCCCGAAACGCTCGCGGCGCTGAACGTGCCGGCCGACATGCGGCTGCGGCAGCTCGAAACCAATCTCGTACGGCTTCGCTCCTTCTCGGGCGACCTCGGCCAGCGCTTCGTCATGGCCAATATCCCGGCCGCGGCGGTCGAGACGGTCGAGAACGGCACCGTCTTCAGCCATCACATCGCCGGCGTCGGCAAGATCGACCGGCAGTCGCCGGTCATGCAGACGAAGGCCACCGACATCAACTTCAACCCCACCTGGACCGTGCCGGCCTCGATCATCCGCAAGGACCTGATCCCCAAGATGCAGGCCGATCCCAACTACCTGACCGACAATCACATTCACCCGCTCGACAAGAGCGGGCAGGAGGTGCCGCCCTCGTCGATCAACTGGAACTCGCTCGACGCCACTCACTACATGTTCCGCGAGGACCCCGGCGAGAACAACTCGCTCGGCGTGGTGCGCATCAACATCGCCAATCCCTACGGCGTGTACATGCACGACACGGCCACCAAGGGCGTGTTCGGCGACGACTACCGCTTCATCTCCTCGGGCTGCATCCGGGTGCAGAACGTGCGCGACTACGTGGCCTGGCTGCTGCGCGACACCCCCGGCTGGGACCGCTCGCACATCGACGAGGCGATCCGCTCAGGCGGCCGCATCGACGTGAAGCTCAACCAGCCCGTGCCGGTCTACTGGGTCTACATCACCGCCTGGGCCGCCCCCGACGGGGTGGTGCAGTTCCGCCAGGACATCTACCAGCGTGACGGGTTCGGCCCGGTCGCGACCGCGAGCCAGACCCTGGACGACCAGAACGCCGCCGTGCAGCCGGCCGTCGAACAGGAATGAGGTCGGGGGTCGGCGGTCCAGCCGCCGGCCTTCACGCCCGTGCGGGGGCGTGTTACGCAGCGTTCATCACCGTTCCCGGGCGAGCTCCATGACCGAGATGATCACGCCGCAAGCCGCCTCGCGCCTCGGCGCGGCCACCCGGTCCAACAGCTTCTTCGCCGCTGGACTGGCCGAAACCGATCCCGCCATCGCCCGCGCGGTGGAGGGGGAACTCGGCCGGCAGCGCGACGAGATCGAGCTGATCGCCTCCGAGAACATCGTGTCGCGCGCCGTGCTCGAGGCGCAGGGTTCGGTGATGACCAACAAATACGCGGAAGGCTACCCGGGCCGCCGCTACTACGGCGGCTGCGCCTTTGTGGACGTGGCCGAACAGCTCGCCATCGACCGCGCCAAGCAGCTTTTCGGCTGCGGCTTCGCCAACGTGCAGCCGAACTCCGGCAGCCAGGCCAACCAGGCGGTCTTCCTCGCGCTCCTGCAGCCGGGCGACACGTTCATGGGCCTGGATCTCGCGGCCGGCGGCCACCTGACGCACGGTTCGCCCGTCAACCTGTCGGGCCGCTGGTTCAAGCCGGAACCCTACACGGTCGATCCCGTCAGCCACCTGGTCGACATGGACGAGGTTGAACGCAAGGCGCAGGCCTGCCGCCCCAAGCTCATCATCGCGGGCGGCTCGGCCTACGCGCGCTTCTGGGACTTCGCGCGCTTCCGGCAGATCGCCGATGCGGTCGGGGCCATTTTCCTCGTCGACATGGCCCATTTCGCGGGCCTCGTGGCGGGCGGCGTCCATCCCTCGCCTTTCCCGCACGCCCACGTCGTCACCTCCACGACGCACAAGACCTTGCGGGGCCCGCGCGGCGGCCTGATCCTCAGCGACGACGAGGGCCTCGCCAAGAAGATCAATTCGGCCATCTTCCCCGGCCTGCAGGGTGGGCCACTCATGCACGTGATCGCCGCCAAGGCCGTGGCCTTCGGCGAGGCGCTTCGGCCCGAGTTCAAGCTCTACGCCCAGCAGGTGGTGGACAACGCCAAGGCGCTCGCGGAGAGCCTGGTCGAGGGCGGGCTGGCGGTGATCTCCGGGCGGACCGACAACCACCTCATGCTGGTCGACCTCAGGCCGAAGCGCCTGACCGGCAAGGTCGCGGAAGCCGCGCTCGGGCGCGCCCACATCACGGTCAACAAGAACGGCATCCCCTTCGACCCTGAGAAGCCCGCCATCACGTCGGGCGTCCGCCTCGGCACGCCCGCCGCGACCTCGCGCGGCTTCGGCGAGGCGGAGTTCACCGAGGTCGGCGCCCTCATCACGGAGGTGCTGGACGGGGTCGCGGCCAACGGCGATGACGGCAACGGGGCCGTGGAAGCCGCGGTGCGCGATAAGGTGAAGGCGCTGACCCGCCGCCATCCGATCTACTGAGGCGTGCCGAGCGTCGCGGGCGATCCGTCCGAGGACGAGCGGTTCATGCGGGCCACGCTCGCCTACGGCCGTCGCGGCCTGGGCAGGACGGCGCCCAATCCCTCGGTGGGTGCCTTGGTGGTGAAGGACGGCGTGGTGCTCGGACGCGGCGTGACGGCGCCGGGAGGCAGGCCGCACGCCGAGCCCCTCGCCCTGGCGCAAGCCGGCGGTGCGACCCGTGGCGCTACGCTCTACGTCACACTCGAGCCCTGTTCGCACCACGGCCGGACCGGTCCCTGCACGGACGCGATCATCGCGGCGGGGATCGCGCGCGTGGTCGTGGCGACCGGCGACCCCGACGTCCGGGTCGCGGGTCGGGGTCATGCTCAGTTGCGGGACGCGGGGATCGTGGTGGAGACCGGCTTGTGCGCCGCCGAGGCGGAGCGCGACCACGTGGGCCATTTCCGCCGCGCGATGGCGGGGCGTCCCACCGTCACGCTCAAGCTGGCGGAGACCGCGGACGGCTACGCCGCGGGTCCGGCCGGACGCGCCCGCCTCATGATCACGGGCGAGATCGCCAACGCGTGGGTGCACGCCAACCGAGCCAGCCATGATGCCGTCATGGTCGGCGCTGGGACCGCGCGCGCCGACGATCCGGCGCTGACGGTGCGCGGGCCGGGCCTGGACGCCCGGCCGGCGCGGGTCGTTCTCGACCCGGGAGCGACGGTGAGCCACGACAGCCGCCTGCTGGCCGATACCGGGCACGGCCCGGTCGTGATCGCCGTCGACCAGAAGGCCGACCGCGGCCGTCTCGCTGGCCTGCGCGAGCGGGACGTGCAGGTGATCGAGGTCCCCGGCGGCCACGAGGGTCTCGACCTCGCCTCGGTGCTGCGAGCCCTGGGAGGGCAGGGGTTCACGCGGGTGTTCTGCGAGGGCGGCCCTCGCCTCGGCGCCGCGCTGCTCCGCGCCGACCTCGTCGACCGGGTCGCGATCCTGACCGGCCCGGATGCCCTGGGCGAGCCGGGCCTGCCAGCACTCGACGCCGCCGCGCGCGACCTGCTGGCCAGTCATTTCCGGATGATCGAAGATCGATCGCTCGGCCCCGACCGCCTGCGGCTCTATGAAAGGGCGTCTCCATGTTCACCGGCCTGATCAGCGACGTCGGCGAGATCGTGGACATCGCCCCCACCGACGACCTGCACCGGTTGCGGATCGCCTGCGGCTACCCGGCGGCTTCGATCGCGCTCGGCGCCTCCATCGCCTGCTCGGGGCCGTGCCTGACCGCGGTTCGGGTAGACGAGGAGGCCGGGCGGACCGTGTTCGACGTCGAGGCCACCCGGGAATCGCTCGGGCGGACGACGCTGGGCACGTGGCGCGTCGGTGGCCGCGTCAACCTCGAACGCTCGCTCAGGATCGGGGACGAGTTGGGCGGCCATCTCGTGTCCGGCCACGTGGACGGGGTCGCGACCGTGCTGGAAACCACGCGCTTCGGCGACACGGTGCGCTTCGACATCGAAGCGCCCTGGCGTTTGGCGCCGTTCATCGCCGAGAAGGGGTCCGTGGCGCTCGATGGAACGTCGCTCACGGTCAACTCGGTTGAGGCAAACCGTTTTTCCGTCCTGCTGATCCCCCACTCGTTGGCGGTGACGACCTGGGGCGACGTGCGGGTGGGAAGCCGCCTCAACATCGAGATCGACCAGATGGCGCGCTACGCGGCGCGGCTCGCCGATCCGGGCGCCCGGGCCCCGGTGGCGAGCTGAAGGCGGCTTGCACGGTTTCCGGGCGCGCCGTAAGAGCGGGACAGTCGCGGCTGCCCCGGCGCCCGCCCGTTTCCCCAGCCCGAGATCTGCATGGCCGAACCAAGCCGCCCCCGTCCGCTCACGGTCGAGTCCGTCGCACCCGCCCGTGTTCTGGTCGCGGAGGCCCGGTTCTACGACGCGATCGGGACGGACTTGCTGGCCGGCGCCAGGTCCGCTCTGGACGCCGCGGGTGCCTCGTTCGAGCTGATTTCGCTGCCCGGCGCTCTGGAACTCGCGGTCGGGGTCTCGCTGAGTCTGGACGCCGCGCGGCTCAAGGACCGCCCGTTCGACGCCGTGGTGGTGCTGGGTTGCGTGATCCGAGGCGAAACCTACCATTTCGAGATCGTGTCCAACGAGAGCTGTCGGGCGATGACCGACCTCGCCGTATCGCGCCGGCTCCCCATGGGTAACGGCATCCTGACCGTCGAGACCCACGAGCAGGCGTCCGAGCGCGCCGATCCCGCGCGCGGCGACAAGGGGGGAGACGCCGCGCGCGCCGCCCTGGCGCTGCTGCGTCACAAACGTTCGGTCGAGGGCTGAGGCGGATGGCGCGCGGAGAAAAGCGGGCCGCGGCCCGGCTCGCGGCCGTCCAGGCCCTCTACCAGATGGAAGTGGCCAGCAAGGGCCTGAACGAGATCTTCGCAGAATTCGAGGCGCACTGGATCGGTCAGGAGGTCGAGGGCGACCAGTACCGACCCGCCGAAATCGCCTTCTTCCGCAACATCCTGGAAGGCGTTCTGGCCGACCAGCAATCGCTCGACCGCCTGACCGACGAGGCCCTGAAGAACGGCTGGCCGCTGCGCCGTATCGAGGCCGTGCTGCGCGCCGTGCTGCGGGCGGGCAGCTACGAACTCGCGCACCGCGGCGACGTCCCGGCTCGCGTGGTCATCACCGAATATGCCGACGTCGCGGGGGCCTTCTTCGACCGCGAGGAGGTTGGCCTCGTCAACGGCGTGCTGGATGCCCTTGCCCACAAGCTCCGGGCCGAGGAATTCGAGCCGCGCGGGCCCGGGCCGGGTTGACGGCCGGAACTAGGTCAAGGCGGGAGGATCGCATGGGCAGCGCGCAGGTGTCATCGTTCGGAAGCACGGGCGGTACGGAGATCTTGGACATCACCATCCGCTCGCGGGGTGGCGCGCAGGCCAGCATCCTGACCTGGGGCGCGGTCGTCCGCGACCTCGTCGTCCCGGGGCCGGCGGGTCCGCAGCGTGTCGTTCTCGGCCTCGACTCGATCGGCGACTACGAGGCCTACTCGCCCCACTTCGGCGCGGTGCCCGGCCGTTTCGCCAACCGGATCGCACACGGGCGTTTCACGCTCGACGGAAAAACCTACACCCTGCCGCGCAACGAGCACGGCATCACCTGCCTGCACGGCGGCTCGCGCGGGTTCGGCACGGTGCCGTGGCGGCTCGTCGACCACAGCGAGAGCAGCGTGACCCTGGCGCTGCTGTCCCCCGACGGCGACCAGGGTTTTCCGGGGACCTGCGAGGCCACCTGCATCTACACGATGCTGGAGCCCGCGACCCTGCGCTTCGAACTCACTGCCACCACCGACAAGCCGACGGTCGTCAACCTGACGAACCATTGCTACTTCAACCTCGACGGATCGGCCGACGTGCGCGACCACGAGGTCACGATCCACGCCGAGGCCATGACCCCGACCGACGCAACGTTGATTCCCACGGGTTCGATTGATCCGGTCGAAGGGACCGTGTTCGACTTTCGCCGGGCGAGGACGATCCGCAGCGCCGGAGGCCAACTCTACGACCTCAACTACGTGCTCTCCGCAGCGCGCGCGGCGGACGGTCTGGTTCACGCCGCGACCGTACGAGGAACGACGGGCGTGACCTTGTCGGTCCACACCGACCAGCCCGGGCTGCAGTTCTACGACGCCGCGAAGCTGGACTGCCCCGTGCCGGGCCTCGGCGGCGCGCATTACGGCGCGCACGCCGGGTTCTGCATGGAAACCCAGCTCTTCCCGGACGCCCCGAACCAGCCCGCGTTCCCGTCGAGCGTGCTGCGGCCGGGCGAGCGCTACGGGCACGCGACCGAGTTCCGGTTCAGCCGCTAGAACCCTGGTTCGGCACATCCGCGATGAGGGGATGACCCTCGTCGCGGTCGCACCGGGGAGCCTGCCTCAGCGGTCGCCGAAGTTGCCGTCGCCTTCCGCCAGGGCCGCGCCGACCTCCAGGCCGAGGTCGTCGAGCGAGGTTTCCTCGCGGACGTTGATGGCTTCGCCGCGCGCCTGCCGCTCGGCCTCCTCGGGGGAGCGGGCGACGTTGACGGTGATCTTCGCGTCGACCTCCGGATGCAGGGTGATGGGCACCACGTGCAGGCCGATCGTCTTGATCGGCGAGGCCACGCTGACCTGGTCGCGCCCCACGGAAAAACCGCCGGCGGTGATGATGTCGGCGATGTCGCGGGGCGACACCGAGCCGTAGAGCTGTCCGGTCTCGCCCGCCTGGCGGACGATGATGAAGCTCTGGCCATCCAGCGTCTCGGCGACGCCTTCGGCCTCGGTCTTGAGTTCGAGGTTGCGGGCCTCGAGTTGCGCGCGCTGCGTTTCGAACCGCTTGCCGTTGGCTTCGGTGGCGCGCAGGGCCTTGCCGCGGGGCAGGAGGAAGTTGCGGGCGAACCCGTCCTTCACGCGCACGCGCTCGCCCATCTGGCCGAGCTTGGCGACGCGCTCGAGCAGGATCACGTCCATGATGACACTCCTTTGGATTTGGTCGGTGGTTTGGGAGGGGTGAAGCGAGATCGGATCGACAGGAGGCAATCCGCCAATCCGAGCAGGACCGGTGCGACCGCCGCGAGCGGCAGCACGACGATGACGCCGTAGGCAAGGCCGAGGATGATGAGCCGTCCGACGATGCCTCGCGTGAGCACGTGGACGGTTCCCAGACCCTGCAGGCCGAAGGCCAGGGCCAGGGCCGCGGCCACGGTCGAGGCCGTCGCGCCCGCGGCCGATTGCAGCCCGGCCGCGAAGCCGATGGCCGCGCAGGCCGCGAGCGCCACCGCGCTCCATCGCGGCAGGCGCAGGCCGTCCGGCACGTTCGGCCAGGGCCGAGGCAGGCGCTGCGACACCTGGGTGACCCGCGCGCCCAGCCACAGGTTGAGCAGCAGCATCAGGCAGGACGAGGCCGCCAGCGCGAGCGGCAGGACCTGAACCAGGAGGGTCGGAAGACCGTCCTCGCTCATCAGGCCCTGACCGCCCGGCGACCGTCCGAGCTCGTCGGCGATGCGATGACTGATCGCGCCTCCCGCCTCCGTGAAGCCGCCGAAACGCCAGACCGCGACCGCACCGAAAGCCAGGACGGTCGCGCTCGACAGGCCGACCGCCCAGATCACCAGAAGGCCGGGAGGATGCCGCCCGCCCGTCTTGGCCGAAGCCGCGTTGGTCGAGCGCGCCAGGAAGGACAGCCACCAAGCGGGGAGCGCGAAGGACACCGCGTAGAAGATGCCGAGGACCGGCCCGAGCGCGGTCGACACGCCGGCGATGCCGACCGCCGCGCCCGCAAGCCCGAACCGCTGGCCGTAGCCGAGCGCAGCGATCACGATCGGCAGCGCGGTGAGATAGGCCATCGCCATGGCGGCGAAGCTGCCCGTCGCGGACACGGCGAAAAGCAGGCCCGAAGCCAGACCGGCGCCAACCGCCACACCCGCGTTCTTCCACATGCCGAGCTGTCCCGCCGCCTAGGAGCGGTTAGGGGCGCCTCACCCGGCCGGTGGGCGCCCCAACCTTTTCGCCCGGGACAGGTCGCCCCGGGCGTTCGAACCTCGCCGGCTGCCTAGCGGATCACGTAGGGCAGCAGGCCCAGGAACCGGGCGCGCTTGATGGCGGCGGCCAGTTCGCGCTGCTTCTTGGCCGACACGGCCGTGATGCGGGACGGCACGATCTTGCCGCGCTCGGACACGTAGCGGGACAGGAGCCGGGTGTCCTTGTAGTCGATCTTGGGCGCGCTGGGACCGGAGAACGGGCAGGTCTTGCGGCGGCGGAAGAAGGGGCGGCGGGGCGCTGTGGCCATCACTGGTCTCCTGCGGCCTGGAAGCTGTCGGGCCGGGGCGGACGGGGCGGACGGTCGCCGCGATCCCCGCGGTCGCCGCCGCGGCCGCGACGGTCGCCGCGCTCGTCACGGTCGCCGTCCTCGCGCTTGCGCAGCATCGCCGACTGGCCTTCCTCGTGCTGCTCGACGCGGATGGTGAGCACGCGCAGCACGTTCTCGTTGATGCTCATCTGCCGCTCCATCTCGGCCACCGCGGCCGAGGGCGCGTCGATGTTCATCAGCGTGAAATGGGCCTTACGATTCTTCTTGATCCGGTAGGCGAGGGACTTGACGCCCCAGTACTCGATCTTGGCGATCTTGCCGCCGCCCGTCTCGATGATGCCCTTCAATTGCTCGGTCAGCGCTTCCACCTGCTGGGCGGTCACGTCCTGACGAGCAAGGTACACGTGCTCGTAGAGAGCCATGATGTGCTTGCCTTTCGTTTCGTCGCGCGAGCGCCTAGCGCGGAGCCCTTCGAGCCTCCGAAAGGCTCGAGCGGATTCGATCGAAGGCGGGAACACGGGAAGACGGGACGAACCCTTCTCCCGACCCGCGCGCAATCCCTGCACACGAGCGGAAGCTTCCGTTCAGCCCCCGGCCAGGACGCTGCGGAGCGCGCACCATACAGATCGAAAAGCCGGACGCAAGGCATGTTCCGGACCGAACCGCCGAAAAGACAGGCATTCGGCTGACAATCTTGACAGGGCTGCGGCCGGGATGGCACTGCGCCGCCGACATGTTTCGTTGCCACCAGACACTTTCGCGCGAATGACCGTCGCGCTCATCTTTCCCGGCCAGGGATCGCAGGTCGTCGGCATGGGCAAGGCCCTGGCCGGGCGGTTCGTCGAATCGCGCCGGGTGTTCGAGGAGGTCGACGAGGCGCTCGGCGAGCCTCTATCGCGCCTTGTTTTCGAGGGTGCGGAAGAGGAGCTCACGCGGACCGCGAACGCGCAGCCCGCGCTGATGGCCGTGAGCCTTGCGGCGCTTCGCGCCTTGCAGGCGCACGCGGGCCTGGAGGTGGCCCGCGACGCGACCGTCGTGGCGGGCCATTCGCTGGGCGAATATTCGGCGCTGGCGGCCGCGGACGCGCTTCCGGTCGGCGCGGCCGCAAAACTGCTGCGGCTGCGCGGGCGGGCGATGCAGGACGCGGTGCCGGCGGGGCAGGGTGCCATGGCGGCGCTGCTCGGCACGGAGATGGCCGTGGCGCTGGAGATCGCCCGCGATGCCGCGGAAGACGCCGTGTGCGACGTCGCCAACGACAACGGCGGCGGTCAGGTCGTGCTGTCCGGACACGCGCAGGCCGTGGCCCGCGCCGTGGCGCTCGCCAAGGGCAGGGGGGTCAAGCGGGCGGTGATGCTGCCCGTGTCGGCTCCGTTCCACTGCGCCCTGATGGGACCGGCCGCCGACGCCATGCGGAACGCGCTCGCGGCCGTGCCGATGCGGGCGCCGACCCGGCCGCTGGTGTCCAACCGCACCGCCCGACCCGTCACGGACCCGGCCGAGATCCGCGACCTGCTCGTGGCGCAGATCACCGGAACGGTGCGGTGGCGCGAGTGCGTGCTCGCGATACGCGCGCTCGCCGTGGACCGGTTCGTCGAGGTCGGCGCCGGCGCGGTCCTGAGCGGATTGGTGAGGCGGGTCGCGCCCGACGCGGAAACGATGGCCGTCGGCACTCCCGACGAGGTCGAGGCGTTTGCGCGCGGCGCAGGAAAGCGGGACTTCTGATGTTCGACCTTTCGGGCAAGGTCGCCCTCGTCACCGGTGCGACCGGCGGCCTCGGTCAGGCGATCGCGCAGGCGCTCCACGCGCGGGGTGCCAGTGTGGTGCTGTCGGGAACCCGTCCCGAGGCGCTCGAGGCGCTGCGGCAATCGCTCGGCGAGCGCGCGGCCGCGCTTGCCTGCGACCTGTCCCGGGCCGATCAGGTCAAGGACCTCGTGGGCCGGGCCGAAGAGGCCGCCGGCCCGCTGGACATCCTCGTCAACAATGCCGGGATCACGCGCGACACGCTCTCGTTGCGCATGAAGGACGAGGACTGGGACGCGGTCATCGCCGTCAACCTCACGGCCGGCTTCGTGCTGGCTCGCGCGGCCCTGAAGGGCATGACGCGCCGCCGGCACGGCCGCATCGTCGGCATCACCTCGGTGGTCGGCGTCACGGGCAATGCCGGACAAAGCAATTACGCGGCCTCCAAGGCGGGAATGATCGGCATGAGCAAGTCGCTCGCCGCCGAGGTCGCCACGCGCGACGTCACCGTCAATTGCGTGGCGCCGGGCTTCATCGAGAGCCCGATGACGGACGTGCTCAACGACAAGCTCAAAGCCGCGATCCTCGGAACCATCCCGGCTGGACGGCTCGGGCGCGCGGAGGATGTCGCCGCGGCGGTGGTCTACCTCGCGAGCCGCGAGGCGGCCTACGTCACGGGCCAGACGCTGCACGTGAACGGTGGGATGGCGATGATCTGACGGCGTGGGCGGCAGCCGGAATGCTCGTTTTCACGGGCGCGGCGTGCTACGCCTGGGCTTGATTGCAAATCCGGCCCAAAAAGGGCAGAGCTTTCCCGCGACGACGGGGTGTTTCACGTCCGCCGCGGACGGTGCCGACAGGACGGTGCCACGGCGCGCACGCGAGGGGCAGGGTTGGTCTCGCCATGGATGGCGCGGCTTCGATCCGAAGATGAACTCTATAAGGATGAACAACGATGAGCGATGTCGCCGAGCGCGTGAAGAAGATCGTGGTGGAACACCTCGGCGTAGAGCCCGAGAAGGTCGTCGACAATGCCAATTTCATCGATGACTTGGGCGCGGACTCGCTCGACACGGTCGAACTCGTGATGGCCTTCGAGGAGGAGTTCGGCGTGGAGATCCCGGACGACGCGGCTGAAACCATCGTCACGGTGGGCGACGCGGTGGGCTTTCTGGAAAAGAACAAGAAGGCCTGACGCGCGTCGGCGGCAACCGCGTCCCACCCGGGCCGCGGCTCGCGTGCGACGATGGCGGGTTGATCAGCATCGAACGGTTCCCGCTCGCACGTCGAGCGGGGATGGAAATGGGGTGAAGTGGACTCGATGAGGCGCGTCGTCGTTACAGGCCTGGGGATGGTTTCGCCGCTCGGCGGCGATGTGGGCACCTCCTGGAAGGCCCTGATCTCCGGGCGCAACGCCGCCAAGCTCATCGACAGGTTCGACGTGTCCGACCTGCCCTGCAAGATCGGATGCGAGGTCCCGCGTGGCGACGGGCCTGGGCAGTTCGACCCCTCGGTCTGGATGGAGCCCAAGGAGCAGCGCAAGGTCGACGACTTCATCGTCTTCGCGATGGCGGCCGCGGGACAGGCCCTCGCGGATGCCGGCTGGGCGCCCCGGACCTACGAGGACCAGGCCGAGACGGGCGTGATGATCGGCTCCGGCATCGGGGGGCTGGGCGGCATCTACGACGGGGCGATGCTGCTCAACGAGAAGGGGCCGCGGCGCCTGTCGCCCTTCTTCATTCCCGGCCGCCTCATCAATCTGGCGGGCGGCTACGTGTCCATCAAATACGGGTTGAAGGGCCCCAACCACGCGGTGGTGACCGCCTGCTCGACCGGTGCCCACGCGATCGGCGACGCCGCACGGCTGATCCAGTTCGGCGACGCCGAAGTCATGGTGGCGGGGGGCACGGAATCGGCCGTCAACCGGCTTTCCTACGCGGGCTTCGCGGCCTGCCGGGCGCTGACGACGGGCTTCAACGACCGGCCACAGGCCGCCTCGCGGCCCTACGACCGCGACCGCGACGGCTTCCTCATGGGCGAGGGGGCCGGCTGCGTCGTCCTCGAATCGCTCGACCACGCCAGGGCGCGCGGCGCCAAGGTTTATGCCGAAGTGGTGGGTTACGGGCTGTCGGGCGACGCCTACCACATCACCTCGCCCGCCGAGGACGGCGACGGCGCGTTCCGCTGCATGTCGGCCGCCCTCAAGCGCGCGGGACTGGACGGCGGCGGCGTCGACTACATCAACGCCCACGGCACGTCGACGCCCATCGGCGACGAGGTCGAACTCAAGGCCGTGGAGCGCGTCCTGGGCCGGGCCGCGTCGACCGTGAGCATGTCGTCCACCAAGTCGGCCATCGGCCACCTGCTCGGAGCCGCGGGGGCCGTGGAGGCGATCTTCTCGGTGCTGGCGATCCGCGACCAGATCTGCCCCCCGACCCTCAACCTCGACCACCCCTCCGTCGAAACCGCGATCGACCTGGTGCCGCACTGCGCGCGGCAGAGGCCGATCGAGCACGTGCTGTCGAACTCCTTCGGGTTCGGCGGCACCAACGCGTCGCTGGTGTTCAGGCGCGTGGCGGACTGAACCCGCCCCACCGCGTCCCGGAGGACACGCCGCCCATCCTTTTGCGCGTCGGCGAATGGCGAGCATAGGCGGACGGCACGAAACGACATAAGCTACCGGCAGGGGCCCTACCGAACGTCGCGCGTGGTTCTGCTCAGTCATGGTCGACATCCCGAACACTGCAGAGGCGGAGATCGTGTCTCGCCGAGCCTTCCTGTCCGGCGGACGGTCGCTGCGCAGCCCGCAGGAGGCGCTGCAGCCCGATCACGCCCCCCCGCCGCCGATCCCGCCGAAGAAGCGCCCGCGCCAGCCGATCGCCGCGACCGCGAGCGGCATCCTGTCCTTCCTGGGGCTCGCGGCCATCGCCTTGGCTGTCGGCTGGTCGATTGCCGTGCAGCGCCTGCAGGCGCCGGGCCCGCTCCAGACCGACAAGGTGGTGGACGTGTCGCACGCCGACACCGGGTCGATCGTCGACCAACTGGTCGAGGAGGGCGTGGTCGACAACCGCTACCTGATGCTCGGTGCGATCTGGCTCGAGGGTGAGCGGAACAGGGTCAAGCACGGCGAATACGAGTTCAAGCAGAATGCCAGTCTGCAGGACGTGCTCGACACGCTGGTGTCGGGCAAACAGATCCTGCACGCCATCACGATCCCGGAGGGCCTGACCAGCCAGCAGATCGTGGAGCGGATGAACGCCGACGACCTCCTGTCCGGAACCATTCCGGCGGTGCCGCCGGAGGGCAGCCTGATGCCCAGCACCTATAAATTCGCCCGCGGCTTCGATCGGGAGAAGCTGATCAAGAAGATGGGGGCGGATTACACCGACCTGTTGAACGACGTCTGGTCGCGCCGCTCGGCCAACCTGCCGATCCACTCCGCCTACGAAATGGTGACGCTGGCCTCCATCGTGGAGAAGGAGACCGGCCGGGCCGACGAGCGTCCGCGGGTCGCGGGTGTGTTCATCAACCGGCTCGCGCGCAATATCCCGCTCCAGTCGGACCCCACCATCGTGTACGGGCTGGTCGGAGGCAAGGGCACGCTCGGCCGCGGCATCCTGAAGAGCGAGGTCGAGGAGAAGACCCCTTACAACACCTACGCGATCTCCGGCCTGCCGCCCGGCCCCATCGCCAACCCGGGCAAGGCCGCGCTGGAAGCCGTCGTCAATCCGTCGCGGACCAAGGACCTGTACTTCGTGGCCGACGGCACGGGCGGGCACGCCTTCGCGGAGTCGTTCGATCAGCACCGGCAGAACGTGGCCCGCTGGCGCCAGATCGAGAAGGACGCAAAGGACAGGCTCGACCCCGATGCCGACAAGGCGGTTCCCGCCGCCGCGACGGCGCAGCCGCCCGCTTCCCGCCCCAACCAGCGCGGCGACCTCAGCAATCCCGGAGTGTTCGGCATCATCGGCGAGAATTTTGACGCGGCTGGTCGCCCGGCCGTCGCGGCCTTCTCCCTGAGCGGCCTGGCCGGATCGGCCCTGCCCACGCACCCGAGCGCCCCCACCGTCGCCAGGGCCGCCAGCAGCAACCTCGACGACCTTGACATCGAGGTCGCGGGCGAGCGGACCAAGCCCGAAACCGACCTTGAGGATGGGTCGGGCGTGGCCGTGCTGGACCAGCTACCGGCGGGGTCGGCCCAGAGCTTTCCCGTTCCGGCCGGGCGGCTGGCCGACCAGCGCGCGCAGGCCAAGGCTCTCGGCCTGCCGCCGGCCTCGAACGGCGAAACGCTGCCGCGCGGCGCGGTCGCGGCGCTGGCCAACGAAGCGCCCGCGGTCTCGAACGAGCGGTTCGGCAGGGGGAAGGTGATCGACGCGTCGGAGGGCACCAGCCTCGATCCATTGCGGGACAAGGGTTACGACCTGAACTCCGCCAAAACCGTGCCGGTATTGCGCTCCCTGCCGCCCTTGCCCGCCATCTCATCCACCGACTGATGGCAGCCCCGCCCGCAGGTCCGACCGCCACCCTGTCCAGCATGACGGGATTTGCGCGGGCTTCGGCGGAAGGTCCGCAGGGCGGCCTCGCCTGGGAGATCAAGGGCGTCAACGGCAAGGGCCTCGACCTTCGCCTGCGCGTTCCCCCCGCGCTCGATGCGGAGGAGGCCCGGTTCCGGACGCGGATCGCGGCCGCGGTGAGCCGCGGCACCTGCAACGCGACCCTGACCGTGCAGCGCCCTCCGCGACCGGCTCACGTCCGCGTGGACGGGGCTCTGCTGCGCGCGCTGGCGGACGCGGTCGCGGAGGCCGTGCCGGCACGGGCCGGCGTGCTGGGACCCGCCACGCTCGACGGGCTCCTGTCCGTCCGCGGCGTCGTGGACGTCGTGGAGGCCGACGAACCCGAGGCCGAACGCCAAGCCCTGGCCGACGCGGCGGCAGGGTTGCTCGACACCGTCCTCGACCGGTTCCGCTCCGCGCGGGAAGCGGAAGGTGCCGCGCTCGGGGCTGTCATCAAGGATCGGGTCGGGCGCATCGCGAGCCTGACCGAGGCGGCGGAGCGGGCGCCCGGACGCGCGCCGGACGCCGTTCGCGACCGGCTCGCGCGCACCGTCGCGCTGCTGCTCGACGGTAGCGCCGGCCTCGACCCGAACAGGCTGCACCAGGAGGCGGTGCTGCTCGCCGCGCGGGCGGACGTGCGCGAGGAGATCGACCGCCTGCGCGTCCACGCCGCCACGATCCGCGACCTGCTCGACGCCGGCGGGCCGGTCGGCCGCAAGCTCGACTTCCTGGCCCAGGAGCTCGGCCGGGAGGCGAACACGCTCTGCGCCAAGTCGAACGACGCGGCCCTCACCGCCATCGGTCTCGACCTGCGCGGCACGATCGAACAGGTCCGCGAGCAAGTGCAGAACCTGGAATGAGCACGCTGACCACGCCGGGCGAGACCGGTCCGCTCAAGCGGCGGGGGCTGATGCTGATCCTGTCCTCGCCATCGGGAGCGGGGAAGACCACGCTGACCCGCATGCTGCTGCAGAAGAGGGAGTGCGACCTCACCCTGTCGGTTTCGGTCACCACGCGGGCGCGTCGCTCCAGCGAGGCGGACGGCATCCACTACCATTTCATTTCGCCCGATCGCTTCGAAACCATGCGCGAGCATGGCGACCTGCTCGAATGGGCGGAGGTGCACGGCAACCACTACGGCACGCCCCGCGCGCTCGTGGAGGCGGTGGTGGCGACCGGCCGCGACGTGCTGTTCGACATCGACTACCAGGGCACCCAGCAGGTGCGCGGCAAGGCGCCGGCCGACGTCGTCACGATCTTCATCCTGCCTCCCTCCATGCGCGAGTTGCGGGCGCGGCTGGAGCGCCGCGCCGAGGACGGTGCCGAGGTGATCGCGCGCCGGCTGCACGCGGCGCGCAACGAGATCGCGCGCTGGACGCTGTACGATTACGTGCTGGTCAACGACGACCTGCAGCGGACCTTCGGCGACGTGCTCAATATCCTCGCGGCCGAACGGCTGAAGCGGGCCCGCGCCGAGCCGGGCGTCTCTGATTTCGTGGCCGGACTGCTGAACGAGTGAGCGGGACCGCTGGGGACCGGGCGCGCGGGGCCCTGCTGGGTCTGGCGGTCGGCGACGCGCTCGGCACGACCCTGGAGTTCACGCGCCGCGACAGCCAGCCCCGACATGCCGCCGTGACCGGGGGCGGCCCCTTCGACCTTCGTCCCGGCCAGTGGACCGACGACACCGCCATGGCGCTCGCACTGGCCGACAGCCTGCTGAGCCATCCGCGGTTCGATGCGGGCGACCTCATGCGACGCTTCGCCGAATGGTGGCGGCAGGGCCGGTACAGCTGCACGGGGACGTGCTTCGACATCGGCGTCACGATTCGCGAGGCCCTGGCCCGCTTCGAACGGACGGGTGATCCTTTCGCGGGCTCCACGGATCCCGCCAGCGCCGGCAACGGCTCGCTGATGCGGCTCGCGCCCGTGGCCCTGCTGGGAGCGACCGCACCGGAGGCGGCCGAGAGCATCGCTCGGGTGCAGAGCCGCACAACGCACGGCGCCCCGCAGGCGGTCGAGGCCTGCGCGTTCCTCGCTCGGCTGCTCGGGGCGGCGATCCGCGGGGAGCCCGACGTGCTGCGGCCGATCGCGTGGGACGCCGACGGGTCCGTTGCGGCGCTCGCCGCAGGGTCGTGGAGGGGAAAGGGCCGCGAGGCGATCCGATCGTCCGGCTACGTCATCCACACCTTGGAAGCCGCGCTCTGGGCGGTGGGAACGACGGCGAGTTTCGAGGCGGCCCTTGTGCTGGCCGTCAACCTGGCCGACGATGCCGACACGGTGGGCGCGGTCACCGGGCAGCTCGCCGGAGCCCTCTACGGCGCTTCGGCAATTCCCGAACCCTGGCTGGCACCGCTCGCCTGGCGGGACGAGATCACGCGGACGGCCGACCATCTGCTCGCCGCCGGGCGGCAGGTCCACGGCTGACCGACCGCACCCGGTTCACGACCCCATCTCCTCCAGTGCGCGCGCGAGCGCCACGAAGCCCGGCACCGCGATCTCCTCCGCGCGGCATCCGCCGTCGATCCCGGCCCATTCGAGGAGGGCGACCGGGTCCACCGCGCGGCCGCGCACCGCAAGCGACTTCAACGACTGCCGCAGCACCTTGCGGCGCTGCCCGAAGGCCGCGAGCGTCACGGCCGCGAGGTGCCGGCCGGAGCAGGGCAGGGGCTCAGGCCTCGGCCTCAGCTCCACCACGGACGAGGTCACCTTCGGCGGCGGCGTGAAGGCCTGGGGCGGCACGTCGAAGAGGAGCCTCGCTTCCGTGCGCCAGCCGCACAGCACGCCGAGGCGCCCGTAGTCGGCGCGCTCGGCCACGGTCGCGACGATGCGTTCCGCGACCTCGCGCTGGAACATCAGCACGAGCCGGTCGAAGGCGGGTGGCCACGGCTCGCTCTCGAGCCAGCGGGTCAGCAGGGCGGTGCCGATGTTGTAGGGCAGGTTCGCGACGACGCGCAGCGCGCCCACGCCCTCCTCTCGGGCCAGGGCCGGGAGGTCGAGCGCGAGCGCGAGCGCGTCGCCCTCGACGACGCGCAACCGTCCGGGATAGTGCTCTGCGACCTCGTCCAGGGCAGGCAGCGCGCGCCGGTCCCGCTCGACCGCGACCACGCGGGCCGCGCCGGCGTGCAGCAGGGCGCGCGTCAGTCCGCCCGGGCCCGGCCCGACTTCCAGGACGGTGACGCCGTCCAGGGGCCCGGCCGCGCGGGCGATGCGCCCGGTCAGGTTCAGGTCGAAGAGGAAGTTCTGGCCGAGAGAGCGCTTGGGGTCGAGCCCGAAGCGCTCGACGACGTCGCGGAGGGGCGGCAGGCCATCGGCCGCGGTCAAGCGGCCCGGCCCTCGCTCGATCGCGTATTTCGTGCCGTGGCGAGGCGTCCGGCAAGGTGGAGCGCCGCCGTGAGACTCGCGGCGCGGGCTTGCCCGGTCCCGGCGATGCCGAAGGCGGTGCCGTGGTCGGGCGAGGTGCGGACGAACGGCAATCCCAGGGTCACGTTGACGGCGTCGTCGAAGGCCAGCGTCTTGATGGGGATCAGCGCCTGGTCGTGATACATCGCGACCGCGACGTCGTAGCCGGGCCGGGCCGCCGCGGTGAACAGGGTGTCGGCCGGAAACGGCCCCGCGACCTCGATCCCGCGTTGGCGCAGGGCCGCCAGGGCGGGCACGATCGTCTCGATCTCCTCGCGCCCCATCGCGCCGCCCTCGCCCGCGTGCGGATTGAGCCCGGCCATGGCCAGCCGGGGCGCCGCGAGGCCGAAGCGCTCGCGCAGGTCGCGATGCAGGATCGTCACGGTGCGTTCGATCAGGTCGCGGGTGAGCAGCGTTGGAACCGCCGCGAGCGCCACGTGGATCGTGACCGGCACGACCGCCAGCGCCTCGGACCAGAGCATCATGACGGGGCAGGCGTCCGTCGCGCCCCAGAACCGCGCCGCGAGGTCGCCCAGGAACTCCGTGTGACCCGGATGGGCGAACCCCGCGCCGTAGAGCACCTCCTTGGCGATCGGGTTGGTGACGATAGCCGCCGCGTGGCCGGACCTGACGTGCGCGACGGCGGTCTCGATGGCCTCGACCGTGCTGCCGGTGTCGCCGGCGCTCGGCTGTCCGGCTCGGCCCTGGGCGCGGCAGGTAAGTGCGACCACCGGCAGCGCGCGGGCGAAGAGGGACGCGGCGGCGTCGGGCTCGCATTCTATGATAGGAACGGCGAGACCGAGTTGGCGGGCGCGCGCGACGAGCACCGCAGGGTCTGCCAGGACGTAGAAGGGCGGCGTCCCCTCCCTCCGGTCGAGCCAGGCGCGAAGCGTCACGTCCGGACCGACGCCGGACGGGTCTCCCTGCGTGAGCGCGAGCGGAAGCACGGCCTCAGCGCTTCTCGACCACCGCCGTGGCGCGCAATTCCTTGTACATCCGGTCGCCGATGGAACTCAGGCGGTCAGTGATGAGGTCGGCCCGCACACTGTCACGAATGGTGGTTTTATCGTCCTGGTCCTTGCCGCAGACGGCGTACATCTGCACGCCGTTCGCGCTGCGCTCAGGTGTGGTGAGGTGACCGTTGGGCGTCTGCTCGAGCGCTTTGCGGGCCGTCTCGGTCAATCCCTTGGCACTGCGCCGGAACGCCTCCTTGATGGCGACGTTGGGCAGCCCCCGGGCCAGCGCGATCCCGCTGCCGCAGTCGGTGAACCGCGTGCGCAGCGCCTGGGCCTCGCGGATGCGCTGCTCGACGTCGGCCGCCCCCGCGTTGACGGGCGTGACGAAGACGATCTCCTGCAGCGTCAGTTCGGTGGCGTCCTCGACCTTGCCGGGGTTCTTGGTGAGCGTCGTGGTGACGTCATCGTCGGTGACGCTCATCCCCTTGTTGCGGGCCTTCACGTAATTGTTCCAGGCCGCGACCGCGTGGAGGTGGTCGCGGATGATGTCGGTGCTGGCCTTGTTCTTCTGCAGCGCGGCCGAGAAGGTCTGCGACGTCAGGTTGGCCTGCCCCGCGATGCGGCTCAGCGTCTGCGACAGGTCCGAATCGTTGGCGTCGACGCCGTATTTATTGGCTTCGTGCAGCTTGAGCCGGTCCGCCACCAGATCTTCGACGGCCTCGTCGCGCGTGCTCGACTTGTGCAGGATGCGCCGCAGGATGATCTCCTGCTCGATGTCGGCGGAGGTGATCGGGTCGCCGTTGACAGTCGCGGCAATCGTCTGCGCCCGCGCCGGCACAGCCTGCAGCCCCGCCGCGATCGTGAAGGCCAAGACCAGCAACCCGGTCCGGAACAGGTCGGTCCACTTTTGGGAAAGCATCGTCGTCACACTCGGCCCTGTTAGCAAAGTGGCACCCCGTACGAGGCGATTTCGACGAGGCGAAGGCAGGATCACCTGTTGAGACCGTCCTGCACGGTTTGCGCGTTGCCGATGTCGGTCTGCACCTTGCCGCTCGCGAGCGTCCGCAGGGTGAACTGGAGGTAGACGGTCTGGTCGAGCGTCGGCACGCCCGTCGAATCGGTGTAGCCGCGCGAATAATTCAGGCTGAGCGTGGTGCAGTCGTCGGTGTAGCCGATCCCGGTGCTGAGCAGGTTGAGCGCGGGCGAGCCGAGCTTCTCGTCGTAGAGGCCGGTGGCGGGATCGTATTTGAAGGCGTTCAGGTCGACCGTGGCGCTGCCCTTGACGAAATAATGGTCGAGGAAATCGTACTGGCCGCTGATCAGCACGCCCTCGCGGCGGTTCGGGTAGCCGATCAGCGGCTGGGGATCGTAGCGGGAATACTGAATGGAGCCCTGGATCGGCCCGAATTTCTCGTGGGCGATCAGGTCCACGGCCTCGGGCGAGAAGTCTCGCTCGTTGAAGCGCGCCTTGGCGATGAAGGACAGGTTCGGATTGAGGTTGAACGCGACGCGGGACACGTAGTCGGAATTCACGGTCTGCAGCCCCGATTCCGCCGCCACGTTGGCGATGTCGGACACGGCGTAGGAATTGGGTCCCGCGAGCTGGAAGGACTCGCCGAAGAGCGTGTTCACGGAGGCGCCCGAGTTGAACGTCATCGTGTACTGCGCGCCCGCGTTCAGGCGCACGCCGCCCTCGACCCGGTCGTAGCCCGAGAACTTGTTCCATTCGAACAGGTTGGTGTCGTCGAACACCAGGCTCTGCGCGTCCTCGTTGGGCAGGTCGCCCGCGTGGATCTCGCCCGGACGGACGATGACCTGCGCGATGGGTTCGAGCACCTGCGTGCCGAAGCCGGTGGCCTCGATCAGCGGGTAGCGCCACTCCAGCCCGACACCGGGGAGGGCGCGGCCGTAGAAGTGCTCGCTCTGGTTCTGCCCGAAGAAGTTCACCTGGTCGCCGTTGGCGATCTCCGAGAACCCGTTGGCGCTCGTGAAGGTGAACGTGTCGCTCCGGTTGAGCGACAGCCAGGACGCGTCGACCCGCGCGAAGGCGAAGGGCGTCCATTCCTCGCCGAAGGGATCGATGAACTTGCGCTGCCACGACACCTGCGCCGAGGCGCGGTCGTAGCTGCCGCCGATGCCGCGAATGAAGCAATTGGGCGGCTTGAAGTTGGGGAGCCCCGGGTTGGGCACGGGCGAGGTCGGGCACACGTCGTAGAGCGAGAACGCCCGGTCGAGCAGGCGCACGCCCGTCGACTGGTAGTCGGCGGCCTCGCGGGTCAGCGCCGTGAAATTGGTGTTGATGTTGACCTCGCCGCCGAGCCCGAAACTCTGCTCGGGCTTGAGCGGGATCGTGTGGTCGTAGTCCAACACCGGCAGGACGAGCGGCTGCTGCTTGTTGAAGTCGTACTCCGACAGGCCCTCGATACGGTAGCCGCGCAGGTCGAAGAAGCTCCGGTCGCCCTGTCCGGTCAGGTAGGCGGTGGAGATGGACTCGCGGATGTAGTCCGACGACAGGCTCTCGCTGCGGATCTTGTAGTCGAGCAAGAAGAACTTGTCGCTGAACAGCGACACGTCCCAGCCGTACTTCCACTGGTCGTTGATGAAGAACTTGCCGGTGCTCTCGAGCGAGCCGCGCAGGTCCCGGTCGCCGCTGCCGAAGGGGGGCTGGCGGAAGGCGTCGGGTTCGAGCTGCACGATGCCGGTCGCGCGGATGTTGTAGGAGCCGTTGATCAGCCGCTGGCGCCATTCCACCTCGCCCAGCACGCCCTGGCGCGACAGGACCGTGGGCGTGACCGTCAGGTCGTAATTGGGCGCGAGGTTGAAGAAGTAGGGGATCGAGGCCCCGAAGCCCAACTGCGACTGGTAGACGTAGCTGGGCGTCAGGAAGCCGCTCTTGCGCGTGACGCTGGGGTCGGGCGTGGACAGGTAGGGGAAATAGGCGATCGGGACGCCCAGGAACTCGAAGCTCGCGTCCTCGAAGTAGATCGTCTTCGACTGCTTGTCGTGGATGATCTTCATGGCCTTGATCTGCCACGTGGGCGGCCGCTCGGGATGCTGCTTGCAGGGCTCGCAGGCCGTGTAGGTCCCTTTCTCGAATGTGGACGTGTCGCCCTCGCTCCGCTCGCCGCGCGGCGACGTGAAATAGGTCTTCTGGGCGCTGATCGTGCTCAGGCTGTCGATGAAACCGCTCTGGAAATCGTCGGTGATGTCGAACCGGTCCGCGTAGGCCACGCTGCCGTCCGTCTCGGTCAGCTTGGCGTGGCCCTCCGCGAGCACCCGGCTCGTGGTGCGGTTGTAGATGACCTTGTCGGCTTCCAGGATGCGGCCCTGGTAGTAGAGCTGGACGTTGCCCTCGGCCGTGACGACGTTGTTGTCCTTGTCGTAGGTGAGCTGGCGGGCCTGGAGGACGAGGCGGTCGGCTTTGGCCGGGGCCGCCGGCGTTTTGGTCGCCGATGTCGCGACGGGCGTGGCGGCGCTGGCCTGCGACGGTCCCACGATCGATCCGACCAGCCCGCACAGGATCGCGGCGAACAGTCCGGCGACGCAGGACGGCCGTGACGCGCGGCGCGCGCGCATCAGCCATCCTCCTGATTCAACAGAACAAGCGTGCCGACCATGCTTCCAATCACCGCCGGCGACCAAGCCGCCACCGGCGCGCTCAGAAGCCCGGCCCCACCCAGATCTCCGATCAGCCGCGTGGCGACGTAGAGCATGAAGCCTGCCCCGATGCCACCCGAAACCATCTTCGCCACGCCACCAAAGCGGAAAAACCTTAAGGAAAAGCAGGCCGCCACGAGCACCATGGCGACGAGCAGGAGGGGGCGCGCCAGGAGGAGCTGGTAGCGCATCCGGTAGGAGGTCGCGTCGAGCCCCGCGCGTTCGGTACGGCTGCTCACTCCCGGCAGATCCCAGAAGGGCACGTCGTCGGGGGACACGAACGATTGCGTCACCTGGTTCGCCGTGAGCGTGGTGGCGAGCAGGTAGGTGTCGGTGTCGCGCGGCTCGTCGTCGGGCGACGCGACGCGGGCACCGGACAACCGCCAGAACCCCTGTTCGAGGTGGGCGGACTTGGCGGCGACCCGCTCCTGGAAGGTGCCGTCGGGCTCGAACACGAAGGCCGTGACGCCCGACAGGTCGGTGCCGCCGTTGTCGGCGCGGTCGGCGCGGATGATGGCCTGGCCGTCGAGGCTCCGCTGCCGGATCCACACGGCCTCGGCGGCGGTCCCGCTGGCGCCGAACAGCTTGAGCTCCATCTGGTCGGCCTGGAGCTTGGCGAGCGCGGACACGGGATTGTAGACGGCCGTCGCCACGATGCCGATCAGCAGCGCCACGGCGAGCGGCGGCAGCATGAACTGCCACACCGACATGCCCGCCGCCCGCGCCACCACGAGTTCGAGCCTGCGGGTCAGGTTGATGAAGGCCGCCATGGCGCCGAACAGCACCGCGAAGGGCAGCACCTGTTCGGTGACGGCCGGAACCCGCAGCAGCGACAGGTAGGCCATCAGCGGGGCCGTGGCGCCCTTCACGTCGCTCGCGCGGCGCAGCAGGTCGACGAAGTCGAGCAGGTAGACGAGCAGGAACAGGCCGCCGAACACGCCGAGCACGGTGCGCGCGAACCGGAGGCTGAGATAGCGCGTCAGCGTGGGACCGATCACGTCCGCTGCTCTCACGCGGCCCGCGGCACCGCGGCCCGGCCCGGGCCGCCGACCCACGGCGCCGCGACCGGCAGGCCGAAGAGGTAGATGGCCGCGGCACCGGCTGTCAGCAGCGGGATGCCGAGCGCCAGCCCGGCGGCCCAGGCGCTGCGCACCACGAGGTTGGACGCCTCGAACCCCGCCACCTCCACGGCCAGGACCACCGCGCTCGCGACCGCCATGCTCCTGCCGCGGCCCTGGCGCGTCGTCCTGGCCCGCGCCAGCGTCGCCATCGCGACCAGCCCGAAGGCGAGGGCGTAGAGCGGGGCGGTGAACCGGCTCACCAGTTCGGACCGGAAACGGCCGAACTGCGATTGCACGAAGGCGTCGTTGGGGTCGAGGTGGAGGAGCTCGGACGTCAGGCGCTCGCGCGGGCGGTAGGGAGCGGCTCCCGCGTTGCCGCTGAACTGGGTCAGATCGATCTGGTAGGACTTGAACGCCACGAACGTCGTATTGGCGGACTTGATGTCATTTCTTTGCAGGCTGCCGTCCTCGAGGATCAGGTAGGCCTCGTCGCCGACCTGCTCGGTCGCGCCGCGTTCGGCCAGGTAGGTTTCGACGTGGGTCGGGTCGCGCCGGTCCTGAATGAACAACCCGCGCAGCGAGGCGTCGGGCCCGCGCTCCCGGTAGTGGAAGGTGAAACCCTGGTCGAGCGTCGTGAACGTGCCGGGCTGCACGACGTGGGTGATGAAATCGGCCCTGACGCGGGTGATCAGGTCGCGCAACTCGCGCAGGCCCCAGGGCACGACGACGAGCGACATGGCCCCCACCAGCACAGCGGTGGCGATCGACAGCGCCGCGAACGGGCGCAGCAGCCGGGCCGGCGAAAGGCCCGCGGCGCTCATGACGATCAACTCGCTGTCGCCGCTCAGCCGATTCAGCGCGTAGAGCACCGCGATGAACAGCGCGAGGGGCGCGATGACCATGACCAGCGTCGGTATCGCCAGGCCGGTGACGGACAGGAAGACCAGCAGCGACTGGCCCTTGAGCGTCAGCAGGTTGAAATCCTTGAGGGCCTGCGTCAGCCAGATCACCGCCGTCAAGGTGAACAGCGCCGCCAGGAACGCGACCGCGGAGGCTTTCAGGATGTAGCGTTCGAGCAGGGTAAGCACGGTGTCGGTCGCGGGTCCCGAACGTTTCAGCGGTGCGCGGAACGTGTCGCCGCAGCGAGCCCTTATCCCACCGAACGGGTGCGGGGCGCGAGGGGAAGCACGCGGGCCCCGCCCAGGAAACCCCGACCTGGGGCCGCGGGGCAACAGCGGCGCCCCGTGTAGGCCTGCCCACCCGGTCCCGCAAGGTTGCCTTCGCGAGCGCCGCTCCACGGGGAAGGCGGCGGGTGGCAAAAGCCCGCCCCGCCCGCATCTTGCGCGAGGCCGCGCGAGCGCAGAATGTGAGGCGATTGCACTGCATGCCGACTAATGAGTCCATCACCCTTCTGATCGAGACGCCCCGATGCCCCGTTCCCTGTCCGTCGACTTCACCTCCTTGGAGCAGCTTTCGATCCGGAGCGGGTCGACCGAAACGGGCCAGCGCGGCACGCTGGTGGTCTTCGCGGGTGCTGAGGCGGCGCTCGGCGACCGCACCGCATCCCTGCTGGGCCGCGCCGCGGAGGCCGTCCGCGCCGCGGCGTCCATCGCCAAGTTCAAGGGCAAGGCCGGGTCCAGCGTCGAACTGCTGGCTCCCGCCGACCTCGGCGTCGACCGGCTCCTGGTCATCGGCACCGAGCCCGACCGGCCCGACCCGAAGAACGCCTTCATGACGCTGGGCGGCGCCGTCATGGGCAGGCTCAAGGGCGCGGAAGGCGTCCGCATCGCCTTCGACCTGCCCGGGGCCGATGCGGAGGCCGCGGCGGATTTCGCGGTCGGCATGAAACTCCGGGCCTATCGCTTCGACACGTACAAGACGAAGAAGAAGGACGAGGGCGACGACGCGGCCGTGAGCGTCGACCTGGCGGTCGCCGACGTGGCGGCCGCGCGCGGCATCGCGGGATCGCGCGACGGCATCGCGGCGGGCGTGAACCTCGCCCGCACCCTGGTGAACGAGCCCGCCAACATCCTCAACCCGATCGAGTTCGCGCGCCGCGCGTCCGACCTGTCCGCGCTCGGCGTGGACGTCGAGGTGCTGGACGAGGAGGCCGCGGGCAGGATCGGCATGCGGGCGCTGCTGGCGGTCGGCCAAGGCTCCGCCAACGAGAGCCGGGTGGTGGTGATGCGCTGGAACGGCGCATCCTCGCCCGACGCGCAGCCGGTGGCCTTCATCGGCAAGGGCGTGTGCTTCGACACGGGCGGCATCTCCATCAAGCCGGCGGGCGGCATGGAGGACATGAAGGGCGACATGGCGGGCGCCGCCTGCGTGGTGGGCCTCATGCACGCGCTGGCCACCCGCAAGGCCAAGGCCAACGTGATCGGCGTCATCGGCGTGGTCGAGAACATGCCGGACGGCAAGGCGCAGCGGCCGGGCGACATCGTCACCTCGCTGTCGGGCCAGACCATCGAGATCATCAACACGGACGCGGAGGGCCGCCTCGTGCTGGCCGACCTGCTCTGGTACGTGCAGGACAAGTACAAGCCGCAGTTCATGGTGGACCTCGCCACCCTGACCGGGGCCATCATCGTGGCGCTGGCGCACGAATATGCCGGGCTCTTCTCCAACGACGACACCTTGAGCGAACGGCTGCAGCGGGCGGGCCTCGAAACGGGCGAGAAGGTGTGGCGCCTGCCGGTCGGCCCCGCCTACGACAAGCTGATCGACTCGAAGTTCGCCGACATGAAGAACACCGGCGGCCGGCAGGGCGGCTCCATCACGGCCGCGCAATTCCTGCAACGTTTCACCAACGAAACCCCCTGGGCCCACCTCGACATCGCGGGGACCGGAATGGGGGCGCCCTCCGACGACATCAACCAGAGCTGGGGGTCGGGCTGGGGCGTGCGCCTGCTCGACCGGCTGGTGGCCGACGCCTACGAGGGCTGACCGGCGGGCCATGACGGAGGTCTGGTTCTACCACCTGGAAACCCGCACGCTCGACCAGGTGCTGCCGGTCCTGCTGGTCCGTTCGATCGCGCGGGGCTGGCGGGCCGTGGTGCAGGCGGGCGGCCCCGAGCGCGTGGAGGCGCTGAACGCCCACCTCTGGACCTATGACGAGGCGAGCTTCCTCCCCCACGGCACCGCCAAGGACGGCGACGCCGACGCGCAGCCCATCTACCTGACGGACGGGCCCGAGAACCCGAACGGCGCCGCGCTCCGGCTATTCACGGACGGCGTCGCGGTCCGACCCGGGCTGCGAGCGGGCCGTGCTGCTGTTCGACGGCCGTGACGACGGGGCGGTGGCGGGCGCGCGGCGGCAGTGGACGGAGCTGAAGCGGGCCGGACCCGCCGTGTCCTACTGGCAGCAGGGCGAGGACGGGCGCTGGGAGAAGCGGGCGTGAGCGGGATCGTTTGAGGGCGTAGCAAGACTGCCCGGACGCCCGAAGCAACCGCTGTCAAGCCACAGCGGTCCTTCGACTGCCATGGTCGACGCTCCGACACATCAAATCCGTCGAACCGGGCGATCCGTCAGGTCGTGAAATACCGGCCGCGATCGACATCGACGATCAATCCAGGCCAAGACGGCGTCCATCCCAACCAACGTCGTGTCAGCGCGCTGGAAGCTGGACCGTCGACGGCGATCAACGGCCCGAGCCGTCCGAACTGTTCGGCAGCCTGTTCGGGAGAGATGGAGTGGACCGGGAGGGCCAGGCGCCGCCCAATGACCTCGGCAATGTCGCGGACCGACACGCCCTCCTCTGCTACCGCGTGATACCGGGCACCGGCGATCCCATTCTCCAGGGCCAACCGGAACAGCCGGGCGGCATCCATCCGATGCACCGCGGGCCAGCGATTCAGACCATCCCCGACATAGGCGGAGGCGCCAGTCTTGCGCGCGACACCGATCAGGGCCGGCACAAATCCCTTGTCGTCGTTACCGTGCACCGTGGGTGGCAGCCGCACGACCGTTGCCCGCACGCCCTGCGCCGCCATGGCAAGGGCTGCCTCCTCCGATGGAACGCGCGCGCCCGCCGGCGCAGTCACGTCGCCCGCATCCGCCTCGGTCCCGATGCGGCCCGGTATGATGGCGAAGGTTCCGGATGTGACGACCAGAGGGCGGCCGGAGCCGGCGAGGGCCGCGCCTAGGGCCATGATCGCAAGTCTGTCGGCCTCGGCGAAATCGACGTATCCGGCCGCGGCTTTTGAGGACGCATACCCGGCGGAAGCCCGCATGAACGCCGTGTGGATCACCCCGTCACAGGACTGGGCGCCCGCGGCAAGGCTCTCCGTGTCGGACAGCTCACCCGCATGGGCTTTCGCGCCGAGCCGTGTCAGCGTGGCAGCGCCCTCGGTGGTCCGCGCCAATCCGAGCACCTGGTGGCCGGCGCTGATCAGGTCTCGGACGACGGCCGAACCGATGAACCCCGTCGCTCCGGTTACGAAGACGCGCATATCCGTGTTCTCTTTATGGGTTGAGCCCGGCGGTGGAACGCCCGCTGGTCAGGCAATGGCGCGGTCGCCGTCCACGCGCCCGTTGAGGCGGTAGCGAAGGCATCGATGGCGAAGAACATGACCGCTTCCACGACGTCCTCCGATCAGGTCACGTTATGTTAGAAGCGGGAGGAAAGACGGGCTATGCGTCGAAGTCCGGAAAACTATCGCGATCATCCTGTTGCCCATGGACCCGCTGTCTGACGTCCTGTCGCTGTTGAAGCCACGCAGTTACGTGTCGGGGGGCTTCGAGGCTGGCGGGATATGGTCGGTGCAGTGGCCTCAGATCACCGGCATCAAGTGCTATGCCGTCGCTTCGGGAGAGTGCTGGCTCTCCGTCGAGGATGTCCCGGACGCAACCCGCCTCAACACCGGGGATTGCTTCCTGTTGCCGAGCGGACGGCCCTTTCGCCTCGCGAGCGACCTGGCAGCGGATCCGCTTGATGCCGCCGCGCTCTACGCGAACCGCCGGGGAGGTGGCGTCGTTTCCTGCAATGGCGGCGGGGACTTCTTCCTCGTCGGCAGCTACTTCACCCTGGACGGCCGTCACGCTGCCATGCTCTTGGGAATGCTGCCGCCCATCGTGCATATCCGACAGGAAGCCGAGAAGGCAGCGCTGCGCTGGTCCGTCGAACGGATGACGCAGGAGCTGCGCGACCGGCAGCCCGGTGGCGCGCTCGTTACCGAACACCTTGCCCACATGATGTTGGTTCAGGCCTTGCGGGTCCACCTCGCGGACAGTGAGAATGGCGGGGTCGGGTGGCTCTTCGCCCTGGCCGACAAGCAGATCGGGGCCGCCATCGACGCCATGCACCTTGATCCGGGGCATCGCTGGACCTTGAAGGCCCTCGCGGAATGCTCCGGCACCTCGCGATCCGTCTTCGCCGTCAAGTTCAAACGGATGGTCGGGCAGTCGCCGATGGAATACCTTTCCAAGTGGCGCATGATGTTGGCCGGTGACAGGCTGCTGAGCACCGGCGATCCCATCTCCGTCATAGCCTTGTCGCTCGGCTACATTTCCGAAAGTGCCTTCAGTACGGCCTTCAGGCGCTTGATGGGCTGCTCGCCACGGCAATATAGCCGCCGGCTTGGCGCGACGGGCATTGCGGACCGCGAGACCTGACGCGCGGTGGACGGTCATCGAGCCGTTCGTGCCGAACACGCGCTTCATCGAGATCCTGGATGCATCAACGATGGAGGAGATCGTCGCTCGGGTGGTGAGCGCCATTGATTCGACCCGTCAGTGATCTTGGACACTTTTGCTCTCGGGCAGTTGGCTCAGTCGATGATCGATGAGCTTGGCCGAACAGGAACGGCAGCATCGCGGTGAGCAGAGCGATAAAGAGGATCTTCGCCGTCGATCGCAATCGACAAGAGCAAGGAACAGGTTGGGCTAAGTGAACCGAGACCTGTTTTTTCGGCGTACCAACTGCGTCAAGCTCGCGCCATATACTCGCTGACCCCAGCGAGCGAGATGGCTCTGGTCCGAGAAGCCCGACTGTGCTGCGGCTTCCGCCAAACCGAGCCTCGTGAGGCTCAGGAGCTGAAGCGCATGCGTCAACCGCACGCGCATGATGTAGTAATGCGGTGTCACGCCCGTGCTGCGGAGAAAATATCGGGCAAAGTGCCGGTAGTCCTGGCCGGCAATGTGGGCAAGGTCTCCAACCATCAGGGGACCATCGATATTCTCGCAGACATACTCGCGGATCATGCGCAGGGTCCGCTCATCGAGCGCGCCGGGCCTCTTCGGTTCGGATGAAGAGGTATGCCGATCGATGAGACGGCCGATGAACGCGTCCGTCAGTTCACTCCATCCCAGAGCGCCCTCCGGAAACCCGGCGATGGCTTCGCGCACGAAGCCGCGACCCAGGGCGGCGAGCCTCTCGTCCCTTCCGTCCAGGCGAACGACGAGGTGCGTTCTCGGCCGTGTTTCCTCCGCGAGTGCGACCGCAAGCAACTGAGGCGGAATGGCCAGGACAATCGTCTCCACGTCAGCCGCGGTCTCCGCGCGGCTCGCAGCTCCGGATGGAACGATGGTGATGTTCCACGGCGCTGCGGAATGATCGAGGCGTTTGTTCCCGACGCTGCAAGTCACCTTCGCGAGCGCATGGGGCTGCATGAAGATCAGGTGGTCCGCTCGTTCGATGCTGACCCGCGCGCCACCGGTGAAGCGGTGGCGGCTGACGCTGATGCCCCCTTCACCCGGCCATTTTGCCGCCAGCAGCATCGCGGGTGGTCCGCCATCGCCTTGAAGAAAGTCGTCCTGTGCCATCGTCGCTGCCCGTCGTTCCGAACGGTGGGTTAGATCGATTTCGAGTCGCACGCGACCGCGGAAACATTCTCACGTCTCCGGGGCTCGCCGCGTAATCATGTTGGGACCGGCCGCGCTCCGATGCACCTTGAACGCGGCTGGGAACCGGACTTCGGTCGCGACGCCCACCGACCGACGTAACTGCCGAGCAAGGCGGAAGACTGACGAAGTGGTGATTCCGTCCAAGACGGCGAGCGGACTTCTTTCCTAGGACGTCATCGCGATGCGGGCACAGACCCGCGTCGTGGACCGGACCCCGCCCGCCTCCGTGCGGGCCGTCCAAGACCGGCGGCAAAACTCAAGCGGATATGTTTCATGAGCGAAACCGGCACGTCGCACCTCGGATCCCTCCCGTTACTCGACGTTTTTTCACCGCAGTATCGGAGTGATCCGATCGGCACCATTCGAGCGCTCGGCCCCGGCCACGTCGCGGCCCGAAGTCAACGCGGGGTCGAGTGGCTCACCTACGAGCATTCTGCGGCCCTGATGAGGGATGAACGTTTCCCGGTCGGCTTCGAGGAGTTGCTCACCGTCTGCGGGTTCAAGCCCGAAGACCCGGCTTACAGGTTCTATGCGAAAAATACCGCGGCTCTCGAAGGAGATGCGCACAGGCGGCAACGGCGGCTCCTCGCACCGCTTTTCAGCCCGTCCACGATCGAACGATCCCGAACGGTCGTGCGCAAGATCGTCTCCGACCGGCTGGATGAGGTTTCCGATCGTGAATTCGACTTCGCCGTTCAGGTTGCTCCCCACGTGCCGGCCGGCTTCTTCTGCTTCCTCATCGGAGCACCGATGTCCGACAGCGCGTTCGTCGCCGCATCGTCCGACAGCATCCTCAAGGCGTTTCGTGCCGACCCGAGCTATCGTGACGAGATAGCGGGTGCCGTTGATCGCCTGATCCTCTACATCAACGAGCATATCAGGCGAAAGCAGACCGATCTTTCCGACGACGTACTGTCGAGTCTTCTCCAGGCAGAACGCAAAGGCGAAACAACGATCGAGGAGATCACCGAAATCCTTTTCACGCTGCTGACGGCGAGCAGCGACAACACCAGCGCGAGCCTCTCCCAGGCCATCTTGGCGTTTTCACAGCACGAAGACCAGTGGGATAGGCTGCGTGGCGATCACGGCCTTCTCGATCGAGCCGTGATGGAATGCGCGCGGCTTCGTCCCAACGTGTGGTCGGATCCGAGATATGCCCGGGAGGACGCGGTCTTCTGCGGGCTCGAGATCCCGTCGGGGACGTGGATGTTCGCTTCCGTCGTTGCGGGCAATCAGGACCCCGCGGTCTTTCAATCGCCAGCCGACCTCAACATCGCGCGACCGCAGCCCAAGCCCATCCTCAATTTCGGCTCCGGGCGCCACGCTTGCCTCGGGCGAGCGGTCGCCCTCGTGGAGATGGAGGAAACCTTGAGGGTGCTTTGCGAGCGCTTCAAGCGCGTCGACGTCGTGGGCGATCCGGTGTGCGACGGGTACCCGCATGGTGAGTTCGTCCGCAGCTTGCCCGTCCGGATTTCACCGGCATGACGTCGTGGTGACCGGGAAGGCCTTCCCGAGGACGACTGTCCGCCTCGCCCCGACCGCACGAAAGGCGAGCCTTTCGGCTCAAAAGTCTGACGTGGCGCGAGGGCCTGCCGATCGTTGCACGCCGTCACCGGCGGAGCTTCTCACGGAGCGTGCCGGGACCGTATTCGGTCTGCACCAGGCCGCGGCGCTGGAGTTCCGGAACGATCAGGCGGCCGAATTCCTGAAACATGGTCGGTGACACCGTGGCCCAGACGATGAAGCCGTCGCAGCCGCCCGCCTCGAACAGATCCTGCATCTGGTCGACGATGGAGGTGACGGTGCCGCACAGCACGGGGCGCGGGCGGCTGGCGGCGGCGACGTAGCTGATCCCGTCCGCGGCGGCCGCCCGTTGGATCCCGGCGTCGATGCCGGCGATGCCGGTCGTGCCGCGGGCGGCGGCGACCTCGTCGGCCGGTCCGGTGGCGGGACAGGTCGGCGCCGACCATGGTGGAGTTGTGGGCCAGCACCAGCTCGCCATCGGCCAGGGCGTCCAGTGCGTCCCGCTTCTCGCGCGCCTCCGCGTCCGTCGCGCCGACCGTCACGGCCAGGGGGTTGAGCACGGCGCAGGTTTCCGGTGCCCTGCCGTATCCGGCCATGCGCCGGCGCATGTCGGTCGCGAAGGCGACGCTGCTGCCCTTGTCGAGGGTGGCGGCGAAGATCACCTCGGCCCAGCGCGCCGCGAAGTCCCGACCGCGGGGGGAGGCGCTGGCCTGCAGGAAGACCGGCCGCACCTGGGGGCTGCGGGGAATCGTCAGGGGGCCGCGCGTCCTCACAAACCGGCCGACGAAATCGGCGTAGCGCACCTTGTCCGGGTCGGCGAACACGCCGCCGGCCTTGTCCAGCACCAGGGCGTCCTCGTCCCAGCACTCCCACAGCGCGTTGCAGGCTTGCAGCACCTCGTCGGCCTGGTCGTAACGCGCGTCCTTGCCGGGCAGCGCGTCCATGCCGAAGTTGCGCGCCTCCATCTCGGTGGCGGAGGTGACGATGTTCCACGCGGCCCGCCCGCCGCTCAGGAGGTCGAACGAGGCGAGCATGCGGGCGAGCAGATAGGGCGGGTGGAAGGTGGTCGACAGCGTGGCGCCCAGGCCGAGATGGGTGGTGACGCGGGCCATCAGCGGCAGCACGAGCATCGGGTCCAGGTAGCTGATCTGCCCGCCGCGCTGGACGTAAGTGCGGAAGCTGCCGCGGTACACGTCGGGGATGCCGAAGGTGTCGACGAAGAACGCGGCGTCGAAGCGGGCCGCCTCCAGCGTGCGGGCCAGGTCCTCGTAGCGCTGCGGGTCGAAGACGTCGTGCAGCGCCGCGTCCGGGTCCCGCCAGCCGCCGGCATGGGCGGAGGTGGGGCCGGTCTTCAGGTAGGCGACGAGCTTCATGCGGCGGCGTGCGGTCACGTTGGTCCTCTTGCTGGACGGCGGGGCCTGCGCGTGCGGCGGCCCGGGGCGTGGGCTGTCCTGCCGACCCCAGGTCGCATCTCGGGCCCGCTGGCCGGGATCGAGCCGCATCGGCTCCGGGAGCCGGCCTGTCGTCTCGCCGACGGTCAGGTCGTGCGGAGCCGGACGCGACCGCGTCCCAAGCGCTTCACGGGTCGACGTCCGCCAGGACGTAGGATGCGGACCCCGGAAGGCTGACGTCCGTCCTGGTCTGGAAATAGCGTCGCTCCAGGTCCGCGTGGCTGACGGGCGAGGCGCGCGTGAAGCCGCTCTCGAGCAGCAGGGTCTTCAGGGCATCGCTCGTCAGGAAGGTCAGCCAGGGCTCTCCATCCCTGGCGTAGCCGGCGCTCGACCTCTCCAAGGTGGCCCGCTCCTCCGGGCCGAGGAGCGCGAGCGGCGGAACATGCTCCATGATCAGCGTACAGCCGGCGCGCGACAGGGCCGCAGCACCCCGCAGCACCCGGGACAGGGTCTCTCCACCAAGGTACTGGCTGACGCCGAGCATCGAGGCGAACACCGGCTTGCGAGGGTCCAAGCCCGCCGCATGAAGCCGGTCGGGCAGGGCGTCACGCTCGAAGTCGACGGGCGCGAAGTGCAGCCGCGCGGGGACGGGGAGGCCCAGCTCGGCGATGCGCTGACGTTTCCAGGCCTGACCGCCGGGATGGTCGACCTCGAACACGTCGAGCTTGTCCATGAGCTCCGGCGACCGGTAGGCGAACGAGTCGAGGCCGGCGCCGAGGATCACGTATTGCGCGGTGCCGCGTGCGACGGCGGCGGCGAGTTCGTCCTCGGCCAGGCGGTTGCGGAGGGCGAAAACCATGTGGAAGCCGGGGTGGCGCGAGAGAGGCTGGGCATCGAACTGCTCCAGCACCTGCTCGTCTCCCAAACCCAGCAGACGCTGCGCAACCCAGTCGCGGAGCAGTTTCGGCTCCTCGCCGCGAAGCGCGTGAACCGCGCGGGACATAGCGGCGATCCTCATCGTCCGGCTCGGCGCCCGCAGGTCGGTTCCGCTCGTAAGGTCATCAGAGGTCAAGAGAATTGTCCTTTTTTTATCGGTCAGGTTTCGCAGCGAGAACGCTGATTCTCACGCGTAACGGTTCGCGGGCCGCTCCAGCCCGAGATGATCCCGGAGCGTCGCGCCGGCGTAACGGCGCCGGAAGGAACCACGCTTCTGCAGCTCCGGCACGACCTGCTCGAGAACGTCATCGATGCAGCGCGTCATGAAGGCCGGCAGCAGGACGAAGCCGTCGCAGGCCTCCTCCTCCACCCACCGTTCCATCTCGTCGGCGATCGTCGTCGCGGAGCCGACCATGATTTTGTAGGAGATGTTGGAGGCGTACCATTGCGCGAACTCGGCCAGGCTCCAGCCCTCCTCGATGGCCTTTCCGATCACGTAGTGGAAGCGGCCCTTGCTTCCCCGGATCGTATCCCCGATGTCCGGCACCGGTCCGTCCAGCGGGTGGACGGACAGGTCGTAGCTCATGCTGCCGGACATGAAGCTTAAGCCCGCGGCGGGCATGATCAGGTCGTTGATCTCTGCTTGGAGCGCGCGTGCGTCCTCGTCCGTCTTGCCCACGATCGCGATCACGCCGGGCAGGACCTTCGCGTTCGCCGGGTTCCTGCCCGCCGCCGCGACCTTGGCCTTAAACTCCCGGTACGCTGCCTTGGCCGTCTCGATCGTGGGCTGCACGGCGAAGATCACCTCCGCCCGGCGCGCGGCGAGGTCCTGGAAAGCACCGGAGGCGCCCGCCTGGATGAGGACGGGGTGACCCTGCGGCGACCGCGCCACGGTGGAGGGGCCGCGGACCTGGAACCACGGTCCGGAATGGTCGACGTAATGGACCTTCTTCGGGTCGGCGTAGAGGCCGGTCCGCTTGTCGGGCTGGATCGCCCCATCCTCCCAGCTGTCCCAGAGCTTCTGGACGACGTCGATGTACTCTGCCGCGCGTCGATACCGGGTCTCGTGGTCGAGGTGTTGCGCGCGGCTGAAGTTCCGAGCCTCCCCGTCGCTGACCGAGGTCACGGCGTTCCAGGCGATCCGTCCACCCGTCATGTGGTCCATGGACGCGAACATCCGGGCCGCCTGCATGGGTTCGCTGTAGGTCGTCGAGAGCGTCGCACCCAGCCCGATCCGCGTCGTCGCGGCGCCGAGGGCGGCAAGGAGCGTGATCGGCTCCGGCCGCGCGTTGGCGCGGTAGGCGACCGTCGCGTCGAAGTTGCCGCCGTACAGGTCGTCGATCGCCAACTTGTCGGCCATGAACACCATGTCCAGGCAGGCGGCCTCCGCCCGGATCGCGAGGTCCCGGTAGTAGGTCCAGTCGAAAGGGTCGACGATCGCCGCGGCCGGGTGACGCCACCCGCCGAGGTGGATCCCGCTCTCGCTGACCAGCAGGGCGAGGTGCATGGGGCGGGTCATCGCCGGCACGATCTCACTGCTCCTGCTTCACCAGGTATGGACACCTCGTTTGGGCGAGCGGCTGCATCGCCTCGCTGCCCGCGATGGTGCCGACCTGCTTGTAGCAGTCCCACGGCGCCCTCGATTCCGCGGGGGACTTCACCTGCACGACGTAGAAATCGTGCACCAACCGCCCGTCCGGACGGATGTGCCCGTCGTGCACGAACACGTCGTCCACGGGCGTCGACCGCATGCTCTCCGCGACCGCTGCGCCGTCGGTGCTGCCAGCCAGCTGCGCCGACTTCAGGAAATGCCGCACGGCCGAGTAGGTCCCGGCCTGGATCTGCCCTGGCATCCGGTTGGTCCTGGCGAAGAACGCCCTCGACCAGGCCCGGCTCTCGTCGTTGCGGTCCCAGTAGAAGCTGTTCATCAGCAGCAGGCCCTGCGCCTGTTCCAAACCCAGGGAGTGGATGTCGCTGATCACGGCACCTGGCAGGAAGAACTTCTGCGTCTGCGTCAGCCCGAATTCAGCCGCCTGCTTGATGCTGTTGACCAGGTCCGATCCGCCGTTCAGCAGGCCGACGACCTGCGCCCCGGACGCCTGCGCCTGGAGCAGGTAGGACGAGAAGTCCGCCGTCCCGACCGGATGCAAGGTCGAGCCGACCACCGTCCCGCCCCCGTCCGTCACGGCTTTGTGCAGGGCGGCCTGCATCTGGTGGCCACCCGCGTAGTCCGCCACGATCATGAACCAGCTGGACAAGCCCTGCCGCAGCAGCAGCCGCGACGGCCCGGCCGTGTTGGAATAGCTGTCCTGCACCCACAAAAATCCGGTTGGGGAGCAGCCCTCGTTTATCAGCGCGGTGGTGGTCGGGCCGGTCGCGAGCGTCACCTTGCCTTTGTCCGAGGCGAGCTTCTGAACCGCCAGGGCCACGGCGGAGCTGGTCATGTCGGCGATGGCCACGACGCCCCGCTCGTCGAACCATTCCCGAGCGATGGAAGAGCCCAGGTCGGGCTGGTTCTGGTGGTCGGCCGCGATCACCTCGACCGGCCGGCCGAGGACGTCGCCGACCTCGGCCGCCGCCATCTGTGCCGCGGTCACGCTCGTGGGGCCGCTGTAATCCGAATACAGCCCGCTCATGTCCACGAGCACGCCGATCCTGATCGGATCGGCCGCGCGGGCCGGCCGAGGCAGGCCGCCGGCGCCCGCGACGGTCAGCGCGGCCCCCAGCAGCAGGGCATCTCTCCGACTCATGAGAGGACCGTTTGACGTCGATCCGGGCAATGTGACGTCCGCGCCAGGATCCCTGGAGCATTTCTGGTTTAACCGCACGTGCAACCTCGGTTGGTGAGAAGTCCGGCGTTCAGCTCGGGATGGAAATCGGCGAGCAACGGGCCACGGCGTTCCAGACCCGGGGCGGCTTAAGGCGTCCGGTGAGGGCCGCGGAGCCGTCTGGTTCGGCGTTCGCGACGGCTAAGCGGCGAGCGCGGGGCGAGGGGTCCAGAGCGATGATCACGAAGGCGACCGCGCTTCAGGATGATCCGCTCTCGTCGACCGACAACGCGAAGATCGCGACCGGCGCGCTTTGGCCGCGGATCGACTGGGCCGGGAGACCCCGACAGGACCAGCCGCCCGAGTATTCGGCGCGGGCGGCCCGGATCGCCCAGGCCGAGACGATGCAGTTGGATTGGAATGACTTGGTCAATTCCTCGAGCCGCCGAGCCACGTTGACGGTGTTGCCAAGAACCGTGAACTCCAGCCGGTCGTCGCCCAGAACGCCGGCGAAGACCGGACCATAGTGGATACCCACGCCGACCTCCACCGCCGACAACCCAAGGGCCGTGCGCTCGACACTCCAGGCCCGGACGGAGGCGAGCAGGGTCTGCGCGGCCCTGATCGCGCGGCCGGCATCGCGCGAGGTCGGAGTCGGAACACCGAACAGCCCCATGACCTCGTCGCCGATGAACTTGTCGATGATCCCGCCCTCGCGCTCGATGGCTTCCGCGGTGTGGCGGCGGAACGTCGTGAGGAAGGCGGCTGTCTCGCGCGGCGTCATGGTTTCGGCGAGCGACGAGAAATCGCGCAGATCCGCGAACAGGATGGCGACGTTCTGGTGGCGACCCTCCCGCAGCGCCGTCACGTCGGTGTTCGCCACCACCGAGGCGACGGCGGGTGCCAGGTAGCGTGACAGGTTGGCGGCCCGGCGAGAGGCCACGACGGCGTTGCGCAAGGTGATCCGCGCACGCAGCGCCGTCATGGCCATGACCGCGCCCACCATGGGGACGATGCCGATGCGGATCGCATTCTCACCGGGTCCGAAGACGACCGCCAGCGCGTCAGAAACTCCGGGCGCGGGGAACAGGCCCGACGTCGACCGGGTGACCGCGAACGCCAAACCCCCCGCGAACAGCAGGGACTGGACCAGGAGGAGCCCCGGTCGGCCCCTCATCGCCGACAGCGCAAGCGCCAGGAACGCTCCCCAGGCCGCGATCAGGGCGGGCTTGTAGGCGCCGGGCAGGCTCGACTGGAACCGGGACACCTTGACCACGATGCCGACGAGAACGACGACATCCAGCATTCCCGCGGTCCAGGGGAGCCACGCCCCGAGCCGGCGTCTCCGCGCGAAGGCGATGCCCAGCGCGGACGTTCCGAGGTTGGCCATCATGACCCCGACCACGATCGGGTTGACGCTCCGGCTCGTGATCGATGCGACGAGCGCGGCGCAGACGATGGCGAGCACGACGCCCGCATGGACGAATGCCGCAACGCGCTCGGATGCCAGTTCGGCCCGCGCGAGCACGGCAAGATCTCCGTGGGAGAGGACCTCCTCGCCCCGATCCATGGCTTGCACGACCTTTCGAAGGAGCACGCCGAGCGGCTGCCGCTCGGCCCCCAGACTGGCGATCCATTTCACGAGCGGGAACAAGCCGCTTCGTGAAGGCGCCTTCGGAAAGGCGTCAGGCCAGCGGGTCGACGGGTCGGTCAAAGCCGCCACCTTTCGAATGAGATTTGGGGGAGCAACGATCGGTCGATCGGTCGAACGGTCAGCTGAAGCCGTCAGCTGCGTGCGGCAACAGACGCCGTCCCCATCGTCGAACTCGCGCTCCAGCGCGACCCGGGCCTGGATCTTCGGCTCATCCGCACCGAGCGGCGCCATCACGCAGTCGAGGGTCGCATCGGGCGTCGAGTGCAGCTGGCATAGCGTGATCATCGGCTCGGTCATGATCTCGATGCGCCCGCGCGTCGGCGGACGGCATCCGGGGCGACTCAACCTGGCGGGCAGGCCTCGATCGGCGCGACAGACCCGGAAACATCGAAGGTCATGCCGGTACGACCGCTCGACGACCTGCGGTGCTGGGCCGCGAGACCCACGTCGAAGGGAGGGGTCGGTGCGGTCGCTTCTCCTCGGGCCACCCCTGTCGGCGGACATCGTCGTGGGCTGAAGCTCTGCCCGCCTCAGCCGAGTTTGTCGCCGCAGAGCGGACCATAGGCGATCTCGCACCACGACAGGCCGAGGTCGTCGAGCAGGTTGGGGTCGCTCGATCCGAGCATGTCGGCTCGCCTTGCCCTGGACGACGTCGCGAGCCTGGTCATCCATTCCCCCAGCCGCGACCAGACCGGAGACGTGCCTGCCCTGACATGCAGATCCGCCGCGAGGGGCATCGCCGGCGGCCTCATCGGGTCACCTCGGCGGCGCCCAGGACCCGCTGCGAGTCGAGAGCAGCCAGCACGTCCGGATGCGCGTGATGCGCGCTGGCACAGTGGATCAGTCCCGTGATCACCACGCTGGCGAGCCATGAGCCGACGGCGAGAAGCCCGGCCTCCAGCGCCTCGCCGCTGACCGCCGCGATCGCGGACAGCGGGCGGGTCTCGACAGCCAGGAGCGGCCGGGCTTGATGATCGGGTGTCATGGAACCTCCTGTGTTCTGACGCCGTGAGGATCCGAGCCGACCGCTACCGTCGAATTTCAGGACTCCGGAAAGGTGTTGCAGCCGTAACGCATCCGCGATCAGCGCAGGGTTTCGACCGGGACGGCGAAGATGTAACCTACGCCCCGCTCGGTCAGGATGATGCGCGGCGTCGCCGGGTCGACCTCGAGCTTCCGGCGGAGACGCAGGATCTGGACATCGATGCTGCGGTCGAAGATGTCCTCGTGCATGCGGGTCGCCTGCAGCAGGAACTCACGCGAGAGAGGCCGTTGCGGCGCGTCGACGAAAGCGAGCAGCAAAGCGTATTCGCCGTTGGTCAGGCCGACCAACGCGCCGGACGGGTCGAGGAGTCGCCGCGCGCGCCGTTCGAGCGTCCAGCCGGCGAAGATGCTCCTGCCGCTGGCGACGTCGCGTACCGTTTCGGGTGGCGGCGCCTCGACCCGGCGGAGGACGACGCGGATGCGGGCCAGCAGCTCCCGGAGGCTGAACGGCTTCATCAGGTAGTCGTCGGCCCCCAGTTCCAGGCCGACGACGCGATCGACTTCGTCGCGACGATGCCCGGTGCTGATGATGACGGGGACGTCGCCTTGCGAGCGCAGCTCGCGCAGGAGGTTGAGCCCGTCCTCCTGGCCCAGACGGAGGTCCAGGATGACGAGATTGAACGTCGCGTCCGTCATGAGCCGTCTCATGTCGGCTCCGCTCGCCGCGACGGCCACGCTGATGCCGTGTGATTCGAGGTACTCGGAAATGGTGCGTTGCATGCCAGGGTCGTCGTCGATCACCAGGATGCGGACCGGGCGCGCAGGGTCGCCAGTCTGGCCCGGCACAGTCGAGATGGACATCAAAGCTCCTCGTGTCGGTGGCCGGGCGATCGGGCGTTTGGTGTCCACGGTGCGACCGCCCCTGAACGCCTTGGTCTTAGCCGTTATGGTGCTTTTCGCCACGCCGGGTTTGCCCGGAACGCTGACACCGGCGAACGACCCGATCGATGCGGCGGAGCCAATCACACCCGTTCCAAACACCCCGGCCAACGACAGCGCAATCGCCGATTTGGGTGAGAGGCTCTTCAAGGACCCCCGACTTTCGCACGGTGGCGATCGATCGTGCCGATCCTGCCACGACCTCGAATCCAACGGAGCCGACGGACGACAACGGGATGTTTCGCCCGCCGGCGTCCCCCTGCGGAGGAACACGAACACGGTCTTCAACGCCGGACTGAGCTTCCGCCTTGACTGGACGGGTGATGTGCGGACACTGCAGGAGCAGGCCGACAAGTCGGTGCTGGAACCCGATTTCATGGCCACGACCTGGCCCGAGCTGCTCGGCAAGCTCCAGGCCGATCCCGATACGGTCGCGGCGTTCGTGAACGCGGAAGGGAAACCACCTGACCGGGACGGGGTTCTGGATGCGCTCGCGACCTACGAGCGAACACTCAGCACGCCCGACAGCCGTTTCGACCTCTGGCTTCGGGGGAACGCCACGGCCCTTTCGACGGACGAGGTGGAAGGCTATCGGCTGTTCAAGTCAGCGGGTTGCGTGTCCTGCCATCAGGGGGTCAACGTCGGTGGCAACCTGTTCGAGAAGAACGGCATCTTCCGCCCGCTGCCCGGACAGGACCCGGAGATGATGCGGGTCCCAAGCCTGAGAAACGTCGCCGTCACCGCGCCCTACTTCCACGATGGGGGAACCGCGACCCTCGACGAGGCTGTCCGACGCATGGCTGAAGCGCAACTCGGACGCGTGCTGTCCGAGCAGCAGGTCGGGCTCATCACCGCCTTTCTCCGGACGTTGACCGGCCGGTATCGCGGCCGCCTGCTGACGGCGCCCCGATGACGTTTTTCCTGAAGGCCGGCGCACTGATCCTCATGCTCGTCGGCCTGCTCACCTGGCTTCTGGCGCGCGGCCTCGCCCCCAATGATCTTTACCTCGCTGAGATGGAGCGCAACCTCAACGCGCTCGCCGTCGGCGACCCCGTCCTGCACCGCGACGTCCTGAGTGCCAGGGCCGGCGTCCTGCGGACCTACGATCCGATCGTCCGCGACGTCGACGCCATACGAGAGGCGCTCGCCCGACTGAAGCGCGTCGACGGTGTGCCCGGCGAACCCGTCCGGACCATCGAGAAGGCTTGGGGCGAGGAGGAGCAGCTCGTCGAGCAGTTCAAGACCGACAACGCCCTGCTCCAGAACTCGATCATCTACTTCGATCTGTTGACCGATGTCGTCGCGCAGCCCGACCGGAACGCAGGGCTCGGCGCGGCCTTGAATGCGCTCGCGATGGCCGTCACCCACCTGGCGCAGGATGCCGGTCCGGACGTCGTCCTCCTGGTCCAGCGCCGCCTCGACGCCGTCCAGGCGGAAGCCGCCACACAGGACCTCCCCCCTGAGACGGCGGCCCTCGTCGTCCGTGGCCGTCTGCTCCTGGAGCTCATCCCGCACCTCGACGGGGTGCTGAGGACGTTTTTGAAGACCTCGACCGTGCAGGGCCGCAACGCGGTCCGAGCCTACATTCGCGAGCGGGAGCTGCGGCAGGAAAAGGTGGCGGCCTGGTTCCGGCTCGGGCTCTACGGGACGGCCCTGCTCCTGGTCGGGATGCTGGTCCTCGTCGGGCGCAGACTTCACGCGGGCGCCACCGCCCTCAGGAGGCGGGCCGACCTTGAGCACGTGATCGGCCTCTCCTCGAGCCGCTTCATCGCCTGCGAGCCCGAAGAGATCCCGGCCCGCATCGACGAAGCGCTGGCTCTGTTCGCCCTGCAGACCGGACCGGACCGGGCCTACGTCGTGCGGTTCGGCGCCGACCGGGACGTGCATCTGTGGTCGAAGCCGGGTGGCGAGGTCCCGAGCGGCTGGCCGGAAGCTTTGTTCGAGATGGCGCACGACCTCGATGCCCTTCCAGGGATGACGTTCCGCACCCCGCACCAGGAGGATGAGCTGCCGGCGGCCCTGCGTCTCGCGCTGCGGAAGGCGGGCGTGAGTGCCTGGTCGGGCGTCAAGCTCACCAGCGCGGAGCGGCTGCTGGGCATGCTGTGCTTCGACCATGTGAGGTTCCGTCCCGCCTGGCTGCGGGACACCGTCGGACTGTTGCGCATGCAGGGGGACGTCATCGGCAACGCGCTGCATCGCAAGGCCATGTTCGACGAGCGCCGCGCCCTCGAGGCTCGCCTCCGACAGGCGCAGCGGCTGGAGGCGATCGGCACGTTCACGAGCGGCGTGGCCCACAATTTTAACAACGTGCTGGGCAGCGTGCTCGGACATGCGGAGATGGCCGCCGAAGCGGTTCCGTCCGGCTCCGCTGCCAAGCGGCACGTCGGGGAGATCGCGAAGGCCGGCGAGCGCGCGCGCGAACTCGTCGGCCAGATTCTCGATTTCGGCCGACGGGGAATGGCCACGCAGTACCTGACCTCTCCCGACGTCCTCCTCGAAGAAACGATGGGCCAATTGCGGCCGGTGATGCCGGAGGTCCTTCTCGTCGCAAGCGGTTCGGCGGGAGGGGCGCTCGTGATGGCTGAACCGGCACAGCTGCAGCAGGTCCTGGTCAACCTCCTGCGCAATGCGGCACAGGCGTCGCCGCCAGGGGCACGCGTCGCCCTCAGCCTGGAGAGGACCTCCCTCGGCGGTCGGCGGAAGCTTTCGCACGGCACGCTCGAGCCAGGCGACTACGTCTGCATCGCGGTTGCCGACGAGGGTCGCGGCATGGACGCCGCGACCCTCGCCAAACTCTTCCAGCCCTTTTTCACCACGCGCTCCGCCGGCACCGGTCTCGGCCTCGCAACGGCTTCCGAGATCATCAACGAGAGCGGCGGTGCCTTTCATGTATCGAGCGCCCTAGGTCAGGGCAGCACCTTCCAGGCATGGCTCCCCGAGTCCCGGCGGCCCGCGCCGGTGCGGACCTCGACCGGCACCATCATGCTCGTGGGAGCCGTTGCGAGCGAGGTGGAGGGCGGCGAGGATCTGCTCGCCGCCCTCGGCTTCGAACCCGCGGGGTTCACGGATCCGAAATCCGCGCTGTCCGCCTTCGCGGCTTCTCCGCGCCGTTTCGATCTGGCGATCGCCGACAAGGTTCTGAACGGAATGGACGGCCTGGACTTCGCCAGGACGCTGCGGGGCCGTTCGGCCGGTGTTCCTGTCATCCTTTCGGTCCCGGTGGGCGACACCATCGAAGCCGAGCGGCTGAGGGCCGCCGGGGTCGCCGACATCCTGAGACGCCCGTGGCGGTCGGGCTCCGTCGTCGCCACCCTCACGCGCAACCTGAAGGCGAGCTGACCGATCCGGCGGCTGTCGGGTCAGCCGGTGCGCGAGGCAGCCGAGCCTTGCAATCGCCACGCGTCCTAGGACGGAGCCACGGTGCCCGCGACCGTGGTGGGACGGACAAGAAGACCGACCTGGCCCTGCCCAAGGCCAAGACGGGCGACAACTCTCCCTTCGTGCCGTGGGGCGACCACGCGCCGCGCGTGGGCGATTGGGTGATCGCGGTCGGCAACCCGTTCGGGCTGGGCGGCACGGTGACGGCCGGCATCGTGTCGGCGCGCGACATCGGCGCTGGCTCCTGCGACGACGTCCTGCAGATCGACGCGCCGGTGGACCACGGCAACTCGGGCGGCCCGACCTCAACACCGAGGGTCAGGTGGTGGGCATCAACACCGCCATCTTCTCGCCCTCGGGCGGCAGCGTGTGTGTCGGCTTCGCGATCCTCTCGGAAGTCGCCAAGGACGGGATCGCGCAGCTCGAAGCGCACGGCCGGCACCACAGAGGTAACTCGCTGGTCACGCTTCTTTGACGCGCAGCATGTCGATCAGCACGCGCACGGCGGGAGGAGTCTGCCGCCGTCCGGGGTGGTAGAGGTAGAATCCAGGCAAGGGTTGGCACCACTCCTCCAGCACGCGAACCAGGCGGCCCGCCGCCAGGTCGTCCGCGACGCTGTCCTCCAGCGTGTAGGCCAGCCCCGTGCCGTTGAGCGCCGCTGCGCGGATCAGGTCCGTGTCGTTGAGCGTCAGGGGGCCCTCGACCGCCACGTCGAGGACCTCGTCACCGCAGGCGAACGGCCAGCGGTACAGGGTGCCGCTCGCCGCGAACCGATAGTTGATGCAGGCGTGCTCCTCGAGGTCGTGCGGTGTTCGCGGGCGCGGCCGAGACGCGAGATAGTCGGGCGAGGCCACCACGGCCGCGCGCAGGTCCCGTGTCACCCGCACCGCGACCATGTCGCGCTCCACGCGCCCGCCAGGGCGGATGCCGGCGTCGAACCCCGCCGCGACGGCGTCGGTCAGCCCATCGTCCACCACCACGTCCAGATGCACGTCCGGATAGGCGCGGGCGAAACGACCGAACGCCGGGGCCAGAACCAGCTCCGCCGCGAGCTTGGGCACGGTGAGGCGCACGGTCCCGGACGGTCGGTCGCGTCCGGCGCGAACCGCTGCGAGCGCGCTGGCGATGTCGGTAAAGGCCGGCGCGAGCCGACCGTGGAGCATCTGGCCCGCCTCGGTCGGAGCGACAGACCGGGTGGTGCGGTTCAGCAGCCTGGCGCCGAGGCGTTCTTCCAACCCGCGGATCGTGTGACTGAGCGCGGAGGGCGACAGCCCGAGGCGCGCGGCGGCGCGACGGAAGCTGCGCTCATCCACGACCGCCGCGAAAGCGGCCAGTTCGGCGTACTCGGCTCCACGCACGATTGTTGACCCC
>CAXTFJ010000006.1:2115-73111 GCA_964243405.1 uncultured Lichenihabitans sp. | reverse complement strand
CCGTGGGCGCCTTGGTGAGAGCGGCTTTCCACAACTCGGCACCGAAGGCTGCCGTATCGGGATTGGAAAGAAGCTGGCGGATCGTGCCGGTGAGCGCGGGCGTCATCGTCGGCACCACCGGGGCGGTGGGCGTGAACGACGCTGCAGGGTTGGCCACGGCGCCGACCGGCGCGGCTTGTGAAGCACTGGCGACCGATGCGCTGGCCTGCTGCGCGGGTTGACCATCGACGAACGGGGGCGCCGCCGCGGCACTCGGGATTAGCCCGGCTTTGGCGGCGGCGGCGTCGTAGTCGGTATAATCGTAGTCCTCGCTGTCCGCCGTCTGCTGCCGGGTCATGATCTTGTTGCCGACGTGCAGCGGCGTCGTGCCGTAGGGAGCCGACCCGGTGGGCAGCGGAGCTGCCACGGCCGGCGATGCTGCGGCAATGGCACGTGCGGCAGGGGCCGCTGCCGCTCCGCCCGGAGGCGAGTAGCCCAGCGCGGCGCCGTCGGGCCCCACGGGCACGGGCTGGCCCGCTGCGGACGTGCCCATGTAACTGCCCGGCGGAGGTGCCGCTGCGGCCTGCGGTGCGAAGCCGGTTGCGGTGGGCGGCGGCTGCGGGCCGCCAGGCTGGGCCATGGAGGGCAAGCCAAGTTGTCCGCCGCCGACAGGCGAGATCGCCCCGTAGGGCGAGTTCGCGAGCGCTGCCGTCGCCTGCAGGCGCGGCACGAAGGTTGTGGCACCGGCTGGATTTGCTGCGGACCAGCCTGCAGGTCGCTCATAGCCCAGCGCCGCCGCGGTCGCTGCCACAGGATTGCCGGCCTGCTGCAAGGCGGAGAGAGACCCGCGCTCGGGGCCGGTCAGCTCCTGCCACGAATATTGAAGCTGCGTGTCGAGGCTCGCGGGATCGAGGCCATTCGCCCGGGCGTACTGCTGCAGTCCGGCCGCCCGCGCGCCGTTCCATTGCGCAATGCCGACGCTGTTCGAGCCGTCCGTCCCGTCGCCGGGGTTGAGCGCGCCCGTGTTGAGGCCGCCGCCGCTCTCGTTCGTGAAGCCGCCCACCAGCGCCGCGGCGGCGATCGGCGACAAGCCCTTGCTCTGGTAGAAGGCGAGCGCGTGCATTGCGTTCGGAGAAAGGCTCGACGGTGTGCCCTGCGGTGCGGCGAAGTCCGGCAGCAGGCCGCGCGGCGCCGCGGCGAGTTGCGGCGCGGGCGACACGGTGACGGGAGGCGCGGCGGTCGAGGGGTCCGCGTAGCCGAGCGCGCCTGGGGGCGGCGCCATGGAGGTTGCGGGCGAGCCCGTTGCTCCGGTGTTCGGGAACGGGCTCTGCACCTGCGGGGTGCGGACGGTCGGATTGGTGGCCGCGTTACCGCCGGCCGACGCGCCACTGTACGGCATCGGGCCGGCGGGCAGCGCCGCCACCTGGGGGCCGCCAAAGGTGACCGGGCTTGGCGTCGGCTGTGGCGAGCCGAAACCGAGCAGTCTTCCGAGGATGCCGGGTTGCGGATCGGCGGGCGCACCGTTTGTTCCCGCCGCCAGGTTCGCCTGGCCAAGTGTCGTCTGCTGCGCCAGCCCAACCGGCGCGGCTGGGCCGGGAACCGGGGCTGGCATGAGCCCGGCCGACGCGAGCAGGTTGGAAAAAATGCCGCCCTGCTGCGGGGCGGGCTGCTGCTGCGCCTGCTGCGGCAACTGGCTGGCGTCATAGGCGCTCGTCAGGGCGTTGCTCTGCCGCTGCGCCGCCAGCATGTTGCTTAAGGCGTCGAGGAAGTTGCCCGAGCTTTGATCAAAGGCTCCCACGGTCAGGCCCTCACAACTTGGTGAAGTTTGAGCCGAGAGCCTGTCCGCTGTTCGTCCGGAGGCCAAGGTTCGCGGCCGAGTTGATGAAGTTCGAGAAGATCGAGTTGTTCGCGTTCGTCGCCGCATCCTGCGCGCTGGCGTCCGACAGCGAGGCCGCGTTGATCCCGTTCGTCCCGGCCCAGTTGTTCGCCACCGACTGCGTCCCGAGGTTCGTCTGGATGCCCGCGAGCCCTGTGCCGAGCTGCGACTGGATGTTGCCCAGCGTCGTGCCCTGGTTGTTGTAGAGGTTGCCGAGGCTGGTGCCGGTCTGCTGCTCGAGGCCGGCCGTCGTCGTGCCGGCGTTGTATTGGTCGCCCGCCAGCGTCGAGGCGAGGCTGCTCTGCGAGTTGAGCGCGGACTGTCCCTGCTGTCCCAGGCCGCTGAGCTGCGACTGCCAGTTGCCGTATTCCTGGTCCGCGAGGTTCGAGGACAGCTGCGTGAGGCCCGCGAGCGTGTTGCCCGAGCCCGCCATGCCGAGCGAGGCCGCCTTGTTGATGGCGCCCTGCTGCGCCTGGTCGACCTGGAAGGCGTAGCCCGGCGACGTCTGGAACGCGGAGGTCGCCGCGGCATTCCCGCCCGCGCCGTTCACGCCCAGGCTGTCGGCGTAGAGGTTGTTCGCCCCGGTGCCGTTCGCGACATAGGGGTCGTAGGCCGCCGACATGGCGCCGAGCGTGCCCGTCGCCTGCCCAAGGCCGGTCTGGACCGCGCCGAGCGCCGACGTATCATAGCCCGTGAGCGCGCCAGCGGCATTCGCCACGCCCGCGTTGACGGCGTTCGTGGCGCCGGTCGCCCCGTTGGTGAGCGAATTCCCGGCGGCGGTGGCGGCGTTGTAGAGCTCGGTCGCGTTGCCCTGCGCGGTCGCGGCGTCGCCGGCCGTGGCGGCCGCCGTCGCGTTGTTCTGCGCCGTGGTGGTGTGCGCGCCGATCAGCGCGTCTAAAATTCCCATAGCATCCGCTCCCGTGTTCGGAGGAGCGTGGGGGATGCCGTCAGGGTTGGAAAGTCACGGGAGGGAGCGGGGGCGAGGAGGCGAGAGCGGGTAAATTTTCCAAGCCGGGACGGGTGGTCGTGGATATGGCACACCCCTTGTGCTCTCCGCGGGTGCCAATGAAGATGCGGCTATGCCCGACGACCCCTTCCCCGACGTGCTCGACATGCGCCAGGTCGCCGCGAAGCTGGGCAAGAGCCATAGCTGGCTGAAGGACTACCTGAGACGAAACCCATTCGGGCGAAAGATCGGCGCCAAGCGGGTGTTCACGCCGTCCGATTACGCGGCTCTCCTGAATAGCTTTCCGAAGGACACGCCGCTCGATCTCGTCGCAGGCACTATGCGCTACAAGCCTCGGATGACCGGGCGAACCGAAGCATCGGCAAGGGCAGCTTACGATGCTCTTCTAGCGCGACTGCCCGACCACAAGCCGCGCGGGAGCGGCAATGAAAAGCGAGAGGGACAGCGTGGCGGACAGAAAGCGAAGCCCTGAACAGCTTGCCGAGGACACCCAGCTTTTCGTCGAGGCTTCACGGCGTGGGTTGGAATCCAGCCTCAACGCTGAGTTCCTCGTGGAAGTCCTTATTGAGTTGCTTGTGGAAAAGAGTGTGTTCAATCCGGCCGAGGTAATCAATCGCTACGCGCATCTCTCGGACAGCCTGCTTGCGAGTGCCGCGGCACATCCTGGCGTCGAGAGCGTCGAGCGGTTGCTCCGGCGTCTTCGGGCGAAGTACCTGAGCGGTTCGGCGTCATCCTGACCATCAGCGACGGTCAGCGCCGTCCTTCTCGCGCCGGCTCGGGGCGCTGGGATCCTGCACGATCGCCAGCTTGTCCCCGAGCGTCCCGAGTACATTCGGCAGCACTTCTGCGGCCGGATGATCGGCGCCGAGCCCGACCTATCTGACGCTCGATGCGGTCGAGCCGGCAATCAACGGCGTCGCCGGGATCGTGACGGGCGATGCCGAACTAAATTGGGGCCAGGGCACGACCCGGCCGCCGAAATGGACGGACAAGGGGACGAAGTAGGGGCGTGGGCGGTCACGTCGCGGAACGATCGACCTTGAGCTGTGAAGCGCGCTCAATAGCGAGCTTCTTTACCTCCTCTTGCTGCCGAACATCGTCCGCTATCCATTCCCGCGGCCTCATCTTGGCCCATGTTTCACGGCGTGCATAAAATTCAGCTTCATCAGATCGCGCCATTTTCTCGACTTTTTCTGCGTTCTCGCGCTCACGCGCATTACTAATACTTTCCAAAGGCGCGACAGACATCAATATAGACAGTGTGTTTTTCGCTCGCTCGCATAGATATCTTGTAACCTCGGGCTGACTTTTGCCCCACTTCGGTCCCATCATGTTAATCTGATTAAGATGAATAGACATCGAGAGTAAATTTCCAACCTCTCTTGTAGGTCGCTCAACTACATCGTCGGCCAAGCTTCGCTCAAGTCGATATTCTACTTCTTGACCAAGGGAACGCCCTGAGTCTGCGGCGGCTTGTTCCAACTTGGCGCGAAGCTCCGGCGTTGTGCGGCTCAAGAGTGCGATGCGTCGGCCTTCCCCCAGCGGTTTTGCCCTGTGTGCCACTCTGCCATCCCCTGTCTTCCATGTATCGCATATCATTCACTCGCCTTGACGGCAACGTGTCTCTGTGGTTCACCATGAACGAATGACCGGCGTAACGCTTGGAGGTCGTGGTGGTCGACGAACTGCAGCGCGATTTGGAGAACAAGCGGCCCGTGAGGGTTCCGCCCTTGGCGAAACAGCTCAACCGTTCGGTGAACGCGATCTATCTCGCGATCAAACGGGGGGAGATTGCTTCCAGCAGGATCGGCAAGTCCATCCGCATCCCGCATGAGGAAGCCGCTCGCCTGCTCGGCCTGGAAACGTCCGCCGCTCAGCGGCGGGCCGCCTGAAACGCCGAAGGCCGCCAAACGCTGGGCCTGGCGACCTTCGGGAATGCTACATCGGTCTGACAACTTGGATGTAGCGCACCGCGGCCCGGCACTCAAGAACCGAGTGCGCCTATGTCAATCACACCCGTACACCGCCCCCTCGTCATCGTCTCTGACCCGCCAGTCCCGCCCGAGAGCCTTGCAGCGGCCTGGATCGCGCGCCGGTTCGGCCTGCCGACGGCAACGGCCGGGCTCGTGCGCGAACTCGCTGAGTTCGGGCCGCAGGGAGGCCACGACAATGGCTGACCGCGCCAGCGCACAAGAAGGTGAGGACGAGGGCGCCCGCCTCAATCGCGAAATTGACGAGCTGCTCGCCACCGCCATCGCGCATCGCTCGCCACGGATTGCCCAGGACGCGGGCGGTCGGGTCGCGAAAGTGATCGTGACCGCGCTGGCCCACCGGGAAGCGCGGAACGACCGCGCAACCGTGGGCGAGGAAGTCGAGGGCGTGTGCGCGGCGTCGAACAAGATCATCGGGACCTTGCGCGACCGCGGCGCCGAAGCGTTGCTACCTGCCGACTTCACGCGCGACCTCCAGGAAGCGGCCGTGGTCGCGTTCTGGCGCATCATGGCTCCCCGCGTCGCCGCGCGCCTGGGGACGCCGTCGTGAGCGCCGAAACGATCGGGGTCCTGAGAGCCCGCGAACGCGTCCTGTCCGACCAACTCGCGACCGAGATCGTGGCTTCGATCGAGCAGAAGCCCACCGTCATGGACATGGCCAAATGGGCGGCCGCTCGCGAGGCGGATCAGTATGGCGCTTACCTCGCCCGCGTGTGGCTGAACGGCTCGACGGCCCCGGACGAGGTCCGCGAGCTCGCCGTCGCCCGCAAGACCATCGATCTCCTGGTCCTGGTCGCTCGGCACGAGGACGAGGTCCGCACCCTGTTCCGCGCGAAGGCTTGGCGGAAAAGGAGGCGCCAGTGACGGCCTCAGCCTTTCTTCCCGATCCGTTGGTGCCGCCCGAAGTGGACATCCGCAACCTGCCTTCGTTCGTGCTCAACACCGAGCGGTTGATGGCGAGCGAGCTGTGGGCCTTGTCCAGCGGCGACGAGTTCAAAGCTGCCGTGGCGCTCTGGTGCCGCGCCTGGAAACAGACGCCGGCCGCATCCCTGCCGTCGGACGAGCGGGTTCTTGCAAGCTGGGCCGGCGTGCCGTTCGTCAGGTGGAAACGCCTGCGGGCCATGGCGATGCGCGGGTTCGTCCTATGCAGTGACGATCGATACTATCACCGCACCTTGGCCGATGCCGCTTTGTATGCCTGGGATCGCAAGAAGCAGTTTCAGGCGCGCAGCGCCAAAGCGAACGCCGTCAGATGGGGCTCAAACGGCGATGCCTCAAGCATCCAACAAGCATCCAACAAGGATGCAACAGGCATCCTTAATCGTCCTAAGGGAAAGGAAAGGAATATAAACAGGGGGCCCAGCCAGGGTCAGACCTCAGTCTTTCAGGATAGAGCAAGGGGCCCGGGCGCCGACGCGAATGGCCAAGCCCAAGTTTGGGACGACGACGCCCCGTTCGGTGGGGAGGCGTCCCGATGATGCGCGAGCTTCGCCCCCATCAGGTCCGCGCGCTGGACATGCTGAAACGGTCCCTCCTGGCTGGACACCGCCGCGTCGTGCTGCAGGCCGCTACGGGCTTCGGCAAGACGGTCGTGGCCGCCGCGATCATCGAAGGTGCCCGGCGCAAGGGAAATCGCGTGCTGTTCGTGGTGCCTGCGCTCTCGCTCATCGACCAGAGCGTCGCGTCGTTCAAGGCCGAGGGTATCGCTGAAATCGGCGTGATGCAGGGCCAGCACGCCCTCACGGATTGGACGCAGCCGATCCAGGTCGCGAGCGTTCAGACCCTTGCGCGCCGGCAGACGCCCGCCGCTGATGTCGTCGTGATCGACGAGTGCCATCGCTGGTTTCAGTTCTACGCGACCCTGTTCGCCGATCCGGCCTTCGCGTCCAAGCCGATCATCGGGCTATCGGCGACGCCGTGGACCAAGGGGCTCGGCAAGCACTACGACGACCTGATCGTCGCGGCGACCACGGCCGAGCTGATCGAGGCCGGGTTTCTCGCGCCCTTCCGCGTGTTCGCGCCGTCCCGCCCGGACCTGTCCGGCGTCCGAACGGTGGCGGGGGACTACCACGAAGGCGACCTGAGCGACGCGATGCAGCCGCTCGTGGCCGACGTGGTGGAGCAATGGCTGGTGCGCGGCGAAGGGCGACCGACGTTGTGTTTCGCCGTGGATCGCGCTCACGCCAAGCACCTGCAGGCACAATTTTCGGAAGCCGACGTGCCCACCGACTACGTGGACGCCTACACGCTCCCGGAAGAGCGCCAGGCCGTACAGCAGCGGTTCGCCACGGGCCGCACGAAGGTCGTGTGCAACGTCGGCTGTCTAACGACCGGCGTCGATTGGGATGTCCGGTGCATCATCCTGGCCAGGCCAACCAAAAGCGAGATGCTTTTCGTGCAGATCGTCGGCCGCGGCCTCCGCACGGCGCCGGGCAAGGCGGATTGTCTGATCCTCGACCATAGCGACACGCACCAGCGCCTCGGGTTTGTAACTGATATCCGACACGAACGCCTCGACGGCGGGCGCGAGCGCATTGCAGGCGCTCGTGACCAGGACGTGCCGCTACCGAAGGAATGTCCCTCCTGCAGCTTCCTCCGCCCGGCCAAGATGGCGACATGCCCGGCCTGCGGCTTCAAACCGGAGCGCCAATGCGAACTGGTGGTGGAAGAGGGCGACCTTGCAGAGTTCGTGCGCGGCCAGCGTCCGGCTGAGCCGACGCATCGTGAGAAGCAGCGCTTCTATTCCATGCTGGTGCAGATCGCGGAGGATCGCGGCTACAAGTCGGGCTGGGCATCGAACAATTTCAAGGACCGGTTCGGCCACTGGCCCAACGGGTTCGTGGCCGCCGGGGTCGAGCCGGAGCCCGACGTCCTCGCCTATGTGCGGTCCAAGCTAATCCGCTTCGCGAAGCGGAGGGCGGCGTGATGCGCACCCCCGTTCGAGACCTTGCGCAAGGCCGCTGGCGCGGCATCCTGGCGACGGTCGGCATCGACGCGAAGACGCTGTCCGGCAAGCATGTCGCTTGCCCCATGTGCGGCGGGAAGGACCGTTTTCGCTTCGACGACAAGGAAGGGCGCGGGACCTGGATTTGCTCGCGCTGCGGCGCGGGTGACGGCGTGTCGCTCGTCATGGCCCGCACCGGAGCCGACTTCAGGTCCGCGGCCGAGCAGATCGAGGTGCTGGTGGGCGTTGTCCCGCGGATCGAGCCCAAGCCGGAGCGATCCGACGCCGACAAGCGCGAAGCCTTGAGCCTGCTTTGGCGCTCCGCCAGTCCAGTGAAGGACGGAGACCCCGTCTCGCTCTGGCTTCGGACGCGGGCCGGGCTCGTGCGGGCCCCCGAGTGCCTCCGCACGCACCCCTGGGCCCGCTACCAGGGCGAGCCGGTTTCGCACCACCCCGCAATGGTGGCGATGGTGGCCGACGCGCGAGGGCGTCCCGCCACGCTGCATCGAACTTTCCTGACGCGCGACGGACGCAAGGCTCCGGTGGGCGAGCCACGGCGCCTCATGCCCGGTCACCTGCCCCAAGGGTCCGCGGTGCGGCTGTTCCCGCCCGACGCCCTCATGGGTGTCGCCGAAGGGATCGAGACGGCGCTCGCGGCTGCCAGTTTGTTCGGCCTGCCCGTGTGGGCCGCCATCAACGCGGTCAACCTATCGGAGTGGGCGCCTCCGCCGGACGCGCGCGAGATCGTCGTTTTCGGGGACAACGATGCGAGCTGCACGGGGCAGGCTGCAGCCTTCGCCCTCGCCCGGCGGCTCATCTCAAGGGGAATCGTGTCTCGCGTGGAAGTGCCGCCGGGCGAGGGGACGGATTGGAATGACGTGCTCCTCGGAAAAGCGCTCGCACATGGCACTGCCGCCGGAACGAGCATTGGTCGGCAACAGACCGGGCGCCGCGATGGCTAAGCCGACACCCATTCTAACCACGAACGAGGTCCAGTCCGACACGCTGATGCGCCTGGAAGTGGCCGCACGCCTCGCCTTTCCTGACGGGTCCATCAGCCTGTCGAGCCTTCGTCGCGAGGCCGCACGCGGCCGATTGACCATCTGGCGGGTCGCCAACAAGGATATGACGACCCTGGCCGAAATCCGGAGCATGATCGAACGATGCCGCGTTCAGCCCTGCCCGCCCGTTTATGGCTCCGACCCGCAGCCGGCGACCGTGCCGCAACCTGGATCATCCTCGACCGCGGACGTCAGATCGGCACAGGCTGCGGCGAGGCTGCGCGTGGAGAAGCTGAGAAGAAGCTTCTCGACCACCTCGGCGCCAAGCACGACGTCGTCTCGCGAACCAAACGTCGTGCCAATCAAACCCCGGTGAGCGACGTGTTGTCCGTTTATTTGGACGACGTCGTTCCGGGGCAGGCGCGGCCAAAGAAGGTCGCGGATCGCATTGCACGCCTGATCGATTGGTGGGGTGGCATGACGCTGTCCGAGGTGTCCCCCGCAACTTGCCGGGCCTACGTCAAGGCGCGCACAAAGGGTGGTGCGCGGCGCGATCTTGAGGATCTCCGGTCCGCCATCAACCACCATGCCAAGCGAGACCTGCATGCTGGCTTCATCGAAGTCACTCTGCCGCCGAAGGGGCAGCCGCGGACGAAATACCTGACGCGCGACGAGGTCGCCCGACTGCTCTGGGTCTGCTGGCGCCATCGGCGGATGCAGCGCCCACCTCGCGGGCCGAACAAGGGTAGCGAGGTCGCGAGCCGCGGTTTTCACGACCTGCGCCATCTCGCACGGTTCATCTTGATGGGCGTGTACACGGGCTCCCGGACGACGCCGATCCTGCGGGCGTCAGTCTATGCCGCATCGGGCCGAGCCTTCATCGACCTGGATGCCGGGCTCTACCACCGCCTGCCGGAGGACGTGGTCGAAGCCGAGAACAAGCGTTCGCCGACTTCGCGGCTCGGCACCAACATCGCGGCGCACGTCCGTCGCTGGCGCGACACCGGCGCCATCGCGCAGTTCGTGGTCGAGTGGGACGGCCGACCGGTCAAGTCGATCAAGACCGCCTGGGCCCGGGCCGTTAGGCTTGCCGGCATCAAGGGCCATCCCACGCCGCACACGCTGCGGCACACGGCGGTGACTTGGCTGAAGCAGGCGGGGCAATCGAGCTTCGACGTCGCCGGGTTCACCGGCATGTCCGAACGGATGGTGGAGAGGGTCTATGGAAAGCACGATCCAGATTATCAGCGCGGCGTCGCGAACGCGTTCCGTCCTGCTGCGGCGCACAAACGGCGCGTTTCATTGCCGTAACCGTTGCCGTAACGGCGTTCCGGCCGGTGGGCCGGGAGGGACTCGAACCCCCAACCAGACCGTTATGAGCGGCCGGCTCTAACCATTGAGCTACCGGCCCGACCGAACGTCGGTCCTGGATGGGACCGGTTGCGGAGCACTACCGTCGAGCGGCCGGGCATGCAACGGCGTCCGGGAACGGACCCCGTCCACAGCCCCGATCGAGCGGAGGCGCAGCCGTTTGACAGGTGCGGTGCGATGCCGCGATGATGCGGTGCAAATCGGGTTCGCGGGGGCGACCCGGTGAGGTCGCGGGACCGCCGACGCCCGCGAGCCGCAGGGGAACACGGGCGATGCGCGAGTTGGACCACCTGAAACTTCGGTGCGCCCGGGGTGGCTCGTCGCGGCGGGATCTCCTGGAACGGGTTCCGGCCCTCGGCCTCTCGCTCCCCACCGCGCAGGCGCTGCTGCGGTCTGCGGACGCGTTGGCCGACGACGCGCCACACACCCCACAACGGCTTCAACAGGGATAACGGACGCATCATGGAAAAAGCGTTTCTGAAGGTCTGAAGCCCTTGCTCAAATTGCTTTCTCGCCGGCTGGCGCTCGGTTTCATGACGCTGGTCGCAGCTTCCGTGCTGATCTTCGCGGGGACGGAGATCCTGCCCGGGGATCTCGCGTCCGCGATCCTGCAGCAGAACGCCACGCCCGAGTCGCTCGCCGCCATGCGCAAGGAGCTCGGGCTCGACCGCCCGGCGGTCGTGCGCTACGGCGAGTGGCTCAGCGGCGCCGTCCGCGGCGATTTCGGCCACTCGCTCGCCAACGGGCGGGACGTCGCGGAAGAGGTCGGGCCCCGCCTGCGCAACACCATCTTCCTGGCCCTCTACGCCGCCCTGGTGGCGGTGCCGCTCGCGGTCTCGCTGGGCCTGCTCGCGGCCATCAACCAGGGGGGCATCTACGACCGTGGCGTCAATGTCGTGACGCTGATGACGATCTCGGTGCCGGAATATTTCCTGGCCTACATCCTCATCAAATACCTGGCGGTGCGGCTCGGCCTCTTCCCGTCGCTCGCCAACGTGACGCCCGACACGCCGTTTTCCGAGCGCCTCGTGCTCACCTTCCTGCCGATGGTGACGCTCGTCCTGGTCATCACCGCGCACATGATGCGGATGACGCGGGCCTCGGTGCTCAGCGTGATGGCGAGCCCCTACATCGAGATGGCGCTGCTCAAGGGCCTGCCGAAATGGCGGATCGTGGTGCGGCACGCCTTCCCCAACGCGCTCGCGCCCATCATCAACGTCATCGCGCTCAACCTCGCCTACCTGATCGTGGGCGTCGTGGTCGTGGAGGCCGTGTTCGTCTACCCAGGCCTTGGCCAGTTGATGGTCGACGCCGTTTCCAAACACGACGTTCCCGTGGTGCAGGGCTGCGGGCTGATCTTCGCCGTCGCCTTCATCGGCCTCAACATGACGGCCGACATCCTCGCCATCATGAGCAACCCGCGGCTGCGTCACCCGCGCTGACCGCCTCGAACAGAAAGGTCCGGCGTTGCGCGTTTTCGGGCACAAGCCCAGTCTCACGGCCTGGATCGGGCTCGCCATCATCGCGCTCAACCTCGGCGTGGCCCTTCTCGCGCCGCTGATCGCCCCCTTCGACCAGGCCGACATCGTCGGCGACGCCTGGGCCGACCCCGACCCCACCCACCTGCTCGGCCTCGACAATCTCGGCCGCGACATCCTGAGCCGCCTGATCTACGGGGCGCGGCTGTCGATCGGCCTGTCCAGCGTCATCACCGGCCTCGCCTTCGCGGTCGGCATCACGGCGGGGTTCGCGGCCGCGACCGTGGGCGGCTGGCTCGACACCGTGCTTTCGCGGATCGTCGACCTGCTGCTGTCCATGCCGGTGCTGATCTTCGCCTTCATGATCCTGTCGGTGCTGGGCACCGATATTCCCGTGCTCGTGGGGACGATCGCGCTGCTCAACTCCACGCTGGTGTTCCGGCTGGCCCGCGCGGTCGCCATGACCATCGCGTCGCTCGAATACGTGGAGGCCGCCAAGGTGCGCGGCGAGGGCCTGTGGTGGCTGATCAGTCGCGAGATCCTGCCCAACGCCGTGCCGCCGCTGGTGGCCGAGTTCGGCCTGCGCTTCTGCTTCACCTTTTTGCTGATCGCGGCGCTGAGCTTCCTGGGCCTCGGCATCCAGCCGCCGCTCGCGGACTGGGGCAGCATGGTCAAGGACTACCGCGACATGATCAACCTCGACTCGGCCGCGCCCCTCTACCCGGCCGCCGCGATCGCCATCCTGACGATCGGCATCAACTTCGTGGTGGACTGGATGCTGTCGATCCACTCGCGGGGACACGGGGAAGCCGCATGACCGAACCCTCCCCGACCCGCACGGCGGGCTCCGATCTGCTGCAGGTCGATCACCTGCGCATCGAGGTCCGCACGGACCGCGGCCCCGGCCCGGTGCTCGTCGACGACGTGAGCTTCACGCTCAAGCGCGGCGAGGTGCTGGGGCTGATCGGCGAGTCGGGCGCGGGCAAGTCCACCATCGGACTGGCGACGCTCGGCTACAGCCGCGGCGGCTGCATCCTGTCGGGCGGATCGCTCCTGTTCGAGGGGCGCGACATCCGCACCATGAGCCAGGCCCAGCGGCGGGGGCTGCGCGGCCACGGGGTGGCCTACATCGCCCAGAGCGCGGCCGCCTCCTTCAATCCGGCCATGACCATCATGGACCAGGTATGCGAGGTCGCGGTGCGGCAGGGTCTGATGAGCCGGACGGAGGCCGAGGCCGCCGCCAGGAGGCTGTTCCGCGAGCTGGAGCTGCCCAACCCCGAAACGTTCGGGGCGCGCTACCCGCACCAGGTCTCGGGCGGACAGCTTCAGCGCGCCATGGCCGCCATGGCGATGGCGGCCAAACCCGACCTGCTGGTGTTCGACGAGCCCACCACGGCGCTCGACGTCACCACCCAGGTCGACGTGCTGGCCTCCTTCCGCAAGCTGATCCGAGAGCACGGCACGGCCGCGCTCTACATCACGCACGACCTCGCGGTAGTGGCGCAGATCGCCGACCGCATCATGGTCCTGCGCCGGGGCAAGATGGTGGAGTTGGGAACCGCCGAGCAGGTGCTCCACCGCCCGGCCGAGGACTACACGCGTCGCCTCGTGGCCGAGCGCGTGTCCGACGGCGGCGCCCTCGTCGAACGGCCGGGCGATGGGCGACCGCTGCTGTCGATCCGCAACGTCTGGGCCAGCTACACCAAATTCCCCAACGTGATCCAGGACGTCAGCCTCGACGTGCGGCCGCGCGACACGGTGGCGATCGTGGGCGAATCGGGGTCGGGCAAGAGCACGCTGGCGCGCGTGGTCGTGGGCCTGCTGCCGCGCTACAGGGGTGACATCGACTTCGCGGGCGAGAGCCTGCCGCCGCGCCTGGCGGGGCGCAGCAAGGATCAGCTGCGCCGCGTGCAGATGATCTACCAGATGCCCGACGTGGCGCTGAACCCGCGGCAAACGCTGCTCGACGTCATTGGGCGGCCGATGGCCTTCTACTTCAAGCGGTCGAAGGCGGAGGTGCGCGAGCGGGTCGCGGAACTGCTGCGTCAGATCGACCTGCCGGTCGACTTCATGACCCGCTACCCGTCCGAACTGTCGGGCGGGCAGAAGCAGCGCGTCAGCATCGCGCGCGCCCTCGCCGCCGAGCCGGACCTCATCATCTGCGACGAGGTGACCTCGGCACTCGACCAGCTGGTCGCGGAGGAGATCCTGCGGCTGCTGAAGCGGCTGCAGGACCAGCTCGGGGTCGCCTACCTGTTCATCACCCACGACCTCGGGACCGTGAAGCGGATCGCCAACAAGGTCGTCGTGATGCTCAAGGGAAAGGTGGTCGCCGCGGGTGAAACGGCCGAGGTCTTCGCCCCGCCGCACCATCCGTATACCGAGCTGCTGCTGTCGTCGGTGCCGGAGATGCGGGCCGAGTGGCTCGACGAAGTTCTGGGCAGCCGCAAAGTGCTGCAGGCCGCGGCGCGCGAGGCGGCATCGGCCCAGTAGGACGAAGCTTCGATCTTCGCTGCTCGAGATTGAGTCCCGCAACCGCCCGAGGGAGGCGCCAACCTGCCAGTACATCCGTGGAAGGCGGCCCTCAAAGATCGGGCGGTGCGGTAACGGCCGCCAAATTTCGGCTGGCCATGAGTGTGAGATGGTGAGCCTCGGGGAAAGTACAAGGGTCGGAGGCGATCGGCTGGGCGTTACCGGCCCGGCGCATCACCGGCTGCCATCCCGGGCCCGGGCGCACCGTCAGCCGCGGCGAGCAGGATGAGAGCTTCGTCGCCGCGTAGGACCCGCGAGAAGACCTGGCCCGTTTCGCGGTCCATCCCGCTCGACAGCAGCAGTCGCGCCCCGGCCCCACCGTCGAGATCCGGTAAGGCCTGATCGGTGTGCCCGAAATTCAAGGCGACGACGACCCGTTCGTCGCCGTGCCGCCGCTCGTAGACCAGCACGTCGCCTTCGGCATGCGCGCGCTCGAAATCGCCGACGCTCAGCGCCGGCCGTTCGCGCCGCAGCGCGATCAACGCGCGATACAGGCTCAGGATCGACAGCGGGTCATCCTTCATCACCTGCACGTTGCCGCGCGCGTGTTCGGGGTCGAGCGGTAGCCAGGGTTGGCCGGTGGTGAAGCCTGCGCCATCGGACCCGTCCCAAGGGAACGGCGTGCGGGACGGGTCGCGCCCGAGGCCCAGGCCAGGCTCGTTCTTCTCCCACGGGTCCTGCACGGCGTCGGGCGGGATCGCGACGCGGCCGATGCCGAGTTCGTCGCCGTAGTAGAGGGTGGGCGTGCCCCGCAAGGTGAGCAGCAGGGTGGCGGCCACGCGGGCCTGCGCGTCGCCGACCCGCGTCGCGATGCGCGGCTGGTCGTGGTTGCCCAGCACCCAGTTGGGCCACCCGCCGGGGGGCAGCGCGCGCTCGTACTCCTCGACGAGGCGGCGGATCTCCTCGGCTTTCCAGGCCGCGAAGATCATCTGGAAGTTGAACGGCAGGTGCGCGCCGGACAGGTCCTTCCCGTAGTAGGTGACCAGGCGTTCGAGCGGCAGGTAGATTTCGCCGATCAGCACCCGGTCCCGATAGCCGTCGAGCAGGCGTCGCATGGTCGCGATGACCTCGTGCACCTCGGGCTGGTCGGCGTTGTGGACCTGGACGAGCCGGTTGATCTCGGCCTGACCCTGCTGGAAATTCGGGTTCGGCGGGTTGTCGCGCAGCGCCTCGTCCTTGATCATCAGCCAGATGACGTCGACGCGGAATCCGTCGACGCCGCGGTCGAGCCAGAAGCGCATGGCGTCCAGCATGGCGGCGCGGACGTCCGGGTTGCGCCAGTTGAGGTCGGGCTGCTCGCGCAGGAAGCTGTGCAAGTAGAACTGGCCCGTCGCCTCGTCGCGGGTCCAGGCCGGCCCGCCGAAGTTCGAGATCCAGTTGTTGGGCGGCGACCCGTCCGGCTTGCCGTCCCGCCAGATGTACCAGTCGCGCCTGGGCGAGGTGCGGGACGAGCGGCTGTCGGTGAACCAGGCGTGTTGGTCGGATGTGTGGTTCGGCACGAAGTCGAGGATCAGCTTAAGCTCGCGCGCGTGCGCGTCGGCGATCAGCCGATCGAAGTCCGCCAGCGTGCCGAACAGCGGGTGGATGGCGCAGTAGTCGGAAACGTCGTAGCCGAAATCGGCCATCGGAGACGCGAAAATGGGAGATACCCAGACGGCGTCGACCCCCAGCCAGACGAGATAGTCGAGCCTGCGACGAAGCCCTTCCAGGTCGCCCACACCGTCGCCGTCCGTGTCCTGAAAGGAGCGGGGATAGACCTGGTAGACGATGCCGTGCTTCCACCACGTGTTCTCGGGCATCGGTCCGGTCCTCCGCCGCGGGTCGAAACCCGTGCCGCGCGTGAACCGCAATGCCCGGCCAACCCGATCGTTCCGGCGATGAGGTGACGGAACCCGGACTCCGTCCCGCCGCTTACCTTGAGCGTTGCGGCGGCGCGGGGAGGTCGAGGTTGAACCGGAGCGGCACAGGGACGACGGGTCGGCGCTACCCGATCGGGGCGGAACTCGCGAGCGGCGGCACGTCGTTCCGCGTGTGGGCGCCCGAGCGATCCCGGGTCGCGGTCGTGATCCACGGCCGCGATCACGCCCTCGCTCCCGACGGGAACGGCTATTTCTCGGGCACGGTGGACGAGGTCGGCGCGGGCGACCGCTACCTGTTCCGGTTGGACGACGACGCTCCCCTGCCCGACCCGGCCTCCCGTCACCAGCCCGACGGCCCGCTGGGCGCGTCGCAGGTCGTTGATCCGAGCGACTTCGCCTGGACCGACGAGGGCTGGCGCGGCCTCACGCTGCCCAACCAGGTGCTCTACGAGATGCACGTGGGAACGTTCACGCCCGAGGGCACCTGGGCGGCCGCGGCGGAGAAGCTACCCTTCCTCAAGGAGGTCGGGATCACGGCGGTCGAAATGATGCCGGTCAACGAGTTTGCGGGCCGGTTCGGCTGGGGCTACGACGGCGTCGACCTGTTCGCGCCCACGCGGCTCTACGGGACGCCCGACGACCTCCGGGCCTTCGTGGACCGGGCGCACGCGCTGCACCTCGGCGTCATCCTTGACGTCGTCTACAACCACTTCGGCCCGGTGGGGAACGTCGTGGCCGCCTTCTCGCCCCACTACCTGACCGACCGCTACAGCAACGACTGGGGCGAGGCGCCCAACTTCGATGGGCCGCACGCGCGCGGCATGCGCGACCTCGTCATTGCGAACGCCGCCTACTGGATCGACGAATTCCATTTCGACGGGCTGCGGCTCGACGCGACCCAGAGTATCCACGACGCCTCGGACGACCACGTCATCAAGGCGCTGGCCCGTGCCGCACGGGCGGCGGCGGGGTCCCGCTCCATCCTTATCGTGGCCGAGAACGAGCCGCAACTGTCCGACCTCGTGCGGCCGGTCGAGGCGGGCGGATACGGGCTCGATGCGGTGTGGAACGACGACCTGCACCATTCCGCCACAGTGGCGGTCACGGGGCGCCGCGAGCACTATTACGAGGATTACGCGGGTGCGCCGCAGGAGTTCATATCCGCCGCCAAGTACGGCTACCTGTTCCAGGGGCAGGCCTACGGCAATCGGGGCCTCCCTCGCGGCGTGCCGGGCTTGGACCTCAAGCCCGAAGCCTTCGTGACCTTCGCGCAGAACCACGATCAGGTGGCCAATTCCGGCCGCGGCCTACGCCTGCACCAGATCACCGACCCGGGCCGCGCGCGGGCGCTGACCGCGCTGACGCTGCTGATGCCCGGCACGCCCATGCTGTTCCAGGGGCAGGAATTCGCCGCCTCGACGCCCTTCCTGTATTTCGCCGACCACGAGCCTGCGCTGGCGGCCCTGGTGCGCAAGGGCCGGGGCGACGAGCTCGCGAAGTTCCAGAGCCTCGCGTCCGCGGACGCCCAGGCGCGCCTCCACGACCCCGCCTCGCCCGACACCTTCCGCGCCTGCGTGCTCGACTGGCGCGAGGCGAACACCAACGCGGCGGCCGTCGCGCTTCACCGCGACCTGTTGCGGCTGCGGGCCGGCGCGGGCGCGTTCCGGCCCGACGGGCGGATCCGGATGGACGGGACCGTGCTCGCGGCGGAGGCCTTCGCGCTGCGCTTCTTCGCGACCGACGACGACGACCGCCTGCTGCTGGTCAATTTCGGTGCCGACCTGACGCGCCGCTCGATCCCCGATCCGATGGTGGCGCCGCCCCGCGGGCGGAGCTGGAGCGTGCTCTGGTCGAGCGAGGACACGGTTTACGGCGGAACGGGGACGTCGCCGCTCGAAAGCGCCGCGGGGTGGCGGATCGCGGGCCACGCGGCGCTGGTGCTGGGCCCGGTCTGACCCGGCATCAGTCGATCAGCGCCCCGATCCGGCCGGCCTCCCGACGCCCCTGCGCGAACCCCGCTTCGAGAACCGCGACGCGTCGCGTCGCGTCCATGAGGCTCGGGCCGAAGGCCGCGTGCGAGCCCGCGTCGGGAAGCACCAGGGCGGTCCGGCTGCCGGAGGCCTCAAGATCCGCGAGTTCCCGCTTGGGGCCAGCCGCCATCGGCGCGGCGAAGACCGGCAACGTCACCGCCAGCATCAGGACCGTTCCCGCGCCGCTCGCCAGATCGCCGTTGGCGGCCGAGCGCATGCCGCCATCCATGTAGCGCCGTCCCTGCAGGGTGATGGGCGGGTAAAGACCCGGCACGGCGCAGCTGGACGCCACCGCGCGCGGCAAATCCACACCGTCGGGCCGCGTCCAGGTGCGAAACTCTCCCGAGTCCACGTCGACCGCGGTGCAGACGAAGGACTCCGGCCAGGGTGAGACCGAGACCGCCTCGGTGAATAGGCCGATGAAGTCCTGTTCCCCGATCGTCGCGGCGCGGGACGCCAAAGCGCCGATCTCCCGCAGGAGGGAGGCGGGCGCCGGCTCGTCGGGCACCTTGCGCATCATGAAGTCGAGCAGCGGCGAAAGGTCGGCCGCGGCAGCGGGTTGTCCAACCTCTTCCAGCACGAGCGCGTGGTGGTCGGCGTACAGGGCCGCGATCGGTTTCCCGCTCGCCACCATCGCACCCACGACCGAGCCCGCGGACGTGCCCACGATCAGGTCCCAAGCAGGGGGCACGCCCTCGTCCGCGAGTCCGGCCAGGACGCCCAGCTCCCACGCGATCCCGACCGGCCCGCCACCCCCGAGAACCAACGCCCGCCTCATCGCCCGTCTCTCCCGACCAACGGCCACCTCAACGCGGAGTGTGGCGGAGCGATCCACCCGGCGGCATCGCACCGCTTACGCCACGGTTGAGCTGCGGTTTCAACGCGAAATCGGCGCTTCGGATGCGATGGGGTGGGGCGGGACTTGCTTAGCGGCTGCCCACGTAGGCCTCGACCGGCTCGATCGTCTTGATCAGCCCCTTGTCCTTCATGAACTGGGCGAAGCGGATGTAGCGCTGCGGATCGACGGCGGCGGGGTCGGCGGCAAGGCGCGGGATCGTGTCGATCCAGGCCTGCCGGTTGAGGTCGTCGTCGAGCTTGGGATAGGCCTTGATGAACAGCGCCCAGGCGTCCTGCGGGTGGTTGAGGATGTAGAGGGTGGCCTCCTCGTCGGCTTCGAGGAAGCGGCGCACCGCGTCCGATTTGGCCTTGGCAGGCGTGGTGACGTAGATCAGTTCGTCATAGGGCGGGAAGCCGAGGTCTTCGGGGTAGAAGGCGCGGCCCGGGTGCCCGGCGAGCTTCATCTCGGTGAGCTCGAAATTACGGTAGGCGCCCACCACGGCGTCGACCTGGCCCGTGATGAGGGACTGGGTCAGCGCGAAGTTCACGTCCACGAGCTTGACGTCGCTCAGCTTGAGACCGGCGCTGGACAGCATGGACTCGACCAGCGCCTGCTCGTAACCCGCGATGGAATAGCCGATCGTCTTGCCCTTGAGGTCGGCGATCGACTTGATGGGCGAGCTTTCCAGCGTGACGAGCGTGTTGAGCGGGGTCGCGATGGCGGCCCCCACGCGCTGCAGGTCGATGCCGTCCTCGCGTTCCTGGTAGAAGGTCGGCTGGTAGGTGAGCGCGATGTCGCCCTGCCCGGCGGCTACGAGGCGCGGCGGTGCCGCGGGGTCGGCGGGCTCGATAAAGGTCACGTCGAGCCCGGCCTTCTTGTAGTAGCCGCCCTCCTTGGCGATCACCAGCGCGGCGTGGTCGGGGTTGACGAACCAGTCGAGGATCACGGTCAGCTTGTCGTCGGCCAGGGCCGGAACCGTGCCCAGGATGAGCGCCAGGGCGCACAGGATGCTTCGGTTCACTTGCAACACTCCTTCAGGAACGGGGGCCGGACAGGGTATCGGGCGCCCAGAACACGACGCGCCGCGTGAGCCACCCGACCGCGGCCCACAGCAGGACCGAGAAGGCGACCAGCACGGTCAGGTCCGCGAACACCAGGTCGGTCTGCATGCGGGCGTTGGCCTGCAGCATGGTGAGCCCGAGCCCCGAGGACGCGCCGACCCATTCGCCCACGATGGCGCCCACGGGTGCGCCCGCGGCCGCGACCCGCAGGCCGGCACCGAGGGCGGGAAGTGCCGCGGGCACGCGGATCAGCAGGAGCATCCTGGCCCGGCCCGCGCCCGCGAGGCGCCCCAGGTCGAGCAGACCGTCGTCGGTGCGCCGCAGGCCTTCGAAGAAGGTCACGGTGACGGGAAAGAAGATGATGAGCGCCGCCATGGCGAGCTTGGACGCGAGCCCGAAACCCAGCCACACCACCAGCAGGGGCGCGACCGCGAAGACGGGCAGCGCCTGCGCCACCACCATCAGCGGCCCGACCGCGCGCTCCGCGATGCGCGAGGCTGCCATGACCAGCGCGGCCGCGATGCCGAACGCGGTCCCCACCACCAGGCCGCCCAGCATCTCGAAACCGGTCACCATCGCGTCGGGCCAGATGATCGGCCAGCGCGTGAGGAGCGTCGCCGCGACCCGGCTCGGCGCAGGCAGCAGGAAGGGCGGGATCGCCATGAGGCGAACGAAGGCCTCCCAGCCGCCGAGCGCGGCGCAGACGGTCAGCAGCGCGGCCCAGGGGACCGCGACCTGCCATCCGGCAGTTGAATCTCGTGCCAGACGAATGGAGACTGCATCGTGAGTGAGGCCGGCGCCCGGCATCGCGTTCCCTCCGCCGGCATGACCCGGTTCAGGTTCAACGGGTCTTTCTCAGGCTCGCTGAGAAGTCTCAGCCCGGCTCGAACGCCCGGGCACCCCGACGGATAGAAATCTTCGATATCCGAGCCGGCGTCCCAGCGCAACCCGCGGCGAACCGACACGGAGTTATTACCAGCCGGAAGACCGATGCTCAGGCGCATCGACCTATGTAAAACGACGAGCGGCGGCCGCGTCGGCCCGCCTCGGAGGGTGACAATTTGTCGATGACGTCGGTGTTGCCCGATCAGGTCGCGGTGGCGCCTCGCGCGCCCGGACCGAAGCCGCTGGAGCAGCCGCTCGGCACCCTGGCCCTGCTTCGCGCCCTCCGCGACAATCCCGTGGCGACCTGGACCCGCTTTCACTTCGAGAGGCCCGTGGTGAGCGGCACCAGCGTCCTCGGGCGCATCGTGGTGCTGAGCGACCCCGCCCTGATCCGGCACATGCTGGTCGACAACGCCGCCAATTATGACAAGGGCGAGTTGCAGCGCCGCATGCTGACTTCGGGCGGCGGCCGCGGCCTGCTCATGGCCGAGGGCACCGAGTGGCGGGCGCAGCGGCGCGCCCTGGCGCCGCTGTTCTCGCCGCGCACGGTGGACGGTTTCCAGGCCGACATGGCGGACGTCGCGGCCAAGCTGGTGGAGCGGTGGCGCCGCCAGCGGGACGGCCGGACGGTGGACGTCGCCGGCGAGATGGCGCGCGCGACCCTGCGGGTGCTCGAGCGCACCATCTTCTCGGACGGGCTGACGCGCACCACGGAGGAGTTCGCGTCGGCCGTGACCCGTTACCTCGACGCGATCGGCAAGATCGATCCGCTCGACGTGCTGGACTTTCCGACCTGGATTCCCCGCGTGGGCCGCCTGCGCGCGCGGCCGACGCAGCGCTTCTTCGAGGACGCGGTGGAGGCCATCGTGGCCCGCCGCCGCCAAGCCATCGCGGACGACCCCGAGGCGGTCCCACGCGACCTCACGACGCTTCTCCTCAGGGCACGCGACCCGGAAACCGGCGAGGGCCTGAGCGAACTGGAGGTGAGGGCGAACATCGTCACCTTCATCGCCGCCGGGCACGAGACGACCTCGAACTCCCTTACCTGGGCGCTCTACCTGCTGTCGCAGGCGCCCGACGTGCGGGAGCGCGTCGAGCGGGAGGTGGATGCGCTGCTGCCGGACGGGACGGTCACGCCCGACGCCCTGGACCAACTGGTCGAGACCCGCGCGGTGATCGACGAGGCGCTGCGGCTTTATCCGCCGGCCGCCACCATCACCCGCGAAGCGCTGGGGCCCGACCGCTTCGGGGATCTGCGCGTGAAGGCGGGGACGCGGGTCGTGGTGTCCCCCTGGGTGCTGCACCGCCACAAGCTGCTGTGGGACGAGCCGGACCGGTTCCGTCCCGAACGCTTCCTCCCCGACGCGCGCGCGGCGATCGACCGCTTCGCCTACCTCCCTTTCGGGGCCGGGCCGCGGGTCTGCATCGGCGCGTCCTTCGCGCTCCAGGAAGCCGTGACGATCCTCGCCACCGTGATGCGGTCGTTCCGGCTCGACCTGGAACCCGGCCACCCGATCGTGCCGGTGCAGCGCATCTCGCCGCGTCCGCAGGGCCGCCTGGCGATGCGGCCGCATCGGGGGTCCTGACGGGCCGCCCGATTGCCTACGCGCTCGATCCCACGACCGCGGCGACGCTCTGGGACAAGGTCGAAGGGATGGCGGCGAGCGCTTCTGACCAAACCGGCAGGTCGTGCAACACCGGCCCGGCTTGGAGCCGACCGGACACACGCAACGACATCCGAGCCGGGACGTCACCGGGAGCCGGCCCGTGGCCGGTGGCGTTTCGGCTCCCAGGCAGACTTTTCCGAGTTTGCTCGCGCATCGGAACGCAGCAGCGTTGATTTCGCTTCGAGGAAACGGAGTCAACCGTAGCTTCAGCCACGGAAAAACTGTTCAGGCCGCCGAGACCAACGGAAAGGCGCGCAGGAATGCGACCGTCGCGGCTTCGACGTGCGTCGCGATCTTCTCCGGGGATGGAACCGGCTCGACGCACAGCAGGACCGGCAGGAGATGGCACGACTTGCACAAGTCCAGAAAGAACATCGCCGCCCGTTCGGGATCGTCCATCGCGATCACGCCCGCGTCGCGCTGCCGTTCGAGGTACTCGGCGAGCCGCTGCTTCCCGTATTGCGGGCCCGCCTCGTAGAAGGCGCGGCCGATGCTCGGGAACTTGGGCGCCACCGCGGCCACGATGCGGAAGTGGGCGATGGAATCCGGGCGCAGCATGCGGTCGAGGAGGCGCTCGCCGACGCCGCGCAGCACCGCTTCCACATCCGCGTCGTCGTGGTCGAAGACGCAGGTCTGCTCGGCCTGCTCGCGCTTTTCCCGGCGGACGAGCTCTTCGAACAGCGCCTCCTTGCTTTCGAAGTAGACGTACAGCGTGCCCTTCGAGACGCCCGCGCGCCGGGCGATCTCGTTCATGCTGGCCGCGTCGAAGCCGTCCGCGAGGAACACGGCCCGCGCCCCGTCCAGGATCTGGCGACGCTTGGTGCCATCCTCCCGTGTCCGCGGTCCGTCGGAGGAGGTTTGCCTGATCTCAACCACGCTCACGGTACATTCTCGCGATTGGCATTGACCGAACGGTTCAGTCAGCTTGCCGTAAGCGACGAAACGCGCTAGGTCAATCACTATTGACCGAACGGTTCAGTCAGACCGTCCGGCTCCGGATTTGGAGACGAGGAATGTCAGATCAGGTCGTGGCCGAGCGGACCGTCGAGGGTTCGGTTCAGCCGGCCCGTTCCGTCGGCGAGCTGTCGTTACAGAAGCGCGACACCGCACCTGCGGCCATTACGGGGGAGGTTCTCCCCCCCAAGAAGAAGCGTCGCCGGATCGTGCTGCCGCTTCTCCTGCTGGCCGGCCTGGGTGGCGGTGGGTACGAGGGATACCGCTGGTTCATCGAGGGGCGCTTTCTCGTGTCGACCGACGACGCCTACGTGAAGGCCGACACGTCCACGATCGCCGCCAAGGTGGCGGGCTATCTCACCGCTGTGCCGGTCGCAGAGAACGCCCACGTCCTCAAGGGCCAGATCCTCGCCACGATCGACGATGGCGACTATACGAACGCCGTCGACAACGCGACGGCGCGGATCGCCACGCAGGACGCCACGGTCGCGCGCTACGGCCAGCAGATCGAGGCGCAGCAGGCCAGCGTCGATCAGGCCAAGGCTCAGATCCTCTCGGCCAAGGCCGAGGCGACCCGCACGACGATCGAATACGACCGCGCATCCAAGCTGATGCAGAGCACGTTCGGCACGCAGCAGCGGCTCGATCAGGCTTTGGCCGACCGCGACCGCGCATCCGCCGCGGTGGCGGCCTCCGAGGCGGCCCTCGTTTCGGCGCAGGCCGCGGTCGGCGTGCTGGGAGCCCAGAAGGTGGAAGCCCAGAAGGTCCGGGGCGAGCTCGAGACCACGCTCGCCATGGCGCAGCGGAACCTCTCCTTCACCATCGTTCGCGCCCCCTTCGACGGCGTCGTTGGGAACAAGGCCGCCCAGCCCGGTCAATACGTCCAGACGGGCACGCGCCTGCTGGCCCTCGTGCCGCTCGGCAGCGCCTACGTGGAGGCGAATTTCAAGGAAACCCAGATCGAACGCCTGAAGCCCGGCATGGTGGCGACCATCCGACCCGACGCCTTCTCGAGCCGGACCATCGAGGGCAGCGTGGAAAGCGTGGCGCCGGCCTCGGGGTCCGAGTTCTCCCTGCTGCCGCCCGAGAACGCGACCGGTAATTTCACCAAGGTCGTGCAGCGCGTGCCCGTGCGCATCAAGGTCCCCGAGATCGTCGCCGAAGAAGGGCTGCTGCGGCCGGGCCTGTCGGTCGAGGTCGAGGTCCACACCCGCGACGAGAAGGAACCGCAGCCCTCGCTGGTGAACGCCCTAGGTCTGAACGCTCTCGCGGCCGTCATCATGCCCCACCGCACCACGGCGCAGCAGGACTGATCGCGTGAGCCTCACCACGTCAGTCCGCCCGGTCGCCGCCATCCCCCTGCCCCGGCCGGCGGCGGCGCCCGGCATCAACCCGCGGAAGATGATCACCTTCATCTTCATGGTGTTCGGGATGTTCATGGCGATTCTGGACATTCAGATCGTCTCGGCCTCGCTGTCGGAGATCCAGGCGGGGTTGTCGGCGAGTTCGGAGGAGGTGGCCTGGGTGCAGACCAGCTACCTGATCGCCGAGGTCATCATGATCCCGCTGTCGGGCATCCTCAGCCGCGCGTTCTCGACCCGCTACCTGTTCGCCTTCTCCTGCGCGGGCTTCACGGCCATGAGCTTCATGTGCTCGACCGCAACCGACATCAACCAGATGATCGTGTGGCGGGCGCTGCAGGGCTTCATCGGCGGCGCGATGATCCCCACCGTGTTCGCCTCCTCCTACATGATCTTCCCCAAGGAGAAGCAGCCGATCATCGCGCCCCTGATCGGGCTCGTGGCGACGCTGGCACCCACGATCGGGCCCACGGTCGGCGGCTATCTCACCGACCTGTTCTCCTGGCACTGGCTGTTCCTCGTCAACGTCGTGCCGGGCATCATCGTGACGGTCGCGGCCTACCTCCTCATCGACTTCGACAAGCCGGACCTGTCGCTGCTCGAGAATTTCGACTGGACGGGCCTGGGCGGCATGGCGGTGATGCTGGGCGCCCTGGAATACGTCCTGGAGGAAGGGCCGCAGAAGAACTGGTTCGACGAGAACATCATCGTGGTCTGCGCGGTCGCGGCCGCGGCGGGTGGCATCGTGTTCTTCTGGCGGGCCTTCACGGCCAAGCAGCCCATCGTGGACCTCAGCGCCTTCTCGAACCGCAACCTCGCGATGGGATCGATCTTCTCCTTCGTCATGGGCGTGGGGCTCTACGGGCTCACCTACATCTATCCCGTGTTCCTGGCGGCCGTGCGGGGCTACTCGTCCCTGCAGATCGGCGAGACGATGTTCGTGTCGGGGCTGTGCATGTTCATCGCCGCGCCGATCGTCGGGCGGCTGATGGGCAAGGTCGACCCCCGCATCCTGATCGCGGTCGGCTTCTCGGGCTTCGCGGTCGCCACGTGGATGGCGTCGCAGTTCACCTCCGACTGGGACTTCTGGGATCTCCTGATCCCGCAGGTTCTGCGCGGCTTCTCGCTGATGTGCGCGATGGTGCCAATCAACAACGTGGCGCTCGGGACCGTGCCACCGAGCAAGCTGAAGAACGCATCGGGCCTGTTCAACCTGACCCGTAATTTCGGCGGCGCGGTCGGCCTCGCGATGATCAACACGGTGATGAACGGCCGCTGGGACCTGCACCTGCAGCGCCTGCACGACAGCGTGGCCTGGGGTCACGAGAAGGCGGAGGAGACGATGGCCAATATGACGTCGTCCTTCGCCTCCATGGGGTCGGACGCCGCGCTCTCGGCCACCAAGAAACTGGCGATGCTGGTGCGTCGGCAGGCGCTCGTGCTGTCGCTCGCCGACGTGTTCGTGGTGCTCACCGTGCTGTTCGCGCTGCTGGTGTTCGTCACGCCCCTCATGCAGCGGCCGGCCCCCAGGGGCGCTGGCGGCGGTGGCGGGGGTCACTGAGGGTCTTCGACTTTCAGAACAGCCCGGCCACCAAGTTGATCGTCAGCGCCAGGACGACCGTGTTGAACACGAAAGCCACGAGCCCGTGAACCGTCCCGATGCGCCGCAGCGTCTTGGACGTGAAGGCCACATCCGCCGTCTGGCTCGCGACACCGATCACGATCGCGAAATGGAGGAAGTCCCAGTAGTCGGGCGCCTTGTCGCCCGGAAACGCGAGCCCGCCGACGACGTCGCCCGGCTGCGGGGTCCGACGATCCGGAGCGTAATATTCATGCGCGTAATGCAGGGCGAAAACGATCTGCGTGACGGTCCAGGACAGCGCCACGGTGCCGATCACGCCGCCGATGCGGACGCCCTTCATCCATCCGTGGTCGTCCTTGGCCGCGGACAGCTCGAAGCCGACCGCGGCCAGGCTGGCTACGGCGGCAGCCAGTACGGTGAGGAGGATGAGGCCCCGCGCCTCATCCTGGGCGGCAACGCGGGCCGCGATGGCCTGGCCTTCCTGGCCGTGCATCTCGATCAGCACCAGGATCGCGAACCACGACGCCGTCAGATCCCAGGACAGGACCGCCCTTGTGCTCAGCGGGAGGGCGGGCTCGAACAGGGTCAGGATCGAGAAGAGGATCAGGCCCGCGAGGATCCCGGTGGTAAGGCGCGGTCGCCACGCGAAAGGGCCGAGCAACCGTTTCTCGACGGCGCTGGGGTTATAGAATCTCGGCTGATCCAAGCGCTCTCCCCGGCCAGCCGCAACGAGCAGGCTCGATGCCGGGCGGTTTAGCGGACGCGAGGCCGGCTTGACCAGCGGGATCTCAGCGGGGTGGACGAGCGGGAGGTGTCCGCGGCCGGTTGAAGCAGCGGATGGCCGCGACCCATGATCTCGCCGCGGCCGACCCGATCAGTGGGTCGCGGTATCGGTCTTGTGGACGGCTGCCGTTCCGGTGGCCTTCTTGGGTGCGCTCTGCGCCACCTGCTTGGTCGGAATCGGAAGGTCGGCGACCTTGGTCCAGGTCTGCGATCCGCACAGGAATTTCAGCAGGCATCCTTTGACCTGCAGCTCGGTCGGAGCTTCGATCGCGACCGTGATGTCGTACATCTTGCCGTTTTCGGCATTGTAGATCTGGCCCTTGTAGTGGGCCGGGTCGTCCTCGACCGTCAGATCATCCATCAGTTCCATGCCGAGGCTCGGCCGGCTGCGCTTGGCGGGGTCCGGATTCTTCGGGTCCGTTCGCGGCTTGCCATCCTCGGTCAGAGGGTCCTTGAGCCAGACCACGAACCCGCAAAGGTTGGCGCTCGTTTCACCGCACTTCTCGGTTCGGATCTTCGCGCGCCCGTCTTCGGTCAACCACGTGCCGACCGGTTCGAGGTCGGCCGCGCGAGCGACACTGCTGACGCCGACCAGCGCCAATCCGGCGACAACGAAGCTCAATCGAAGGGTCAAGGACGACTCCAGATATTCATCCGTCTCGGACGCGAGACGAGCGCTAGGATTTCGGGACCGATTAGCCGAACCGACCGTGGCCGAAAAGCCCCGGTCCCTGATTTTGTCAGGTCCTATCGCAGTCCATCATGGCAGGACGGTGACTGAGATTTGAGCACGCCGGACGAGCGCATTCCCGGTCGGCGCCGCCGGCTGCAGGGTTCAGACCCGCTTCGCCTTGTAGCGTTCCATGCCGGCCGTCACCAGGCCGCAGGCTTCCGCGGCATCGACCCATCGCACGATCTTGACCCACTTGCCGGGCTCGAGGTCCTTGTAGTGCTGGAAGAAGTGCTCGATCTGCTCGAGCGTGATCGCCGGAAGGTCGGTGTAATTCGTGACCTTCTCGTAGCGGCGCGTCAGCTTGTTGGCGGGCACGGCGATGATCTTCTCGTCGCCGCCTGCCTCGTCCTCCATCATCAACGCGCCGACGACGCGGCAGGCCATCACGGCGCCCGGGATGATGGCGCGGGTGTTGGCCACCACCACGTCGCACGGGTCGCCGTCGTCCGAAAGCGTATGCGGGATGAAGCCGTAGTTCCCGGGATAGCGCATCGCCGTGTACAGGAAACGGTCGACGACCAGCGCGCCCGCCTCCTTGTCCATCTCGTACTTGATCGGCTCACCCCCGATGGGGACCTCGATGATGACGTTCACTTCGTGCGGGGGGTTCTTGCCGATGGAGACGGCGTCGAGATTCATGGGATGAACTCCGGAGGGAAACCCTGGCGATCGGTGCGCCACGCCGCCCGTTCAAGCGGTGGGGCCGCAGCGTGTCAACGTCCGCTAGCCGAACGTGCTCAACCGAATCCGAAGGCCACCCGTCCGCGGGGTTCGGACCCGAACTTCTCCTCGGCGCGACGGACGACCTTGCCGCCCAGGTGGTCGTAGAACCCGATCGCCCGGTCGTTGTCGGCGAGGGCCCAGACCAGGGTCGTGCCGTAGCCGTGGTTGGCGAGGTCGCGTCGGGCCGCGTCGAACAGGCGGCGCCCGAAGCCGATCCCCTGGAACTCGGGGGCGAGGTAAAGCTCGAAGATCTCGCCGCCGTAGGGCAGCGCAGGCACGCGGTTGCGGCCGTAGCTCGCGTAGCCCACGATCGATTCATCGTATTCGAGCACGGACAGCCGGCTGCCGTGCACGATGGCCTTCTGCCACCAGCGCGGGCCGCGACGGGCGATCATGACTTCCAGTTCGCGACCGGGAATGATGCCCCGGTAGGCGTCGCGCCACGCGGCGTCGTGGACCTCCGCGATGTCGCGGGCATCGCTTGTCCGGGCACCCCTGATGGTTACGACCGTCTCGACCATACGGGGATGTTAGGGCTGCGTCGGCGCGCGAGGCAAGGGCTCGCGCGCCGAATTTTCGACGCGTTCCGCGGCCCGATTCAGCGGCGGGGCGCGTGAGCCTGGCGGGTGCCGTCGTCGCGACGCGAGGTCGCGGCTGGGCGGGACTGCCGGATCGGCGCGGTGTCCGCGATGGGGCGGTTTTCAGGGGTGCCGACGCGCCGGTCGTCGGTCCGTCGCGGTGCCGCGGGCTGCCCGGCGGGGCGGTTGCCGCCGCCGTGAGCGCGGGGAGCGGGACCACCGGCATTCCGGCCGCCGCCGCCGTTCTGCGACGGGCCCTGCGGACGCCGTCCCCCGCGCGGAGCCTGGGCCGGCCGCTCGGGCTCGGCCAGGGCCGGCAGGGCCGCGAGGCCCTCGGGCAGCGGCTTGATGTCGATGCGACGGCGGATCAGCCGCTCGATGTCGCGCAGGAAAGCCCGCTCGTCCTCCGCCACCAGCGAAACGGCCGCGCCGTCGGCACCGGCGCGCGCGGTGCGGCCGATGCGATGGACGTAGCTCTCGGCGATGTTGGGCAGGTCGAAATTGATGACGTGGGTGATGCCGTCCACGTCGATGCCGCGCGCCGCGATGTCGGTCGCGACGAGCAGCCGCGAGTTGCCCGAGCGGAACGCCGCCATGGCGCGCTCGCGCTGCCCCTGCGACTTGTTGCCGTGGATCGCGTCGGCCTGGATACGCGCCGCATGGAGGTGCTTCACCACGCGGTCGGCGCCGTGCTTGGTGCGGGTGAACACCACCGCGCGCTCGATGGCCGGATCGTCGAGCAGCTTGTGCAGCACCGCCTGCTTCTGCCGCGTGGGGCAGAAGATGATGTGCTGCGCGATGCGCTCGACGGTCGAGGCGACCGGGGTGACCGCGACCTCGACGGGCTTGGTGAGCATGGAGGCCGCGAGGTCCGCGATCTCCTTGGGCATGGTGGCCGAGAAGAACAGGCTCTGCCGCCGCGCGGGGAGCTTGGACAGGATGCGCTTGATGTCGCGCACGAAGCCCATGTCGAGCATGCGGTCGGCCTCGTCGAGGACGAACAGCTCGACCTCGTTCAGCACCAGCGCGCGCTGGTCGAGCAGGTCGAGCAGGCGGCCGGGGGTAGCCACGACCACGTCGATGCCCTGGGCCACGGCGCGGATCTGGCGCCCCACCGGGACGCCGCCGAACACCACCGTCGAGGTGATCCGGAGGAAGCGGCCGTAGGTCGCGAAGCTCGCCTGGATCTGGCTCGCGAGTTCGCGCGTGGGGGCCAGAACCAGGGCCCGGCAGGCGCGGGGCGAGGCCTGCCTGTTGATCTTGTTCAGGTGGGTCAGCATCGGCAGCGCGAAGGCGGCCGTCTTGCCCGTGCCGGTCTGGGCGACGCCGAGCAGGTCGGCGCCTTTGAGGAGGTGGGGGATGGATTGCGCCTGGATGGGCGTAGGCGTCTCGTAGCCTTCCGCAGCAAGCGCCTTCAGGATCGGCGCGGGAAGGCCGAGATCGGTGAATGTCGTCAAGGTGTGGGGATTCTCTTCAAGGAGGAGGGTTCGTGGCGATGACGCCGAACCGCGCGCGATCCAAGCAAGGATCTGCGCCGTGCACTCGCCCGCGCGTGAGCCGGGCCGTCGTCGAGGTGCTTTCGAGCCGTCAAGCGCGGGGGTTGCAAAGTCCCCGTTCACGCCGCTTCGCGCTCTTGGAGCGCGTTATCCGACCTGGGATGTCATATGCGGGGAGTGGCCGCCAAAGTCAACGCGGGATGATGATCCGATGGTCGGCTGTTCGGGATGATGGATGGATGACCTCCATCCTGTCGGCCTGGCCACCGAGCCGCAATTGGCAATTTCCGCGTTCAAGTTTCGGTCCGCGCTCCGCTCCACCCGGAATGACTCAGGGATGACGGAGGCATTCAGCTATCACGCGAGCCCGCGAAACCGAGCCCTTACGCACCGGCAAAGCGTCTTCCAAGACCGATGCCGTCGCGGTAGCGTCCGCTCGGCCCCTGGATCGCGAATCCTTATCCGCATGCGACAGCACGTATCGAACGACAGCAAGAGGTGCCGACCTCGCCCGAGCGGGCGCCCTCACCCCGCTGTTTCGCCGTGAGCGGCATGGACGAGGATCTCCTCTGGACGGTCGAACAGGCGTGCGCCAACGCGTGGCCGTCGCCCCGGCAGATCCTGCTGGACTGCTGGCTGCTGCGCCTGTCAGGCGGCCCGACGCGGCGGACGAACTCGGTCAACCCGCTCCGCGCCCCTCGGCATGACCTGACGTCGATGATCGACCGGTGCGCGGAGGTGTATGCCGCGGCGGGACAGCCCCTGATCGTCCGGGCGCCCTCCATCGCGGTCGGGTTGGCCGACTCGCTCGACCGGATCGGTTTCGTACCGCGCCTGGAAACGCGCACGCTGCTTGCCGACCTGTCCTCACTTGGCCCGGTCCCGGAGGGGCAGGTCGAGCTCACCGACCGCGCCGGAGACGACTGGATCGCGTTCCGCGCGCATCACGCCCGCGTCGGCGCATCTGGGGATGCGGTGTACCGGGCCATGCTCGAATGCATCGCGCTGCCCCGCTGCTTCGCGGCCTTGCGCGTCGATGGCGAGATCGTCTCCGCGGCCTACGGCGTCCTGGACCGGGGGCTTCTGGTGGTCGAGTCCGTGCGGACCGCGGACGGCGCGCAGGGTCGCGGTTACGCGAAGCGCGTCGTGGGTCGCCTGATGCGTTGGGCCGCGATGCGCGGCGCCGACAAGGCGTGCCTCCAGGTCCAGGCGGACAACGGCCCTGCCCGCGCGCTCTACGCGTCGCTCGGGTTCGGCACGGACCTTTACGGCTACCATTACCACTACCGTCCGGAGGACGCGCCGGCCTGAGACCGCGGAGGACGAGGCTTTGGGGAGAGCGACGATGATCGAGGGCGGATGCTTCTGCGGCGCGGTCCGCTACGCGGTGTCGGGCGAGCCGCGCAACGAGACGGTCTGCCACTGCGTCGACTGCCGCCGGGTGGCGGCCTCGCCTTGCGTGGCATGGTTCACGGCAGGAACGGCCGACGTGCGGTTCACCGGCCAGGACGCGGTGCGCTTCGCATCGAGCTCCAAAGTCACGCGGGCCTTCTGCCCGTCCTGCGGGACCATGCTGACCTACGCCCACGCGGACACGCCGGGCGAGGTCGACATCGCGATTGCCAGCCTGGACGACCCCGGCCGCGTGCCGCCGAAGGACCACGTCTGGGTCGAACAGAAGCTCGCCTGGGTGGTGGTCGGCGACCGACTGCCCCGCTACGACCGGAGCCGGACGGAGCCCTGACCATCCGCCGGCGTCGCGCCCGGTCAGTCGCGGCGGGCCTGGGTCCGCTCCGCCCGGATGCGGGCGACGTCACGGTCCACATCCGCCCACGGCGCCTCGTCCGGCGCGAACCGCGCCCGGACGTAGCGGAGCAGGTCGGCGACTTGCGCGTCCGTAAAGCTCTCCGCGAAGCCCGGCATGGCGCCGAGCTCCGCGCGGGCGGGCACGTCGATGCCCTCCAGCACCACCCGGATCAGGTTGTCGGGACGCGCGGCGTGGACGCCGGTGTTGAGGCCCAGCAGCGGACGGGCGCCGAACAGCACGGGACCGCCTGCCTCGTGGCAGGTCGCACAGGCGCCCGCGTAAAGCCCCGCCCCCGGCCCCGCCAAGTCCGGCGCCGGCCAGCCCGAACGGGCCACGACCGCCGCGGTCTTCGCGGCAGCCTCGTCCGGGGTCGGCCGTTCGGTCTGCAAGGAAGCGAGGTAGGTCGCCATGACGCGGAGGTCGGCGTCGGGCACGGCGGCCAGTTCGGTCACGACGGCCGCCATCGGGCCGGCCGCGACGCCGTGCTGGGCGGAGAACCCGGTGGACAGGTAGGCGTGGAACGCTTCGGCGGTCCAGGGGACCGGCGCCTTCGACAGGGCGGCCAGGGCCGGCGCGTCCCAGCCATCCACCACCCCACCCGACAGGTGATCGGGACCGGCGCGTTCGGCGCCTAGCGCGTTGCGGGGCGAGTGGCAGGCCGAGCAATGGCCCAGGCCCTCGACCAGCTCGCGGCCACGGTTCCATTCGGCCGATCGGGTCGGCTCGGGCGCCAACACGCCGGGGCGGAGGAACAGGGCATTCCATCCCGCCATCAAGGCGCGGATGGAGAACGGGAACCGCAGCGCGGTCGGGGGTGGCACGTGCGCGACGGCAGGCTGCGCGACGAGGAAGGCGTAGAGAGCCTGCAGGTCGGCGTCGGCGGTCCGGGTGAAGGACGTATAGGGATGGGCCGGGTAGAGGTGGTGCCCGTCCCGGCTCACTCCTTCGCGCATGGCGCGCTCGAAGGCGGGGTAGGACCAGGCGCCCAGGCCCGTCTCCGGGTCGGGCGTGAGATTGGTGGCCACCACCCGGCCGAAGGGCGTATCGAGCGCGTGGCCGCCCGCGAGGCTCGCGCCGTCCGGACCGAGGTGGCAGCCCGCACAATTGCCCAGGGCCGCCACGACGCGGCCGCGGGCGATGGCCTCCGCGGAGTAGAGGGCCGGGTCCGGCCGCGGCACGGCGGGAAGGGCGCCCCGCCAGGGCAGCAGGGCCGCGGCCACGCCGACCGCCCCCGTCAGGGCCGCGGCGGCGAGCTTCAGCCGCGCGCGCCAGCCCAGCGCCGCGATGGGTGATGCGGGCGCCTTCGCCGGACGGACCGGGTCGGCGGGCGGCGGCAGCGGGTTCAGCGCCGCCCGCACCCGTTCGGGCGTGAAGGGGGGCTCGCGGAAGCGCACGCCCGTCGCGTCGAAGATCGCGTTGGCGATGGCGGCCGCGCTCGGCACGGAAGCCGACTCGCCGACGCCGAGCGGCGGCTCGTCCGGCCGCGGCACCAGGACGACGTTGATCGGCGGCAGTTCGGGAAAGGTCAGGATGGGGTAGCCACCCCATTCCCGGCTCGTCACGCCCGTTGGGCCGAAGGACACCTGCTCCTTCATCACGCGGCTGACCGACTGGATCACGTTGCCGTGGATCTGGTGCTCCACACCGGCCGGGTTGATCATCAGGCCGGAATCCTGCCCCACGACGATCCGGGTCAGGAAGACCTCGCCCGTACCGCGGTCGACCGACACGTCGGCGGCCCAGGCCGACCAGGCCGCGGCCGTGCCGGGAAAGGTGCCGTGGACGTAGACCGCGTAGGCGAAGCCGCGGCCGCGCAGCAGGTTGCCGTCGGACGGCAGCGTCCCCGGCCTGTCGTGCGGCACCCATCCCGCCTTGTCGGCCACGGCTCTGACGAGGTCGGCCGCGCGTGTGTCGGGCAGGTGGCGCAGCCGGAACGCGACCGGGTCGACGCCGGCGGCGGTCGCGAGCTCGTCGACGAAGCTCTCGTGGGCGAAGGAGTTCGGTATGGCGGAGACGCCGCGCAGCCAGGAGGCGCGCACGAGCGGCGCCATGTCGTGCACCACCACGCGGGACGGGCCGTAGTCGTAGGGCGGGATGGCGGTGCGGTCGCCCATCCCGAGCACCTGCGGCACGGGCGGGATCACCCCGGTGAGCAGCAGGGCCAGCGTGGGCGCGGCGTTGGAGGGATAGCGCGTGGCGAAGTCGTAGCCCACGGGACGGCCGTCCGCGTCGAGGCCGCCGCCGACATCCATCACTTGCGCGGCGCCCTTCGGCTCCCAGGCGTGTTCCTGCTCGCGGGTGAGTTGCACCCGCACGGGGCGTCCCACCGCGCGCGACAGGAGGGCCGCGTCGGCGCCCACGTCGTCGGCGCAATTGCGCCCGTAGCAGCCGGCCGCCTCGTGGCGGATGACCTCGATCCGCTCCTCCGGCAGGTCGAGCAGGGTGGCGAGGTCCGCGCGCAGCATCAGCGGGTTCTGCGTGCCCGACCACACCGTCAGCCCGTCCGCGCGAAAATCCGCAACCGAGCAGGAGGGTCCGATGGAGCCGTGCATCTGGAACGGCCACACGTAGGTCCGCCGCATCGGCTCGGCGGCGCCCGCGATGGCCTCGTCCACCCCACCCGTGTCGCGCAGCACGCGCGGGGTAGATGGGTTGGCGCGCAGCGCCGCCTCGGGCCGGGCGAGGTCGCCCAGGCCGGGCCAGGGTTTCCAGGTGAGGTTCAACGCGGCCGCGGCCGCGGCGGCGTTCTCCTCCCGTTCGGCAACCACGCCCACGAAGTCGCCGAGCCTCACCACGGCCACGAGGCCCGGCACGTGGGCCACGGACACCTCGTCCACCTCCAGCAGGCTCGTCCCGACGAAGGGACCGGCGTCGAGCCCCGCGTAGGGCGGCCGGACCACGCGGCCGTGCAGCATGCCGGGCACGCGGACGTCGTGCACGTAGGTGAACGTCCCGGTCGCCTTGGCAGGAATGTCGACGCGCGGCGTCCGCCGGCCCACCACGCGGTAGTCGGCTGAGGACTTCAGCGCCACGGCGGGGTCGAGCGCCAGCCTGAGGTGGTCGTCGCCCACCAGGTCGCCGTAGCTCAGCCCCTCGTTGCCGCCGTCGCGGCGGCGCACCACGCCGTCCTCAACGGCCAGGTCGGCGGGCTGGCAGCCGAACCGCTCCGCCGCGAGCCCCACGAGGTGAGCCCGCGCCTGGGCGGCCGCCTGACGGAGCGGGACGGCGGTGACCTGGATGGTTTCGGACGCGATCGTGGCGCCCTGTTTCGGGGCCCCGTCCGTGTCGCCCAGCACGATCCGCACCTGCTCGAACGCCACGTCGAGTTCGTCCGCCACGATCTGCCCGAGCGCCGTGCCTATCCCGGTGCCCAGGTCGACGTGGCCGTTGTAGCCCGTGACGGAGCCTTCGCGGTCCACCACGAGGAAGACTTCGGCCGCATCGTCGGGCTGCTGCGGGCCGGCGGCCGCGGGCTCCTCCTGGATCGGTCCGGGGCCGTGCGGGCCGAGCAGCACCAGCAGGACGCCGCGCCGGGTCAGCGCATCGCGGGCCTGCGGCGGGTCTCGGGCCACGCTCACCGGCCCGCCCCGGTGGCGACGAGGCGCCTGGCGCGGTGGGCGGCCCGCAGGATCTCGACGTGGGCGCCGCACCGGCACAGGTTGCCGCGCAGCTCCGCCCGGATGGCCGCGTCGTCAGGATTGGGGTCGCGGTCGAGCAGCGCCTTGACGGTCATGATCATGCCGTTGAGGCAGTAGCCGCATTGCGCCGCCTGCTCGTCGATGAAGGCCTGCTGCACCGGATGCGGCGCTTCGGGGGTGCCGAGGCCCTCGAGCGTTACCACGCGCCGGCCCGCCGCCACCCGCATCGGCACAACGCAGGAGCGGGCCGCGACGCCGTCCAACGTCACCGTACAGGCGCCGCACTCGCCCAGGCCGCAGCCGAACTTGGGCCCGTTCAGCCCGAGGTCGTTGCGCAGCACGTAGAGGAGCGGCACGCCGGGCGGAATATCGAGGCTTTGCGCGACGCCGTTGACGGTGAGCTGGATCATGCCTTTGCGCGTCGGGCCGCCGCCAACTTGTTTGTGTACGAACATGTTCGACGCGAACCGCGCCGAGGTCAACCGGTGGGTCGCACCTTTGCCGACCGGTCCGCCGCGGTATTTCGCAGCAAACATCTCGGTCGTACGCAACCGGCCCGAGCCGCTTGACAGCCTTCGCGAACGGGGTCCAACTTGTTCGCATACGAACAATCTCACCGCGGACCCGGGCGCCGATGACGCTTCAGCAGGATGGCAGTTCGGGTGACAAGATCCGCTGCGATGCCTGCCCGGTTATGTGCTACATCCGGCCCGGCCAGAAGGGCGCGTGCGACCGCTACGCCAACGAGGCGGGCGAGCTGGTCCGCGTCGACCCCCACGTGGTGCTTCAGCACGCGATCGACGACGGCGGGATCGTCGTCCCCTTCGGATCGAGCGGGGCCGATTGGGACGGAAGCCTGGTCCGGGAGCCGCGGATGTTCGTGACCGCCATCGGGGCGGGCACCACCTATCCCGACTACAAGCCCGCCCCCTTCATCGTGGCCTCCGCGGTGGACGGGGTCGACACGGTCACGGTGGTGACGGAGGGGATCTTCTCCTACTGCGGCGTCAAAGTGAAGATCGACACCGACCGCCACCTCGGCCCCGAGCGGGCCCTGGCGCGGGTCGACGGCGAGCCGATCGGCCACGTCACCACGGGCGAGTACGGCTCGCAGATGCTGTCGCTGGGCGGCGTCCACCACCTGACGGGCGGGTCGAAGAAAGAGGGCCGGGTCACCTGCGAGGCCATGCTCGCGCTCTGTAACGGCGGCGCCGTCGAGCTCGCGGTGGACGGGGGCGCGACCGTGCTGGTGCAGGCGGGGCGGCCCCCGGTCGTCAACGGCGCGGTCGAGGAACGCATGCGGGTCGGCTGCGGGTCGGCCACCATCGGCATGTTCGCCCGCCAGTGGCACGGGCAGGTGGACGAGGTCGTGGTGGTGGACGACCACATCACGGGCGTGCTGTCCGAGCATCAGGCCGGCAAGCTGCTCGGCCTGCCCGACACCGGCCTCAAGATGAAGGGCCGCCGCTCGACGCCCGGCCGCTACTTCCAGGTCGCCGACCCCGGCACCGGTTGGGGCGGCACGTCGGTCAACGATCCCCTGGCGATCCTGGGGGCTTTCGACCCGAAGGTTGCGAGGCCCGGCCTCACCCTGCTCATGGTCTCCACCACGGGCGAGCACTCGGGATACTATGTGCTGGACGAGGCCCTGCGGCCGGTCGAGCGGGACATGCCGGCAGGTCTCGCGGCCTCGGTCGAGCTCATCAAGGAAAACTGCGAGCCGGCGCTCTGCACGGTGCTGTTCATGGGCGGCGCGGGCGGGTCGCTGCGGGCGGGCGTGACCGAGAACCCGGTGCGCCTGACCCGCTCGGTCAAGGACGCGCTGACGCTGGTGACCTGCGGCGGCGCGCCGACCTACGTGTGGCCGGGCGGCGGCATCACCTTCATGGTGGACGTGTCGCGCGTGCCCACGGGCGGCTTCGGCTCCGTGCCCACGCCCGCATTGGTGGCGCCCATCGAGTTCACGTTGCGCCTGAGCGACTACGCGGCGCTGGGCGGGCACATGGACCAGGTGCGGCCGTTGTCCGATTTCCGCGGCGAGCGGACGAGTCGTCGGCAGGTGCCGCACCGAACCGACAATCCCTGGCCGCACGTTCCCGACGTCGAGCGGGGATTGCACCGGTGAACGCCACCTTCGCTCACGCAGCGTCGCCCTTCTCCCGCCTTGGACAGACGATGAGCGGCAGGCTGGATGAGGCGTGCCGCGGGCCGGGCTCGTCTTCACGTCTCGCGGTTGCGTCAAAGTCCCTTCTCCCGCACTCCCCTCCAAGAACAAACGGCCCCACGGCTCGCCTGCTGCCGGACGGTCGGATGCATTTCCAGCACGGCCCCATCGACCTGATCGTCGGGGCCTGGGGCGCGCGGGCGGCCGTGGCGACCGCTTTCCGGTCCGCCGCGGCCCGCTTCGACACGGTGCTCGGCGAGCTTTGCGGCGAGCTCGACGCGCTGCGCCGCGCCGCGAACCCGGCCGACATGCCGCTCGACGGCCCGGTCGCGCGGCGGATGCAACGGGCCGCCCGTCCGTTCTCGGCGGCGTCGTTCATCACGCCGATGGCGGCCGTGGCGGGCGCGGTGGCGGAAGACATCCTCGCCGCGATGGTGGACGCGGCCCCGCTCGACCGCGCGTTCGTGAACAACGGCGGCGACATCGCCCTCCACCTCGTCCCTGGCGAGGCGCTGGCGATCGGCCTGGTGGATCGTCCCGACCGCCCGTCCCTCATCGGCCGCGTGCGGGTCCGGGCGACGGACGCCGCGCGGGGGATCGCCACCAGCGGCTGGCGGGGCCGGAGTTTTTCGCTCGGGATCGCGGACGCGGTCACCATCCTGGCCCGCACGGCCGCGGAGGCCGACGCGGCCGCGACCGTGGTGGCCAACGCCGTCGACCTGCCCGGCCACCCGCTCGTTCACCGCGCCCCCGCCCGCAGCATCCAGGCCGACAGCGACCTGGGCGACCGGCTCGTCACCCGCGCTGTCGGAACCCTGTGCCGGTCCGAGGTCGATACCGCTCTCCGGCCTGGCTTGGCCTGCGTGCGGGATCTGCTGGGGCGAGGCCTGATCGTCGGCGCGGCGCTGCACCTTCAGGGCGTGACGGAGGTCGCGGGCGGCCTCGCCCTCCTCCCGCGCGAGGGCGACGGGCAAGCCCATGGAGCCTTCGATGCCTGAGGTCGTGGTCCGCAAGCGCCTCCTGAGCGTGGAGGAGATCTTTCACGAGGGCGGTCCGGCGGTTTCGATCCCGCTGCGGCGCGGTTCGATCCTGGCCGTGATCCGCAACCCTTTCGCGGGTCGCTACGTCGCCGACATCGCGGGTTTCATGGAGGACCTGAAGCCGCTCGGGCTCGCCCTGGCGCGCGACCTCGCCGACGCGCTCGGCGGCGCCGCCGCGATCCAGGGCTACGGCAAGGGGGCGATCGTGGGCCAGGCCGGGGAGCTGGAGCACGGCGCGCTGTGGCACGTGCCGGGCGGCTACGCGATGCGCGAAGTGCTGGGCGACGCCAAGGCCATCGTGCCCTCCACCAAGAAGGTGGGTGGCCCCGGCACGCGGCTCGACGTGCCCGTGACCCACATCAACGCCTCCTACGTGCGCAGCCATTTCGATGCCATGGAGGTGGGCTTCACGGACGCGCCGCGGGCGGACGAGATCGCGCTGGCCCTGGTGATGACCACGGGCGCCCGCGTTCACGCGCGGGTGGGCGGGCTCGAGGCCGACGCGATCAAGGGCGAGGACGGGCTGCGATGAAGGCGAAGATCCGGAAGATCGTCACGATCGTCGAGGAGGTTTGCGCGGAGATGGGCCGCGCGGTCGACCCGCCCGTGCGCCGCGCCGCCGCGGTGGCGGTGATCGCCAACCCCTATGCCGGCACCTACGTCGAGGACCTGTCCGACCTGATCGAGGTGGGCGAGGAGCTGGGCGCCCTGCTGGCCGGCAAAGCTATCGCGGCGCTGGGCATCCCGGGCGACACCGCGCAGAGCTACGGCAAGGCCGCCCTGGTGGGCGAGGACGGCGAACTGGAGCACGCGGCCGCCCTCCTCCATCCCAAGATGGGCGCTCCCGTCCGGAAGGCGCTCGGCAAGGGCGCGGCGCTGATCCCCTCCTCCAAGAAGCGCGGCGGACCGGGCGCGGCGCTCGACATCCCCCTCGGCCACAAGGATGCGGCGTTCGTGCGCAGCCATTTCGACGGCATGGAAGTGCGCATCAACGACGCGCCGCGGGCGGGCGAGATCGTTGTGGCGCTGGCCGTCACCACCGGCGGCCGCCCCCTGCCCCGCGTAGGCGGGCTCAGGGCGGACGAGATCAAGGGCGAGGACGGGCTGCGGTAGGCGCCGCACCGGACATCTGGAAGGGGAACGGATGAAACAGGCTCTCATGGCGCTCGTCTGCGGCGCGGCCCTCGCGGGGCAAGCGGCGGCCGAGGACATCAAGATCGGCGAGATCAACTCGTATTCGGCGCTACCGAGCTTCACGGAGCCCTACCGCAAGGGCTGGCAGCTGGCCGTCGAGGACGTCAATGCCCACGGCGGCATCAATGGCAAGACGCTGGTGGTGGTTTCCAAGGACGACGCCGGCAAGCCCGCCGAGGCGATCACCGCCGCCAACGAGCTCGTGTCGCGCGAGGGCGTGGTCCTGCTCGCGGGCGGCTTCTTCTCCAACATCGGGCTCGCGCTCGCCGACTTCGCCAAGCAGAAGAAGATCGTCTATCTCGCGGGCGAACCGCTGACCGACGCCATGGTCTGGAAGGACGGCAACCGCTACACGTTCCGGCTGCGACCGTCGAACTACATGCAGGCCGCCATGCTGGCCGAGCAGGCCGCCAAGCTGCCCGCCAAGACCTGGGCCACGATCGCGCCGAACTACGAATACGGCCAGTCCGCCGTGGCGGTGTTCAAGAAGCTGCTGTCGGCCAAGCGGCCCGACATTCAGTGGGTCGCGGAGCAATGGCCCACGCAGGGCAAGATCGACGCCGGCCCCGTGGTGGCGGCCATCGAATCCGCCAAGCCCGACGCCATCCTCAACGTCGAGTTCGGCCCCGACCTCGTGAAGCTCGTGCGCGAGGGCAACACCCGCGGCCTGTTCAAGGACCGCGCCGTGGTGAGCTTCCTGACCGGTGAGCCGGAATATCTCGAGGCCCTGAAGGACGAGGCGCCGCAGGGTTGGATCGTTACCGGCTATCCCTGGTACGCGCTGCACACGCCCGAGCACGACGCCTTCCTGAAAGCCTACCAGGCCAAGTACAACGACCACCCGCGGCTCGGCTCCGTGGTGGGCTACACGCTGATCGAGGCCGCGGCCGACATGCTGCGCAAGGCGGGCTCGACCGACCCCGACAAGCTGATCGCCGCGGGCGAGGGCCTCGGCTTCGACTCGCCCTTCGGCCCAGCGAGCTTCCGCGCGATCGACCACCAGTCGACGCTGGGCGCCTTCGTGGGCACCACGGCCGTGCAGGATGACAAGGGCATCATGGTGGACTTCGCCTACCGCAACGGGGCGGACTACCTCCCCACCGACGACGAGGTGAAGACGCTGCGGCCGCAGTAGGCCGCGGACGCCGAGGGAGGAGGCCGGCTTGGCGCTGCTGATCGCCCAATTCCTGGCGGGACTGGCCGGCGCCTCCTCGCTGTTCCTGGTGGCGTCGGGCCTGTCGGTCATCTTCGGCGTGACGCGGATCGTCAATTTCGCGCACGGCGCCTTCTACATGCTGGGCGCCTACGTGGCCTACGACCTGACGGAGCGGTTCGCCGGGCCGGCGGGCTTCTGGGGCGGGCTCGTGCTGGCCGTGCTCGCCGTGGCGGCGCTGGGCGGCGTCGTCGAGATCGTGCTGCTCCGCCGCATCTACCACGTGCCTGACCTCTTCCAATTGCTCGCCACCTTCGGCCTGACGCTCGTGGCCGAGGACGCGGTCGTGATGGTCTGGGGCCCGGACGACCTCGTCGGCCGCCGCGCGCCCGGCTTCGGGGGAGCGATCGACGTGCTCGGGCAGGCGGTACCCAGCTACGACCTTCTGCTAATCGCGCTCGGGCCCGCGGTGCTGGGATTGCTGTGGCTGCTGTTCCGCCGCACCCGCTTCGGCGTGCTCGTGCGCGCCGCCACCCAGGACCGCGAGATGGTGGCGGCGCTGGGCGTGAACCAGACGTGGCTGTTCACGGCCGTGTTCTGCCTGGGCGTCGCGCTCGCGGCCCTGGGCGGCGCGCTGCAGATCCCCCGCGACGCCGTCAACCACGGCATGGACCTGTCGGTCATCGTCGAGGCCTTCGCGGTGGTGGTGATCGGCGGCCTGGGCAGCGTCGGCGGAGCCTACGCGGCGGCGCTGCTCGTCGCCGAGTTGAACGCCTTCGGCATCCTGGTGCTGCCCGGCGTGTCGCTGGTGCTCGTCTTCGCCGTGATGGCGATCGTCCTGGTGATCCGGCCGCACGGGCTGTTCGGGCGGGCCGAGGCACCGCCGCGGAGCGCCGCGCCGATGGCCGCGCGCCCGTGGCGACCCTGGACCGGTCCCGGACGATTCGCGGCGGGAGGGCTGCTGGTCCTGCTGGCCGCCCTCCCCCCGCTGCTGGGAGACTATTGGCTCGCGGTGGGCGCCGAACTCTCGATCGCTGCGCTGTTCGCGGCGAGCCTGCAATTCCTGATGTCCGTCGGCGGCCTCGCGTCCTTCGGCCACGCGGCGTCGTTCGGCCTGGGAGCCTACGGCGTCGCGCTCGCGGTCAAGGACCTGAACCTGCCCCTCTTCCCCGCGCTCGGCTGCGGGGTCGCGCTCGGGCTCGCGGGGGCCGCGATCGTGGGCTGGTTCTGCGTGCGGCTCGCGGGAGTCTACTTCGCCATGCTGACCCTGGCGTTCGCGCAGATCGCCTGGTCGATCGCGTTCCAGTGGACGGCGGTGACGGGCGGCGACAACGGCTTGCTCGGCATCTGGCCGGAGGGCTGGGCCGCCTCGCCGCGCGCCTTCTACTGGCTCGCCCTGGCGCTGGCGGCGGGGGGCGTCGCGGCGCTGCGCGTGATCGCCTTCTCGCCGTTCGGCTACGCGCTGCGTGCGGTGCGGGACTCGACGCTGCGGGCCGAGGCGGTCGGCATCGGCCGCCGGGCCGCGCAGTGGTCGGCCTTCGTGGTCGCGGGCGGGTTCGGGGCGCTGGCGGGCGGGCTGTTCGCTTTCCTGAAGGGCGGCGTGTTCCCCGACGACCTCGGCATCCCGACCTCGGTCGACGGGCTCGTGATGGTGCTGCTGGGCGGGATCGGCACCGTGTCGGGCAGCTTCGCGGGGGCCGCGGTCTACAAGGCGCTGTCGATCGGCCTCGTCAACGGCACGGACCATTCCAAGCTGGTGCTGGGGCTCATCGTCATCATCCTGGTCGTGGCCTTCCCGAGCGGGTTGGGCGGCGCGGCTGCAGCGCTGCTGGGGCGCTCCGCTCCCTCCACCGTTCCGCGACCCGACGCGCAGGCGGAGGCGGCGGAATGAGCGGGTCCCCTACCCTGCTCGCCGTGAGCGGCCTCGCCAAGAGCTATCGCGGCATCCAGGCTGTCAAAGGCCTCTCGTTCGATCTCGCGCGCGGCGAGATGCTGGCCTTCATCGGCCCCAACGGCGCGGGCAAATCGACCTGCTTCAACATGCTCAACGGGCAGATCGAGCCGGACGCCGGGAGCGTCCGCCTCGACGGCCGCGAGGTGACGGGCGCCAAGCCCCGCGCGATGTGGCGGCGCGGGGTCGGCCGCACTTTCCAGATCACCGCGACCTTCGCGTCGATGAGCCTGCGGGAGAACCTGCAGACCGCGCTCCTGTCCCACGCGGGGCGGCTCCGCCCGTTCGGCGCCGCGGCCCGCGGTTTCGTGCGGGAGGCCGACGCCCTGCTCGACCTAGTGGGCCTGCGCGGGCAGGCCGCGCGGTCGACCGCGGAACTCGCCTACGGCGACCTCAAGAGATTGGAGCTCGCGCTGGCCCTCACCAACGCGCCCACCCTGCTGCTGATGGACGAGCCCACCGCCGGGATGGCGCCGGGCGAACGCGGAGCCCTGATGCGGACCGTGGCCGCCATCGCGCGCGAGCGGCGCATCGGCGTGCTCTTCACGGAGCACGACATGGACGTGGTGTTCGAGCACGCGGCCCGCGTCATGGTGCTGAACCGTGGCGAGTTGATCGCGGAAGGCGCGCCCGACGCCGTGCGGCGCGACCCGCGGGTGCGGGCCGTCTACCTCGGCGAGGGCCTCGTCCACGGCGACCTCGCCGCGACCCTTGCGGCGCGCGCATGACGCTCGCGGTCACCAACCTGCGGAGCTGGTACGGGCAGGCGCAGGTCCTGTTCGACGTGGCGCTCGAGGTTCCGTCCGGCTCGATCGTGGCGCTGCTCGGGCGTAACGGCGCGGGCAAGTCCACCACCTTCCGCACGATCGCCGGGCTCATGGCGCGGCGTCAGGGCACTGTCTCGTTCGCGGGCGAGGACGTGTCGCGGCTCCCCACCCACGCGATCGTGCGGCGGGGCCTGGGGTTCGTGCCGGAGGACCGGCGCATCTTCGCCGACCTGACCGTGGAGGAGAACCTGGAGGTCGGGCGGCAGGCGCCCCGCCCGGGCGCGCCGCACTGGACGCCCGAGCGGCTCTACACCCTGTTCCCGAACCTCGCCGCCATGCGCCGACGCCTCGGCGGGCGCATGAGCGGCGGCGAGCAGCAGATGCTGACCGTCGCGCGCGCGCTGATGGGCAATCCAAGGCTTCTCCTGCTGGACGAGCCGTCCGAAGGCTTGGCCCCCAAGGTCGTGGAGGACATGGCGCACACGCTCCTGGCCGTGAAGCGCGAGGGGCTGAGCCTCCTGCTGTCCGAGCAGAACCTGCATTTCGCCAAGCTGATCTCCGACCGGGTCGTAATCCTCGAGAGCGGCCACGTGCGTTTCGCGGGCTCGATGGCCGAGGTTGCGGCCAACCCGGACGTCGCCGAAACCTACCTGGCCGCGTGATGCCGACCGCCACGGCCAAGCCTGCGGTCCCGCATCGGGCAGAGGCCGCGTCCTATCGTCTCGACGACCAGATCGGCTTCGTGCTGCGGCAGGTGGCGCAGAGGCACGCGCTGATCTTCACCGCGGGCGTCGAGGGAGAGGTCACCGCCACCCAATGGGCGGCCCTCGCCAAGCTCAACGAGGCCGGCCCCCTGAGCCAGAACCTCCTGGGGCGCCTGACTGGGATGGACGCCGCCACGATCAAGGGCGTGATCGACCGGCTCAGCCACCGCGGGTTCACCGAAACCAGGCCCGACCCGGAAGACGGGCGGCGCGTCCTGGTGGCGCTGACGTCCGACGGCCGGGAGCTGGTCGGGCGGCTGATCCCACGGGCTCTCGCCATCACCGAGGACACGCTGGCGCCCCTCACCTCTGCGGAGCGGACGGCGCTCGCTTCCCTCCTGTCCCGGCTGCGATGACCGGGCAGGGCCGAGCGTCCTCCGGAGCGATGGTCTAGGATTCGGCCACCTTCCCCGGATCGAAGGCGATCGCGACGCGGTCGTTCGCGGGCATCGGGCCCGTGCGCCGCAGGTCGCGGCGTCGATCGCGGATCGCGGACCGGACCTGCTCGACCGCCATGTTGAGGGCCGCGACCCGGCGCTCGTCGAGCGTGCGGAGGGAGCTCTCGCTCAGCGCGGCCGCGACGACCTCGTCCACCTTGTCCTCCTGCTCGTCGAGCTGCGCGGAGGCGACCGAGCCGCGCACCTGCTTGAGGGTGGAGAGCAACGTGGCCACGAGGTCCTCGACGCGGGCCGAGCCCCGCGCGCCGATGCGTCCCGCGATGGCGGTGAGGCCCGAGGCCATCACGCCCATCACCATGGCGCCGATGTAGATGAAATCGCTGTAGCGATCGAGGAAACTTTCCTCCTCGTCGTCGATATAGGCCGCGGTGCCCGAATGGGTCGGCACCGGTGAGCCCTTGTCGGTCGAGGGCGCCTCCATGCGGCGCGCCGACGGTGCGAGTTCGGCCAGCGCGGACCGCTGCGACAGCAGGAAGCGCGTGAGCGACGCCACCGTCTCGTCGTCGAGGTCGGTGCTCGCCACGAGGCGATAGCTCACGCCGAGCGTGTCGAAATCATCGGCCGGACGCGGTGGGCTGCCCCCGAAGGCCCCGCGGATCACGGTCTGCGTGTCGTAGACGCCGGTGCGCTGGGCGATCGCGGGGGCTTCGGCCACGGGCAGGAAGACCGGCGCCCCCTCGCCCGCGGCCGAGACGGCCTTCACGGCTTCCGGCACGAGCCCGTTCTGCAGCGGACCGACCGCGAAGACGGCATCCACCGTTTTTGCCGCGAGCGCGGTGCCGACGTCCTGCGCATTCAGCGGCACGGTCGCGACGCGATCGGGCGCGACATCGTATTGCTGGAGGGCCGCCTCGAACAGGCGGGCGTCGCCGGGACGGCCGGACAGCATGCCGACGCGCTTGCCCTCCAGGTCCTCGATCTTGTCCACGCCACCCCCGCCGGGAGCCATCAGCACCGCGGCGTCCTTGTGGGTGAGCACCACGGTCCCGCCCTTGGACGGCATGGCGACGTCGGCCCTCACCACGGCGAGGTCGGCATCGCCCGCGTCGAGCGCCTTGGCGGCGGCGGCGACGCCACTCTCCTGCAGGATGGTCAGCCTTAAATCACGGTGGCGACGATCGAGGAGGCTGGCCGCCGCCCTCACGAGGTCGATGTCGTCCGTGTCGGTGGACGAGACGGCGACCGTCAGGGTCGTGGGGCGGTCGTAATAGGCGACGGCGGCGGCGACCGCGGCCGCGACGACCATCAGGCCCAAACCCACCGCCGTGATGACTCGGCCCCGCATCTGCGTCCTCCGACCCGGCCCCGTTGGGAAAGGGTATCGGCTGCACAAACGGCGGTTCAAGGGCCGAGGTCGGGCCGCTCGCAAATCCGCGGTAGAATCGGCGGCTTCCGCCCCAGGTCGGGTCGGCGCCGAGCCACCCGCGTCAGGTTGCGAAGCGGAAGTGGAGCACGTCGCCGTCGGCCACCACGTAGTCCTTGCCTTCCAGCCGGAACGTGCCGCGCTCGCGGGCGCCGGCCTCACCGCGGGCCGACACATAATCGTCGTAGCCGATCGTTTCCGAGCGGATGAAACCCTTCTCGAAATCGCTGTGGATCGCGCCCGCGGCCTGCGGGGCCCGCGTGCCGCGCGAGATCGTCCAGGCGCGGGCCTCCTTGGGCCCCACGGTGAAGAAGGTCACGAGGTGGAGCAGGTCGTAGCCCGCCCGGATCACGCGGTTCAGCCCCGGCTCGCTCAGGCCGATGGCGTCGAGGTAGTCCTTCTGCTCGGTCGCGGGCAGCACCGCGATCTCGCTCTCGATCTTGGCGGAAACGACGACCGCCACGGCGCCCTCGGCACGCGCGCGCTCCGCGACCTCGCCCGAGAAGGCGTTGCCGCCCTCGGCCGCGTCCTCCTCGACGTTGCACACGTAGAGCACAGGCTTCGCCGACAGCAGGCCCAGGCCCGCGAAAGTGCGGCGCTCGTCGGCGCGGACCTCGACGAGCCGCGCGGGCTTGCCCTCGCGGAGCAGCACGAGGCAGCGGGTCACGAGGTCGAACAGCTCCTTGGCCTCCTTGTCGCCGCCCTTGGCGCGCTTTTCCAGCGCGGGCGCGCGCTTCTCCAGGCTGTCGAGGTCGGCCAGCATCAGCTCGGTCTCGATCGTCTCGATGTCGTTGAGCGGCGCCACCGCGCCCTCGACGTGGGTGATGTCGCCGTCCTCGAAGCAGCGCACGACGTGGGCCACCGCGTCGCACTCGCGGATGTTGGCCAGGAACTGGTTGCCCAGGCCCTCGCCCTTGGAGGCGCCGCGCACCAGCCCGGCGATGTCGACGAAGGTGAGCCGGGTCGGGATGATCTCCTTGGAATGGGCGATCTCGGCCAGGGCGTGCAGCCGGGGATCGGGCACCGCCACGTCACCGACGTTGGGTTCGATGGTGCAGAACGGATAGTTGGCGGCCTGGGCGGCGGCCGTCTGCGTGAGCGCGTTGAACAGGGTCGACTTGCCCACGTTCGGCAGCCCCACGATGCCGCACTTGAAACCCATGGCCCCGATCTTTCGTGTTCGATTGCGCTCCGGCCGACCCTGTCAGCCGTCCGCGAAACCCGCGGCGTCCATCGCCAAATGTACGCCGTTCTGGAAGCTCGCGTCGCTGCCCTTCACGAGGCTGTCCGCACCGCGCGCGACCGCGTCGCACAGGGCGTCGACCCAGGCCCGTTCGTCCTTGGCGAAGTCGCCCAGCACGTAGCCGTGCACCAAGGCCTTGTCGCCCGGGTGGCCGATGCCGAGCCTCACGCGGCGGTAGTCGTTGCCGCACAGCGCCGTGATCGACCGCAAGCCGTTGTGTCCGGCGTTGCCGCCTCCCGTCTTCACCCGGAGCTTGCCCGGCGCGAGGTCGAGTTCGTCGTGCAGCACGGTGAGCGCGTCGAGCTTGAGCTTGTGGAAGCGCAGGGCCTCGCCGGTCGAGCGGCCGCTGTCGTTCATGTAGGTCGCGGGCTTGAGCAGGAGGACCCGCTCCCCGGCGATCAATCCTTCCGCGGCCTGCCCCTGGAACTTCGCGCGGAACGGGCCGATGCGATGGGCTCCGGCGATGGCGTCGATCGCCAGGAAGCCGATATTGTGGCGGTTGCGGGCATATTGCGACCCGGGATTGCCCAGGCCCGCGAGGATCAGCATCGGACGATCCGCAGTCAGTGCGCCGGGTCCCCGCGGGACCCGGCGCTCGCGTTTCTACTTCTTGCCGCCGGCCGCGGGGGCCTTGGCGGGAGCCGCGCCCTTGGCCGGAGCGGCCCCGCCCTTGGCGGGGGCAGCGGCGCCCTTGGCGGGCGCGGCGGGAGCCTTGGCGGCTCCCGACTTGGCCGAAGCCTCGGCGGCCGCGGCCGCTTCCGCGGTCACTTCCGCATCGCTCAGCGTGGTGGGGGGCGCCAGGGTCGCGATCGTGAAGGGGCGGCGGTCCGTGGGCTGGCATCCGTCGGGCAGCTTGATGGCCGAGATGTGCAGCGACTCGTTGATGTCGAGGGAGCCCACGTCGGCCTCGATGGCGTCGGGGATGCGGTCGCCCGGGACGACGAGGTCGATCGTGTGGCGGACGATGTTCAGCGTGCCGCCCCGCTTGATGCCTGGCGCGTTCTCGGCATTCACGAAGTGGACGGGCACCGACACCTTCAGCCGCGACCCGGCCTTGAGGCGCAGGAAGTCGACGTGGAGCGGCGTGTCCTTCACGACGTCGAACTGGTAGTCGCGCGGAATGACCCGCTCGCGACGCCCGTCGATGTCGAGCTCGAAGATCGTGGTCAGGAAGTGCCCGGCGTAGATCTGCTTGTGGGTTTCCCGGTAGTCGAGCGAGATCGGCTCGGCGGGCTCGCCGCCGCCGTAGATCACGCCCGGTACGCGGCCTTCGCGACGCGTGTTGCGGGCGGCCCCCTTGCCTGTCCCGCTGCGCACCGCGGCCGCGAGCTGCTTGGTCGCTGCCATCGTGGTCGTCCTTCTCTGCGGCCACCGCCGCGGGTGGCCCATCAACGAAAAGAGCCGCCTCGAACGGCGGCCCGCGTGCGCCCACGCCTCCAGGGGTGTCGGATTAAGGGCGCGCGAACTCCGCATAGAGCGCCACGCGACGAAATACAACCCGCCGCCTGCGACGGTCGCTCCGGTGCGATCCCGCGTTCAAGCCGCGGGACGAAGCACGAGCGGATCGTTGGCGGACGCCGGACCCATCACGGGCGCTTGACCGAGGAGGTCGGTGGCGCGCGCGACCGTGCGGGCCTCGTCCCGGGCCGCCTCGGCTTCGAGCCGGCGCAGCAGTGCCCCCACCCTGGCGAGGTGCGGGTTGTCGGACGCCGCGCAAGCCCGCAGGGCCCTGGCGATCCGCAGCCTTTGGAGGGCGGGGTCGTCGGTCAGCGCGTCCACCGCGCCGGGAACGAAGACGGCCGCCTGGAACACCGGCAGCAGCGCGGGCGGCAGGCCCGCCTTGGCGTAGAGTGCCCCGAACCCGACCGCCCGACCGGTGCGAAGCAGGCCCGCCACCCGGGCGGCGGGGACGCCCGACAGCTCGCTCATCGCCGCCTCGAAGATTGACAGATTGCCGCGCAACACCCAGCGGATCAGCACGGCCGGTGTGAGCCGCCCCGCCTGCCGCAGGTGCGCGACCAGCCGCCTCGTGCCGACCGGACCCTCCCGGCGGACAGTGTCCGCCGCGATGGTCACGCAGGCCTGGTCCACGGCGTCCTTCACCACCCGCGACACGCCCTCGCTCCCCAGCCAGGCCCGTTCGGCCACGAACCGCGCCAAGCTTCTGGCCGTCGCGACCACGAGCGCGTGACGCACCTCGGGCGCGAGGTCGGGCCGCTCCTGCATGGCGCGACGGAGATCGGAAAGGTCACCGTGCCGGTCGAGCATGCGGGCCAGAGCCTTGGGCGTCACGGTCGCGGTGACATTGCCGCAGAGCGCCGCACAGGCGTCCGCGGTGCCAACCTCCGCAAGGGCCGCGCAAACGGCCGGCGAGAGCGCGGGGCGACGCGCGATCGCGATCTGGACCGCGGCATCGCCCAGCGCCGCGGCATCCACCAGGTCGGCGTCGGTCAACAGCGGGGACGTGGCCACGACAACAGCCGCGATCCTTCCCTGGTCCTGCGCGAGCGCGGTCACCAGCGCGTGGGGGGCCCCGGCCGACGGGCCCAACGTTTCGGCGAGGGCGAGACGCACGAGCGGCGAGCGATCGTCGAGCAGGGCCGTTAATCCGAGCAGGGCCTCGCGGCGCACGAAGGGGTCCAGACCGCCGCTCAGGTAGGCCTGCGCCAGGGCCCGGGCGGCCCGGGTCCGCGCCTCGGCCGAGTCTGACCCGGTCCAGCGCAGCAGACCGCGGACGACCGTCGCGGCGCGGCTCTGCATCGCGTGTTCGACGGTGGGTGGGACATGACCCATGGCGGGCGACTCCGGGCGAAAAGGGGGCGCGCATGCGCCGAGACCCCGTCCGTTCACCGAACGTGACCAAACATGGTAAAGACCGCTTTAATTCGGATCATTCGGGTGAGTGGACCTTGGTGAACGCGTGGGCGGCGGCGCACTCGATCCTCACCGTGGCCGACGGGAATGCCGCGACGGCGCTGCACGCGGCACGCGAATGCGGTGCCGGTGCAGTGGTGATCGACGTTGCCATGCTGTCGAACCCGCTCCCGTCGCGGGGCCCCTTTCCCCTCCTCGCCGTCCGCGTCGCGCGCACCTGCGACGACGTTTCCGCCGTCCTGTCCGGCCGGCCCGACGCGGTGCTCGTATCCGACTGCCGGGGACTCGCGGACATCGACAGGGTGGCGGCGCGGCTCGCGGTCGCGGAAGCCGAGCACGGCCTCGACGACGGTGCGATCGGGATCGTGGCCTCCGTCGCGGACGGGCTCGAAGGGCTCGCGGCCCTGGTGGGCTGCGCGTCGTTCGCGGCCGCGACGCCCCGCCTTAAAGCCCTGACGTGGAACGCGGAGCGGCTCGCCGCGGCGGTCGGCGAGCCGAAGGAGGTCGCGACCCTGGTTCGAGGCCTGTTCCTCGCCGCGGCCCGCACCGCCGGCTTACCGGCTCTGGCACCGGACGGTCCGGACGGTCCGGCGGGCTACCTGGACTCCTGCCGGGTGCTGAACCGCTTGGGATATGCGGGCAGGCTGACGCAAGCCGTAGCCAGGGTCGTCGACATCAACCGTGCCTTCGGTAACCCGTGACTCCCGTGACCGACACGCTGCATTGGAATATCGGCGGCCGGCAGGTCGAGATCGGGCTGACGCGGGCGGGCCGCGGCCCGGCCGTGCTCCTGCTGCCGGCCCTGAGCTCCATCTCGACGCGGGAAGAGATGACGCCACTGCAGACGCGGCTGGCGTCGGATTTCGCCACGGCCGCGGTGGACTGGCCGGGCTTCGGCGCCGGAAGGCGCCCTGCCCTGCCGCTGACCCCGGCCGCGCTGCGGACCTTCCTCGACCACGTGCTCGACACGGTGGTGCCCGGAGCCTTCGCCACGGTCGCGGCGGGCCACGCGGCCGCCTACCTGCTCGACGCTGCGGCGCGCCGGCCGGGCATCGCGGGGCGGCTGGTGCTGGTCGCGCCGACCTGGCGTGGGCCGCTGCCCACGATGGTCGGGCGAAGGTCCGCGCTGGGCAGGCGGCTGGTGCGGGCCGGCGACCTGCCCGCGCTCGGCTCCCTGCTGTACCGCCTGAACGTCAACCGGCCGATGCTGCGCCTGATGGGCCGGGAGCACGTCTACGCCGACCCGTCCTGGCTGACCGGAGACCGCCTGGCCGCCAAGGCGGCGGTGGCGGGCGCTATGGGGGCGCGGCACGCCTCGATCCGGTTCGTGACCGGCGAACTCGATCCGGCCGTGGACCGTGACACCTTTTTCGCCACCATGTCGCGCGTCACCGATCCGGTGCTGATGGTCTACGGCGCCGGATCCCCCGCGAAATCGAGGGCCGAGATGGAGGCCCTGGCGGCACTGCCCTCGGTCCGATCGGTTCTTCTTGCTCGCGGCCGGCTGGCGCTGCACGAGGAATTCCCCGACGAGGTGGCGGCGGCCCTCCGTCCCTTTCTGCTCGCCTGAGTCGGGCTGCGGTCAGCCGGGCCGGGCCAGCGAGAAGAGCGAGTCGACGGCCGCGTAGTCGGCATAGCCGCAGCGCGCGAGGGGCCGCATCGCCGCGAGATCGACGCGGCCACCCTTGATGAAGCGGTCGTCGATGTGAACGCCCACGACTTCGCCGAGCACCAGGTGGTTGTTGGTGGGCGTGCCGTCGGCCAGCTTGAGGTGGATCACCTCGATCAGCCTGCACTCGAGCGCGCAGGGGCTGGCCGCGACCCGCGGCGGCCTGACCAGAACGGACGGCGCGGTCGCGAGCCCCGCGTGGCCGAACTCGCTCGTGCCGCGCGGCAGCGGCGCGGAGCTGGCGTTCATGGCGTCGCGCAACGCGAAGGTCGGCATGTTCCAGACGAACTCGCCCGTCTCCTCCGCGAAGGTGACGCTATCCTTCCTCCCTTCGCTGGAAAAGGCCAGGACGCCGACAGGGTCGGACGCGACCGCGTTGAAGAACGAGTAGGGCGCGAGGTTGACCGCCCCCGCGGCGCTCATCGTGCTGATCCAGCCGATCGGCCGGGGGGCGACCATCGCCTTGAAGGGATCGTGCGGCAGCAGGCTGCGGTCGCGGGCACCGGCTTCGTAGAACAAGGCGGGCTGCTCCGGTCAGAAGCGCGTCACGATCGCGTCCATGTCGGGACGGACGCGGTCGTCCGGCACGCTCGCGGGCGTTCCGATGTGAATGAAGCCCGCGACGTTCTCGGTCTCACCCAGGCCGAGCGCCGCCTTGGCCCGCGTGTCGTAGGCGTACCATTCGGTCAGCCAGGAGGTCGCGAAGCCGAGCGCGTTGGCGGCCACCACGAGGTTCATGGCGACCGCGCCCGCCGACAGGATCTGCTCCCATTCCGGGATCTTGGCGTGGGGCACCGCGCGCGACACGACGGCTACGACCACGGGGGCGTGGCGGAGGCGGTTGCGTTCGAGGTCCAGGCGCTTGTCGGAGACCTGCGGGTCGTCGGCCGCCACGATGGCGGCGAGCGCCGCCCCCGCGCGGTCCCTGCCCTCGCCTTCGAAGACGATGAAACGCCAGGGCGACAGCTTGCCATGGTCGGGCACGCGGGCCGCCGTCCGCAGCAGGTCGGCGAGTTGCCCGGGCGCGGGGCCCGGTTCGGTCAGGGCCTGCGGGGGGACGGACCGGCGCCGCCGCAGCAGCGCCAAGGTGTCGGTCCGGGCGTCGATCGTGTCGCTCATGGGCGGCAGTCCAAGCACAATCCGCATCCTGCCACAAGGCGCGGACCCCGTGGTCATGATTCCGGCGGAATCCAACCGCACCGGCGTCGACGGACACGGGATCGGACGGGATGCGGTTCAGGACAGGGTGCGCGAGGTGGGGTCTGCTGGCGGCCGTGCTCTGCCTGCCCGCTCCCCCGCTCCTCGCCCAATCGCCGGGTGCGGACGTCGCGCGGGGGACCATCCACCTCACGGCGGGGCTCACGACCGACGCCGAGCCGCTGCGGAGCGGCTTGGTGTGGCGCGTCTTCGCCCTCGCGCCAGGACCCGACGGCACGCGCCCGGTGCTGGCGCAGTCGACGGAGGCGCAGCCCACCTTCACCCTGCCGGACGGCACCTACGTGGTGCACGCGGCCTACGGCTACGCGAGCGCCGTGCGGGAGGAATCGTTGGCGAGCGGCGTCCCGCGCAACGACCGGCTGGTGCTGAACGCCGGCGGGCTGGACGTGAAAGGCCTGCTGGGCGACGAGGCGATCACGCCCGACAAGCTGTCGCTGTCGATCTACGTGCCGGAAGCCGGCAATTCGGAAGCCAAGCTCGTGGTGGCCAACGCCAAGCCCGACCAGATCATCCGCCTTCCGGAAGGGCTCTACCACATCAAGTCGACCTTCCTCGACACCGTGGGGGTCGGCTCGCTCACCCCCGTGACGGACACCAACTCGATCGTGAGCGCCGACCTTCGCGTGCAGGCCGGCAAGCTGGTGGAGGCGACCGTCCGCCACCGCGCCGCCGTGCTGACCCTCAAGCTCGTCAACACCGCGGGCGGGGAAGCGCTGGCCAACACGAGCTTCACGATCCTGACGCCCGGCGGCGACGTGATCCGGGAGCTGATCGGCGCGTTTCCGTCGCTGGTCCTGGCCGAGGGCGACTACCTCATCATTGCCCGCCACGACGGCAGAACGTACCAGGGCGAGTTCAAGGTGGAGTCGAACCGCGACCGCGACGTCGAGGTTATGACCGCGGCCGGACAGTAGGCGAGGCGATGCAGACCTTCTTCGTCGAGATCAAATGCGCGCTCGGCCGAACCTACGAGGTGGCGAGCGCGCTGGCGGAGGCGGAAATCGCCTCGGAAATCTACTCCATCGCGGGCGACTTCGACGTGCTCGCCAAATTCTACGTGGAGGCAGGCATCGACATCGGCCACTTCGTGGGCGAGCACGTGCAGCGCATTCCGGGCATCGTGGATACCCGGACGATCATCACCTTCAAAGCCTTCTGAGCGGCGGTTCGGGGCGAGGGTGAGGTCGTGCCACGTGGTCGATCAGGGTCCACATCGGTGACGCTGAGAGCCTTCGCGTCGCGCTCGGCGCTGGCGCTGGCGCTGGCCGGGCTTCCCGCGGGTATCGCCCGGTCCGAGCCGCAACCCGGCACGCCGGGCGGTGGCGAGACGGTGGACCAGGCGCTGTGCCGCCTGGTCGGCACCGCCGCCGCCAAGCAGGGCCTGCCGGTCGCCTTCCTGACGCGCCTGCTCTGGCAGGAAAGCAGCTTTCGGCCGCAGGTGGTGAGTCCCGCGGGTGCGCAGGGTGTGGCGCAGTTCATGCCCGGCACCGCGCAGGATCGCGGGTTGCTCGACCCCTTCGATCCCGAACAGGCCATTCCCGCCTCGGCCGCCTTCCTGGCCGACCTCGCGCGCCAGTTCGGCAACATCGGCCTCGCGGCCGCGGCCTACAACGGCGGCCCCGCGCGGGTCACGGCCTGGCTGGGCGGCAAGGGAAGCCTGCCGTTTGAAACCCAGGACTACGTGGAGCGCATCACCGGGCGCTCGGCGGACGATTGGGCGGCGGCGGCCAAGAGCGGCGCGGCACCGCTCGACGCCCAGGCACCTGGACCCTCCTGCCTGGAGCTCTCCGCCACGCTGCGCACCGCCGTTCCGCAGGTCGCCACGCAGGTCGTGCTCGCGCCCTTCGCCCCCTGGGGGGTGCAGCTCTCCGGCAATTTCTCCAAGACGATCGCGCTGCGGACCTATGCCCGCGCGCAGGCGCGCTACGCCTCCCTGCTCGGCGATCTCCGGCCCATGGTGATCGGCACGCGGTTCCGGTCCCGAGGATTCCGCGCTTTCTACCGCGTCCGTGTACCGGCCGAGACGCGGACGGCCGCGACCGAGCTATGCAATCGCATCCACGAGGCGCGCGGGAGTTGCATCGTGCTGCGGAGCTGAACGCCCACGAGCGGCGAGCCTCGTCAGTATACAATCCAAGTAGACTGATTTATCGTCCGCGGTCCTCAACCTGGGACGCCTTCCATGAGCCCGACGCCGCGATCCGCAGACCTACACCTCGCGCCGGTCCGGGATGCGGCCGAACGATCGGTCTGGAACGGGCTCGGGATCAAGGAGGATTGGTGGGCCGTGCTGCTGGGCCTCGGCCTCGTGATGGCGTCCATCCTGCTGTTCGCCGGCGGGTCCAGCCTCAAGTGGCTGGCCGTGACGCCGGCCAAGTGGTCGACGTTCGGCCAGCTCGGCGTCGACCTCGGCACCAACGCGCTCCGCTACCTCGCGCAACTCGCCTTCTGGGCGCTGGCCTTCACGCTCATCACGGCAGCCCTCGGCTTCGAGCCCCGGCGCTTCCTGCCCGCCTTCGTTTTCCTTTACGTGCTGGCCGTCCTGATCTTCGTGCTGGGCCAGTGGGACAAGGCCAACACCTACGATCTCGAGCCGCCGCTCGTGGCGCTCGCGGTGGGCCTGGTTCTCGCCAACCTCCGCCTCGTCCCGCGCCGTTTCGATGCCGGGTTCCGGGTGGAGCTCTACGTCAAGGTCGGCATCATCCTGCTGGGCGCCACCCTGCCGCTGTCGTTGATGGTCTGGGCGGGGCCGGTCGCTATTGTTCAGGCCTCGATCGTCTCGCTCGTCACCTTCTTCGTCATCTTTTTCGTGGCACGGCGCCTCGGGCTCGACCCGCGCTTCGCCGCCACGCTCGGCGTCGGCGGGGCGGTCTGCGGCGTTTCGGCCGCGATCGCGATCTCCGGAGCGGTGGGCGGCCGCAAGGAGGACGCGCCCATCACCATCACGACCGTGGTGCTGTGGGCCATCGTGATGATCTTCGTCCTGCCGCTCGCGTCGCGCGCGCTGGGCCTGCCCACGGGCGTCGCGGGGGCGTGGATCGGCACCAGCGAGTTCGCGGACGCGGCGGGCATCGCGGCGGCGCAGGCCTACGGGGGGCTGGCGGGGCATGCCGACGGCATCGCGGGCACGGCGGACCAGGCGGTGTGGGCCTTCTCGCTCATGAAGATCGTCGGCCGCGACATCTGGATCGGCATCTGGGCCTTCGTTCTGGCGATCGTGGCCACCGCGCGCTGGGACGCGGCCGCGACGGGAGGCCGCGTGGACGCGGGCGAGATCTGGCGCCGCTTTCCAAAATTCGTGCTGGGGTTCCTGGTGGCCTCGCTGCTCATCACCCTCGCAACGCGCGACCTCAGCCTCGCGGACTACAACAGGACGGCGCTGCCCGCGCTCGTGAACCCGCTCAAGGACCTGCGAAGCTGGGCCTTCATCTTCTGCTTCCTGTCGATCGGCCTGACGACGCGGCTGGGCGACTTCGTGCGCGCGGGCGCCAGGCCGGTGCTGGCCTTCACGGCGGGCGTCGTGGTCAACGTGGTGTTGGGCTACGTGCTTTCGGCGCTGGTGTTCGCGTCCTACTGGGCTCAGCTCACCCGATGAGCCTGCTGGCAGCCCTCGGGCTTGGACGGCGGGAACCCGCGACGGCGACCTGCGGGACGTGCCGCTTCTTCGAGAACGACCCGCACGCCTTCGAGGCCGCCATGCCGGGCCTCGCGGTCCTGAGTTCGGCGCTCGGCTCGGTGCGGAGCGACGACGGGCTGTGCGGCCTGCGGGACCGCACGGTCGGCGCACGGGCGAGCTGCGCGCAGCACCAGCCGAGGACCGCAGCGGTGCCCGAGCTCGATTGATCGCGGCACCGAATTCCGGCATGGACACCCGGAGCCCGGTGCGGGGACGGCCCGCTGATCCGGTCACGGGAACCTCTGGTGTGATGCACGCTCCGCTGCGGGTCGGCCTCGCGGGCCTGGGGACGGTGGGGTCCGCCGTGGCGATCCGCCTGCGCGACGGACGCGACGCCCTGCGCGAGCGAACCGGGCGCGAGGTTCTCGTCACCGCCGTTTCGGCCCGCGATGCCTCGAAGACGCGAAGCTTCGCCACCGCCGACCTCCGCTGGTTCGACGATCCCGCCGACCTCGCGCGGTCGTCCGACATCGACGTCTTCGTGGAGCTGATGGGCGGGGCCGAGGGTGCCGCCAGGGCAGCCGTCGAGGCCGCGCTCCAGACCGGCAAACCGGTGGTGACCGCCAACAAGGCGCTGCTCGCCCACCACGGCGCGGCGCTCGCGCGGCTCGCCGAGGCGAGCGGCGCGGCGCTCTGCTTCGAGGGGGCGGTCGCGGGTGGCATCCCGATCGTCAAGACGATGCGGGAGGCGCTGGCGGGCAACCGCGTCGAGCGTGTCCAGGGCATCCTGAACGGCACCTGCAACTACATCCTGACCCGCATGCAGGACGAGAACCTGGACTTCGCGACCTGCCTCGCGGAGGCGCAGCGGCTCGGCTACGCCGAAGCGGACCCGAGCTTCGACGTGGACGGGTTCGACACCGTCCACAAGCTCAAGATCCTGTCCACGCTCGCGTTCGGCACCGAGCCGGATCCGAGTGGTTTCCACGTCGAGGGGATCCGGTCGGTGACCCCGGCCGACCTGCGCGCCGCCGACGAACTAGGCTACCGCATCAAGCTGCTGGGGGTCGCGCAGCGCCGCAACGATTTCATCGACGGTCGGGTACATCCCACCATGGTGCCGAAATCGTCGGCGCTCGCCCAGGTGGGCGGCGTCACCAACGCGGTCACCGTGTTCGCGGACGCGGTGGGCGAACTCACGCTGGTGGGTCCGGGCGCGGGCGGCGACGCGACAGCTTCGGCGGTGCTGGCCGACGTGGCCGACATCGCCCGCGGCTCGAGCGTCACGCCTTTCGGCCGGCCCGCCCGCGACCTGACGCTTTCCAGACCGCTTCCCTTGGGCGAGCACGAGGGAGGCTACTACCTCCGCCTGGCGGTGGTGGACCGCCCCGGTGCGGTGGCTTCCATCGCGGCCCGCATGGCGGAGCGCGCCATCTCGTTCGAGAGCATCATGCAGCACCAGCCGCCCCGCCACCGGGCCGCGGCGGGGGCGACCGCGCCCGTCGTGCTCATCACCTACGACACCCGCGAGAGCGCGGTACGAGCCGCGCTCAATGCCGCGATCGCGGACGGCCACGTGGCGGGCGCCCCGCAGGTGATCCGCATCGAGCGTGAGTGACGGCTAACGAAGACCATCAAGGAGGACAGCGTGACCGACCTCGTCATCCAGCAGCAGGACATCATCGAGCGCATCCTCACGCTGGAGCTGGTGCGCGTCACCGAGCGCGCCGCCGTGTCCGCCGCCCGCCTTCGCGGCCGGGGCGACGAGAAGGCGGCCGACCAGGCCGCCGTGGATGCGATGCGGCGGGAACTCAACCGCCTGCCGATCGATGGCACGATCGTGATCGGCGAGGGGGAGCGGGACGAGGCGCCGATGCTGTTCATCGGCGAGCGGGTCGGCACCCGCACGGGTCCCAAGGTCGACATCGCGGTCGACCCGCTCGAGGGCACCACGCTCTGCGCCAAGGACATGCCCGGCTCCATCGCCGTCATGGCGATGGCGCAGGCGGGCTCGCTCCTCAACGCGCCCGACGTCTACATGGAGAAGGTGGCCATCGGCCCCGGCTATCCGCGCGGCATCGTCGATCTGGACATGACCCCCGAGGAGAACATCCGGGCGCTCGCGCAAGCCAAAGGGGTGAAGCCGAACGAGATCACCGTCTGCGTCCTCGACCGGCCGCGCCACGAAGAGCTGATCGCGGCCTGTCGGAGGGCCGGGGCTTCGCTGCGCCTCCTCACGGACGGGGACGTCGCGGGCGTGATCCTCACCGCCCAACCCCATGAAACGGGGATCGACCTGTATCTCGGCACGGGCGGGGCACCGGAAGGCGTGCTGGCCGCTGGTGCGCTCCGTTGCGTCGGCGGCCAGATGCAGGGCCGTCTCATCCTCGACACCGCGGAAAAGCGGGAGCGCGCGGCCAAGATGGGCGTCGGCGATCCGTCAAAAATTTACGACATGAAGGAGCTGGCTGCGGGCGACGTCGTGGTGGCCGCGACCGGCGTGACCGATGGTGGCCTGCTCAGCGGCGTGAAATTCCATCAGAATACGGTGGAAACCGAGACGCTGATCTATCGTTCGGTCACCGGAACGGTCCGCCGGATCCGCGCGGAACACCGAGAACTGGGCAAGTTCAGGCTGGATTGAAAGCTGTGGACGTCACCCGAGCCATGTTCATGAGCTCGGAGAGAGGGCTTTCAACGCGGATGTCCGGCTCCGCTATCGAGCCGGACATTCTTCTCGATGGTCAGTGCCTGACCGGTGGCAATTTTACGGCCCGAGGAAGGCGGGATGACCGAACAGGAGATAGAGCACGATCAGAATACCGATGATGCCGAAGATACCGATCCCGCCATTGCCGTAATAGCCGCCGCGGTAGCCGTAATAGCCGCCGCCGCCGAACAGCAGTACGATGATGACGATGAGAACAAGCAGGGTCATATGAGCCTCCGGGCGCGTCACGGGCGAGCCGACCCGTCCGCCGCCTGCCGACCCCCACAGTCAAGCTGAAGCCTTACGGACCCTCCATCAACACCCGAAGGCGGGTACGGGTCCGCTGATCTTGACGAAATTGCGAAAAATCCGCGCAGGATCGCGGCATGGCGGGACAGGGTGGCCCGTAAGCCACCCTGTCCCGCCAGTGCTTCGGTCAAGCCGCGGCGGCTTGGTTGATGCGGCTGTCCGCGAGCTTGGTGAGCTTGGCGTCGGTCGCCTTCTCGTCGGCGAGGGTCTTCTCGAAGATCGCCGCGCAATCGTTGCGGCCCAGGCGCTTGGCCCAGGACACCAGCGTGCCGTAGCGGGTCATCTCGTAATGTTCCACCGCCTGCGCGGCGGCGATCAGGGCGGCGTCCAGAACCTGCTTGTCGTTGACTTCGCCCACGACCTCGTTTGCTTCCTTGATGATGCCGTCGATGGCCTGGCAGGTCACCGTCTGGGCTTTCACCCCGTACATCTCGAACACCTGTTCGACGCGTTCGACATGCTGCTTGGTTTCGGCGAGGTGCTGTTGGAACGCGCTCTTGAGCTCCGGATCGGTTGCCTTTTCGATCAACGTCGGCAGCGTCGCGGCGATGCGCTTCTCGGCGTAGTAGATGTCCTGGAGCTGATGAACGAAGAGGTCGTCCATCGTCTCGATGTCCTTGGTGAAGATACCCATGGATCGTCTCCGGTTGTGGCACGTGGGCTGAGCCGCACGTCCGTGACGCGACAACCGGGAGGTTAGCGAGGCGGTTCCGCCTCGCAGGGGTCAGGAGGCGATCCGCTCCAGACCCATGCGGACCTCGCGCGCCTCGCGCCCCACCACCATCATGAGCGCGATCACGATGGCGGCGGACGCCGCCACGCCGGCCAAGGCCCAGGAATAATTGTTGCCCATGGCCTCGCCGATCCGGGACTGCAGGGTGGCGTTGTAGGAGGCGAGAAAGTTGCCGAGCTGGTAGACGAAGCCCGGGAACGTCGCGCGGATCGTGGCGGGCGACAGTTCGTTGAGGTGAACGGGGATGACACCCCAGGCGCCCTGGACGAAGAACTGCATCAGGAACGCCCCGAACCCGATGGTGACGGGCGTTTCGCCGAAGGCCCACAGCGGCAGCATGAAGAGCGACAGCACGCAGGCGGTCGCGATCGCCATCCGCCGCCCGATCATCTGCGAAACGGTTCCGAAGAACAGGCCGCCGCAGATGGCGCCGACATTGTAGATCACGACGATCGTGGATTTGATGGCGTTGCTGAAGCCGTGCTGCTTGGCCAGGAACGCGCTCGGGTAGAGGTCCTGCGTGCCGTGGCTGAAGAAGTTGAACGCCATCATCATCACGATGGCGTAGGCTGCCAGGGGCAGGTTCTGGCGGATCACCGCCACGATGCCGGGCCCGTGCGTCCCCACCGTGCGCGCGGACCAGTCCGGGCTCTCGGGCACGTTGCGGCGGATGTAGAAGACCAGCAGGGCCGGAAGCGCTCCCACCACGAACATGCCGCGCCACCCGAGCGTCGGCTCGAAGAAGTTGAGGAGCGAAGCGAGGAGATAGCCGGTCGGATAGCCGGCCTGGAGCAGGCCTGACACCCGGCCGCGCCAACGGGCGGGCACGCTTTCCATGGTGAGCGAGGCTCCCACGCCCCACTCGCCGCCCATCGCGATGCCGTAGAGCGCCCGCAGGATCAGGAAGGTCGTCAGCGTGGGCGCGAACCCGCTCAGCAGTTCCAGCACCGAATAGCTGATCACGTTGATCATCAGCGTCGGCCGTCGCCCGTAGCGATCAGCCAGGCGGCCGAAGATGAACGCACCCAGGGCCCGCATCAGCAGGGTCAGGAAAATCGCCCAGGACACGCTCTTGAGATCGGTGCCGAAGCTTTCCGCAACCTTGTCGAGCACCAGGACGAGGATGAAGAAGTCGAAGGCATCGAGGGTCCAGCCCAGAAAACAGGCCGCGACCACGTGCTTCTGCTGGCTCGTCGATACGACCGCCATGGCTCCCGTTCCTCCCGATTCCCTTGTCTCAGCAAAGGCTCTAGCCGGCGGTCCGTCAAGCGTTGCCCGGGCGAGCCCACGTTGCGATCCGCTCGTGAGCTTCGTCGAGCATGGGCGCGGGGCAGCGGGATGGACCAGACCGGACCGGCCTCACACCTCGTTCGCACCGAAGCGGCCGTGGCGAAGGAACCCGACCGTGAACCCGATCGCGGCCGCGTTGCGCATCACCCAGGGGTGCGGAGATGCTACGGTAACGTGATCGGTCATGCCCGGCAGCATCGTGCTTCGGACGGTCACCTTGCCGTCGTTCGGCCCCGGAAGGACGAAGGCCGACAGCAAGACGTTCACCGAACGATTGCCCGCCACGATGCCCACCTCGTAATCCGGAGGGTCGATGCGGACCGGCCGCGAAGACCAGTGATGCGTGGTCAATTGCTGGCCCGATGGTCCGAAGACCTTGCGATACACCCTCCGGCGATGCAGGAGGTCGGCGACTTCGCTTCCGCCGTTCGGCGGCGCGAGCATGACGACCCTGCCCAGGGCGGGCGGACGACGCTGCGCGAGATAGGTCCGCACGAGCAGCCCGCCCATCGAATGGGTCACGAAGTGCACGGGGCCGCCGACCTCCGCCGCAAAGGCTTCGATCGGCGCGTGGATGTCGCGGGCCAGATCTTCCAACGGCTTGCGCCGGCTCTGGTAGTCGAGGTTGAGGGTTCGGAAGCCAGCCCTCTCCAGGCCGCGCTGCATCGCCCGCATGGACCGGGAGGTCCGCGCGATCCCGTGGAGAAGGACGACGCCGCCCGACGGTCGCTCCCCGGAACCGCCCTGCGCCGCGCGGGTCAAGCGCGCTCTCGCGGCGCGCCGGTCTTCACGGCCATCGCCGCCTCATCCGGGGCGGCGTTGGCCGTCCAGAGCTAGGCCGCCTTCTTGGACGGGCGTCCACGACGCCTGGCGGGGGCGGCCTCCTCGGTTTCGCGAGCCGCTTCGATGGGCGTCACGGCGGCGGTGTCCGCCTGGACGGGCGCGGGGGCTTCGGCGACGACTTCCGGCTTGCGCCCGAGGCCTACGGCCTTGGCGAGTTCGCTCCGCTTGGCGGCGTAGCCCGGCGCGACCATCGGATAATCGCGCGGCAGGCCCCACTTTGCGCGGTAATCGTCCGGCGTCATGCCCAAACCGGCCAAGTAACGCTTCATCGACTTGAACTTCCGCCCGTCCTCCAGGCTGATGATGTACTCGTCCGTCACCGACTTCTTGACCGACACGGCCGGGACGAGGGGCTCGGCCGGAGCGGCCTCCTGCTTCGGCGTCGTGATGCTCACCAGGGATGCATGCACAGTCCCGATGATGTCGGGCAGGTCGGCAGCATGTGCTGAATTGTTGCTCACGAAGGCGGAAACGATATCGGCCGTAAGGCTAATGAGGGTCGAAGTGTCGGTCACTGAGATTGCACCTTAGGAAAAGATGTGTGTGGGTTTATTTGCACCGATGGAAGAAGGCAAGTGATCTTCGCGGCAGTTTTAGCCGCCCACGACGATTAAGCACGGCCATCTACCCGCCAACCTTGGCTGTATCTGCCAGGTGCGCGTGAAACCACGTGACGGCCTGTCGGAACCGAGTGTCGATCAGTCCAGCACATCTATGGATTGCAGCAGGCCTCCAGCCCTCGCGGTGTCGCCAACGCGGACGATCCGGTGAGGAGGCAGGCGAGGTGGCGTGCTCAAGACCATGACGACGTGAACTGCAGCGTTGCAAAGCAGCGTGCAGCCCCGAGGACGTCGACTACTGTCGAACCCAGTCCAGGACCTCGGCCTCGGGAACTTGTCAGCGAAGCGGGGATCACCGTCGGATCGTGCATCGAGCAGACCGGGCACCCAGTGACAGGCGGCCGACACGTTTGCTGTCAGATGACGATCTGCAAAACTTCAAAGATCAAAATCTTCTTCGGACGGTGCCCACCGCCGATCGACCTCGGATCGGCGGTGGGCGATACGCCTCGGTGAGACTAGACCGATCTCGTCCGGCCCTGGATGAAGCCCCAGACGAAGAGGACCACGATCGCTCCGACGACGGCACCGATCAGTCCCGCGCCCTGGTCGGGGCCGTACCAGCCGATCGCCTGACCCAGATAGGTGGCCACCACGGCACCGATGATGCCCAGGATGGCGGTCAGGATGAACCCTTGCGGCTCGTTGGGACCGGGCATGATGAATTTGGCGATGACGCCCGCCACGAACCCGATGATGATGGTGAATAGGATATGCATGTCTTCAGCCTCCAGCTTGCACGTGAGCTAAGTAGGCGGCCGGAAACGAAATTGACAGGCTCACGGGCCCACGCACGCCGCCCGGCGAACATCGCGCTGGACGGCACGCGCGGATGCCGGCCACCGGGTCGACCGGCGACGGTCCGCACCGTTGACCTCACCCGTCGCACGCCGCACCGGGCGGACCGGGCGCCGCCACGGGCGGTCTCGCCGACAGCACCGGCATGCGCCACTGCTTCAGGCTGGTCCAGGTCTTGCGGTCGAGCCGGAAGCGGTCGCAGGAGATCATCCCGCCCCGTGCCGGGAACTGCTGCAGGACGGTGCCCTCGTAGCGGAACCCGCACTTCTCGAGGACGCGCCGGGACGCGGGATTGACGACCCGCACGGAGGCTTCGACATCCGGCACAGCCGTGAGGATGAACGTCGCATCGAGCACGGCCTGCGCGGCCTCGGTCGCCAGGCCCTGGCCCGCGTGTTCGGGGGCGAGCAGGTAGCCGAGCGACAATCCCGCCGTCGTCGGGTCGACGCCGATGGTGCCGACCACGCGGCGGTCGGGGCCCTTGCGGGTGAGGACGAGCAGCAGACCGTTCCCCTGGCCGTTGCGCTTCCGCCACTCGTCGATGCGGCTCGCAGCCTCGCCCTTGGGATAGGGATGAGGCACCCGCGCCGTCATCTCGGCCACGTCCCTGAGACCCGCCACGGCGGTCAGGTCGTCGGCATCGCCGGGGGCCGGCCAGCGCAGCCAGAGCCGCCGCGTTTCGAGACGGAACACGTCATCCCGCGTGAGTTCGGGAAACATCGATCATCTCCCAGTCCGGATGGCTCGCCAGCGGCGGCCTTCGAAAACGGCGAAGGGGAGGTGCACTCACCTCCCCTCCGGCCCGTTCGGGCTGCCAGTCTGGCCTGGACTGTTCGACGTCGAGGGGTTTGAAACCCCTGCCGAAGAACCGCCCACCGGGGCTTTGAGTGCCGGTGGGGATCCTTCGCCGGGGTCCCCACCTATTCTGCTGCGTCCGCCATGGTGACGACGGAAACGTAAGCTCGGCCTTTGCCTTTGGTTTGGAAGTGGATCTTGCCGTCTTCCAAGGCGAACAAGGTGTGGTCCTTGCCGCAGCCGACGTTGGCGCCGGGATGCCATTTGGTCCCGCGCTGCCGCACGATAATATTCCCGCCGCGTACCATTTCGCCGCCGAACTTCTTCACGCCGAGACGGCGACCGTCCGAGTCGCGACCGTTGCGGGACGAGCCGCCTGCTTTCTTGTGAGCCATATCGAGTGCTCCGATCCTTCGTGGCGCGTCATCGAAGACAGGCGCCGACCCTTGTTCCACTCCGCCGCCGGCCCGGAAGGCCGCGGCGACCGATCAAACCGCAGCCGCTTCCGGCGCGGCCTCGGCCGCGTGCGGGGCCGCCTCGACGGAGGCGGGCGCCGCAGCGGGACGGCGCGACTGGCCGTTCATCACGAAATCCGTGATGCGGACGACCGTCAGGTCCTGCCTGTGGCCGCGCTTGCGGCGCGAGTTCTTCCGGCGGCGCTTCTTGAAGGCGATCACCTTCGGTCCGCGCGCCTGCTCGACGATCTTTCCCGAGACGGTCGCACCGGCCACGACGGGCGTCCCGATCTCGATCGACCCTCCGTCCGAGAAGCTCAGGACCTTGTCGAAGGTCACGGCGTCTCCGGCCGCACCCTCCAGCGTCATGACCGTAATCTTGTCGTCGGCGGCAACGCGATACTGCTTACCGCCGGTCTTGATGACTGCGAACATCGTTTTCCCCGTGTTCAGCCCGGCTTGGCGAGCGAGAGCCCGCAACCGGCTTCTTTGCAGTGGACCAGCATGGACGCGTCACGGTAGCGACGAGGTCCGCGAAGACCTCGGGCGCGAACCGACGGCATGAGCCGCACTGTGACGCTGTGGCTTCGGTTAGTTGCGCGGGCCGTCTTTGTCAACCGATCCGCTCGTTCGATTTCCAGCCTTAAGCGGACCTTCAGGAAGTCGGCGGCATCCTGGGCATCAGTTCTCCAGTGCCGTTGCGTCATGCGTTGCAAGTTAGCGTTCAGATTGGGATTCCTGGCGATCGTGTCCGTCCTGGGCGGCTGCTCGCACGCGCCGATCGGCGCGGACCTCAGCGACCACGACTGCCTGGCGCGCGTGATGTACTTCGAATCGCTGCGATCCAGCGACGAGGGCATGCTCGCGGTCGGCACCACGGTGATGAACCGGCTCGACACGCCGGGCTACCCGAAGACCGTGTGCGGCGTGGTGGGGCAGCCCCACCAGTACGCGCCGGGCGTCCTCACCAATTCCGTCAGTCCGGGCAAGAGCTACGCCCGAGCCGAGCGGGTGGCCGACGACGTGCTGGGCGGAGCCCGTCACCCCCAGGTGGGCAGCGGCAAGTTCTTCCACACGGTCGGTTGGCACTACCCCTACAACGACGCGCACTACCTCGTCGTGGCGGGCGGGAACGCGTTCTACGAGAAGGTCGCGCCGCAATACCGGACCTTCGTGCCCAACCTGCCGCCCGACCAACCCGACGGCTTCACCCCGCCTCCGCCGCCCTTCGACGAGACCGTGGCCTCGGTTCCCCGACGCCGTCCGGTGGCCGTGGCGGACGCTGCGGCCGAAACCCGACAGGACCGGCCGCACTCGATCGACGACATCCTCGGGGACGGGAACGGCCGCACGTCCCCGTCGCGCGTCAGCGTCGCCCGGCTGTCCCCCTCGCAACTGCACCCCTTCACCGACTGACGGCCTCGATCCCGACCGAACCGGGTCGCAGCCATCCCGGATCGCTGCGCTGTGGCGCTGTTGTGACCCGAAAACCATCGTGCTAGGAGCGGACGGCGTTCGCGCGGCCGCGGAGAGGTGGCAGAGTGGTTGAATGCACCGCACTCGAAATGCGGCATAGGTGCAAGCCTATCGGGGGTTCAAATCCCTCCCTCTCCGCCAACGCTTCCCTAAGCGTAGTTCGTTCAGAAACATAGACGATTCCAGTGGCTTGATGGGCGCCGAGTGATGCACATCGGTGATGCACATGGCCCTGCGAACGTGCCGTCCGTACAAGCACCCGAAGACGGGCGTCTACTGGATCAAGAGGCGGGTTCCCGAGCGGCTCAAGGACAGGCTGGGCAAGGCCGTCCACCAGCAGACGCTCGGCACCAAGGACCCCCGCGAGGCCGCGGTCAGGTTCGTCGAGGCGCTCGCAGACCTGAACGAGCGGTGGGCCAGGCTGTCGGCCGAACCGGGCCGGCTGACCCGGAAGCAGCGTAAGGCCATCGCGGGCGAGTTCCGCCTGTGGTCCATCGCCCGGCGCGAGGAGAACCCGGGGCGGCCGGAGGACCTCCGGCGCGAGATCGACTTGGCCATGTCCTGCATCAAGCCGCCCGGCAGGCGCCTCCCGTCGCCGGGCGCCGTCGTCCGTGAGCTTTTCGACGCGTTCCTGGAGGAGCGCGGCATCTCCGTCCATCCCTCCGACCTGTCCGACATGGCCTTCGACTGCGCCCACGCGGAGGTCAGCGCGAAGGAGGCGCTGCTGCGCTACGCACTGGGCGACTACAGCAGGCCGAAGGACCAGGACGAGTATCCGACGCTCGACCTCGCCAAGCTCCCCGGTTCGAGGCCGCCGACCGGCACGGGCTTCCTGACCGTCGAGGCGCACTGGGACATGTTCGTGGCCCAGTGCGGGTACAAGCCGGGGACGCACAAGGCCTGGAAGCCGGTGCTGGTCAAGCTCGCGGAGTTCCTCGGCCGGACGAACCTCGCGACGGCAACGCCCGAGGAGGTCGGCGACTGGAAGGACAAGCTGATGGCCTCCGACCTTTCCAAGAAGACCGTGAGGGACACCTACGTCACGGCGACGAAGGCCTTTTACGCCTGGGGCGTGGCGGGCAACAAGCTGAGGGAGAACCCGGCCGCCAACATCAAGGTCGGCCGCGTCAAGTCCGGCCGGAAGAAGCCCTCGCGCGACCTCCACGACCGGGACGCATGCTTGATCCTGTCGGAAGCCCTCCGTCCCTCCGACGTCCGGACCTCCCCGCACTTCGCGAGGGCGAAGAGGTGGGTGCCGTGGATTTGCGCGTGCACCGGCGCCCGCGTGAACGAGATCACGCAGGCCCGCCGGAAGGATTTTCGGACGGAGCGCGTCGGGACGCAGGATGTCTGCATCCTGTGCATCACGCCCGACGCCGGCACGGTCAAGAACGGGGAGGAGCGAGACGTGGTCCTCCACCCTCACCTGATCGAGCCGGGCTGATGGACTTCGTCCGGGCGCAGCCCGACGGACCGCTGTTCTACAATCCCGTGCGGCGGTTCGGCGGCTCGGAGTTCAATCCGCCATACAGGAAGGTCGGGGACAAGCTGGCGCGCTGGGTCCGGGAGATCGGCGTCGACGATCCCGACGTGGACCCGAACCACGGCTGGCGGCACAGGTTCAAGACGACGGCCCGCAGCGCCAAGGTGAGGATGGACCATGAGGTCCGCGAGGCCATGGCGGGACACGCGACCGCCACGGTCGGCGAGGGTTACGGGAAGATCCCCATCGACACGATGTGGGAGGAGGTCTGCAGGCTCCCTCGCTTCGAAGTGGAGCCGCCGACCGGTAACGTGCCGGACTCGGCCGCCAAGCGGAGGCGCAACGCCGTCCGCGTGGCCACGGCCGAACGGGCGAAACTGCGGCCCGTCGCGGCACGGGCCGTCTCGGGCGCGACACCCGCCGCATAGGGACGCGAGGTCATGACGCTCGGAAGGGCACATTCACGTCGGTGAGACCCGGATCAAGCGCCCCCGCACATATGCTGGGCGTCGGACAGGCGGGTGTGGTCGGCGTTCGGAGGTTCGTGACGTCGTACTCGCGACCGCGTTCGTCGCCGAGCGGACAATCCTCGGGAATGGAAACTAGGCATTCCAGGACGGGGTCGCCGGGGCGGCTCGCGATCAGCGTCGCGTCGCTGCCGTAGGTGACGAGGTAGCTGCCGTTGCCGAGCAGGGTGGCCGTGCCGGCGGCATCGGGCGCCTTCGGGTCGCCGCCGAAGCGGTCCGAAATGACCACGAAGAACGTCCGCCCGCACGCGCCTACGGTCTTGGGCAGGTGCAGTCCCCATCCCAGGTCGCCGCCATGGGCCGCGAGACGACTCGGGCGTTTGAACATCCTGGCCGCTTCCCTCAGCCAGGGCTCCCACGGTTCAGGCCCGCCCATCGACATGTACGACCGTATCTGGAGGTCGAAGATGCAGTCGGCGTCGGCCCCGCAGTCCCGGCGGAAGCCGTTCCACATGCGGTGCACGCGCCGTGCCGGGTCCTCGGCCGGCAGGGCCCGGTAGAGCCTGTCCAGTTCGACATCCAGCCGCGCGAGGGACGGGTCGTGGCAGATGGCGGCCTCGAATTTCTCTGTCGCCTTCGCGCAATCGAACGACGGTGCGGCTCCCGCAAGTTCGGCGAGGACCGGTGCGGAAGTCCCGGCGTATGCCAGCATGCCCGCGAACGTGAGCCGAAGCACCGTCTTTAGGCGTCGCGAAGCCGGCATTCCGGTCGCCCCCTTCCGGTCAGCTTGGATCCGATGCGGTGCCTCGCGTCTCCGGGCGGTCACGCGGGACTCCGATAACCGGGATCCACGTCTCGTCGCGATACCGGCGCTTGTCTACCTACCGTCGACCCCAAGCGTCGAGTCAGAACCAGGGCTCCAGGGAACTCACAACCCGCGAATCGCCGAGAACACCCGTAATCGGCTCGGGACCACGTTGACCGTTGAAAATTCTAGCCAAATCCGCTACATGGTTGATAGATACTGGTTAGAAGTCGGCATAGTTTATGCCGACCACCAGCGATAGTAGGATAACTCAGCCGGTTATATATTCGACCTTATGAGACCATGTTATCCCGAGTTTTTGGAGCGTTAACCTCTTCGAGCACTTGGGCCTGACGTGAGCTGTGAATTGATGCAGGCGCTTATTCACGGCTCGAATTTGAAGTCCTCGCGACCGCCGCGTTCAGTTGTCTCTGCGGGACGGGAAAGCCGCTCCGTTCAGCATCTCGCGGTAGTGATCGTTGACGTCCTCAAGGCGTCTGACGCGGTCTCGAAGTTTCCTGAGTTCCGCTTCCCGGTGCTTCGACTCGTAGTCCAGGGCAGCGTACCTGCTCAGGACCCGTTTCATGTCGCTGGCCGCCTGCGC
>CAXTFJ010000006.1:0-2105 GCA_964243405.1 uncultured Lichenihabitans sp. | reverse complement strand
GCCCGCGTGGTTGGCGATCTCGGCGGATTGTTCCGGGGGTGCGCCGGCCGCCAGTATCTCCCCGTTGACGGCCCGAAGCCAGGTCTTGATGGAGGGCTTCAATTCCTTCGGTTTCTTCTTTTCGAGGTAGGTCGAACTCAAGCCCGCGGCTTCCAGCAAGGCCTGTACGGTGATTCTGCCGCCCCAGTAATTGGGATCGGCCACCTCGGCCTCGATCCTGCGCTTGGCTGCCTCCAGCTTCGCCGCGTGTAGCCTGTGCACCTCGCCTGCGTAGTGCCGCCCCTTCTCTCCGATGCCCGGGTTGCCTGGCCCCCGCCTACCCGGCGACGGGCTCAAGCAGCCGCTCCGTGCCAGATCTCCCTGGCGGCCGAAGAGGTCGCGACCAGTTCGTCGCGCACGTCGTCCCAACGGCGCAGGTTCTCGCGAACCTGCTCCTCAAGGTTCGCGACCAGCATCGTCAATCCTCGGGTGACGGCCGCCGCGTGCTCGACCAGCAGGGCGTCCAGCGCCTGCCGGCACTGCGCCTTGGCCGCGGCCGTTTCGAGCCGGTGGATGCAGGCCGCTTGGCACCCGCCCGCATCCGGCTCGCCTCGACCCCGATTGCAGGGACCGAACTCGCCAGCGACCTTCGTGCAGATCACGCCCGGCCGGACCAGTCGCCAAAACTTCCCGTGAGCCGTGAGCGTGCGAGCCATGACGTCCAGCCTGGATTGGCCGTAGGCCGTCTGGCTATGGCGCATCTCTTCGCCGGTCGGAGTGGCGTCGGCTGCTTCGACCGCTTTCCGGCCTTCGTCGCTCGCCAGCCTGGAACGCAGGCGTTCGGTGGCCCGCCCTGACGAGGCACCTGCGGCCACGTCCTTCAGCGCGGCCTCCGCCATGGCCACCGTTCGCTCTTCGGCAAGTTTTCGGGCGTCCTGGGCGAGGTTGCGGTCGGCCAACATGTACTTGAGCGTCATGCCGATGTCGCGGTGGCCGAAGAGGTCGACCAGGATCTGGGGCGCTCCGACCGTGGTCAGGGCGACGATGCGCGCGACGGTCTTTCGCCAGCGGTGCAGGTGAGCGTGCTCCCGAACAACCGCTGTTCCGCCCTGCCCAGCGCTCCGCTCTCTCCGTAAGGCTTCCTCGCTCAGCGCGAGCTTGTTCAAGCCAAGCCTCGTCACGGTCCGAATGGCATAACTCGTAAGTTCAAAAACGGGTCGGCCAAAACTGTCGCCTTGGGCCAGATTAAACCACATGTGTTCCGCCCCGCTCGGGCGGACTAGTGACGCCAGCTTCACCTGGAACCGCAACGCGGCCACGCCCGCCGGATGCAGTGGCCAATCCCTGACCTCGCCTTCGACTCTCTGTGTGAGCTTGTAGGTCAGGGCCTCGTAGTCGGCCGTGCCGTCGGGGCGGAACTTGATCGAGCCGGAAGTTGCCGAGCCGACCTCGCTTTGTCGGGCTCCCGTGCAGAAGGCGACCAAATGGATGTTGAGACCCTGGATGATCTCGACGAACCTGCGAAACTCCTCGGCGTCCCTGGGCGGCCAAGCCCGTGAGGATGCGCCATGTCGGACGACGTCGAACGGAAGGGCCTTGATCTTCCGGCCTTCGGCATCCTGCCAGGCGCGCTCGGCGACGAGGTCGATGTACAGACCTTCGCCTATCTTCCCGCTACGGTCGACGTGCTTCAGGATCCTGGCCCAGCAAGCGATGACGTCATCGGCCAGGTTTCGGTGGATCCATAGCGCCCTTCCGACCAGGGCCGAGACGAACTCGTCCGGGAAAGGTTGAAAGGTGCGCGGTTCCGCGCGGCCTACGGTGTCCGGAACCTCGACGTGCTTCCAGCTCCGCTCCCCGCCACCCCGGACCTGGACGGCGTTCGCGCCGGCCATCGCGGGAAAGTCAGCTAGGATGCCTTTCGCGCCCGCCTGCTCCAGTTGGCCGAGCATACTCCGGTACCGTAGAACCTTGCTCCTGCCAGGATCCTCAAAACGTGCGACCACGTCGGCGACCTGTTCGGGTTGGAGATGCGTGAACAGGGTGCCGTCCCGAGAGGGGTAGGCCTGGATGTCAAACAGCATTGAACATTGACCCTGGATCGGCGTCCAAAGTTGACCCCCTTG
>CAXTFJ010000005.1:75275-79717 GCA_964243405.1 uncultured Lichenihabitans sp. | reverse complement strand
GAATGAGCGCCGAGCAGGCGAAGGCGGCGGGTCGGATCGCCCGCACCAAGGTCGAAGCGACCACGGAAGAGGACATCCGCCGTCAAATGGTCGAGGACGGCTTCGATCCCGACAAGCCCTTCGAGGGACTTAGTGAGGTCGTTCCGATCGCGACCATCCGCGAGCGCACCGGCCTTTCCCAGGACAAGTTCGCTCGTGCCCTCGGCATTCCGCCCGCGACGCTGCGCGGCTGGGAACAGGGCCGACGCTCGCCCGACCCGGTCGTGGTTTCGTTCTTTGCGCTAGTGGCTGATGATCCGGAGCGAGCGTTCAAAGTGCTGGATCGGCGTTGACTCGGCTCGGCCAAATCCTCCTCGCGCTGCTGCTGCGCCTACGCGACAGGGTGTGTGTCTCCGAGCAGAAGGGAGGCTTCGTAACTAACCAAGTCTCGCCGCGCGGGCTGGGCTTGGTGATGGTATATTTAATGCTCAAGCTGGTACGGGTGGTGGGTTGATGGCATGTAAGTGTAAGAAGCCCGCAATCTGATGGCAGCATTCGCCGCGTATTGCCATAATTGCGGACTGGCGTTCTTTGCGCCGAACCTACTTGGAGGTTCCGGCACATTCACGCTCAATCACACTTCAACATATTGCCCGCGCTGTAACTCAATTGCAGAATTGATGAGCGGCACATTCACACTGGTTGACGATAAAGTAGTATCATTGGAAATTCCGGAACGGACCCGGATAATATACGACGCACTTATCGAAGCTCTCCAACAAGCACAATCGAGTACCAATACGTCTGAAGTAGTCGAGAATTTGGAGAACATCAATCCGTTTCTCGGATCTCTCGCGAAATCAGCAATTCAGAAAGGAGGGCAAGGCTTACTGATATTGGTCATCATTTTGCTTTTGAATGGATGTCATACAAATCTTAATGTCGATCTAAATCAATTATTGAATCAGGGCTACTCTATCATTATGAAGTCTGATCCGACGCTAATCAATGGTGGATCGGCACAACCGTCAGTACCTGAGCAAACACAAGAGCAGTCGCGACAGCAACGGCGCCACTCAGAACGCCAAGCCAGTAAGCAGACACGATCGCCCGTCCGGAAAGCGCCAAAGGGATCGAAGGGCGGTTCTGGAAAAACATAAACCTTTATGACAAGACGAGCGCTGGCTGGCAATGTCGGTCACAGCACCATTTCCACCTGCCCCGCCTCAACCAGCCTTCGCCGCCTCACTTCCACCCGCGCAACCCGCCCCCTCCGGCTCACCACCGTCCCGACTTGGTCACCGTGGTTTCTTTCACGATGAAGAGAACCCGGCCCGAACACCCGCTCGGCCAAACCCGCATTTCCGGGGCTGCGGCGCTCCAGGAACGGCATGCGCGGGGTCGGGGCTACAACCCTTGCCGAAACGGCTTCCAGCCCATCCAGCGCGATCCCATCGAGCACGCGGGCCAGCCTGGAATGCCACAGCAGCAGCTCGGCCCGATCGGTCGCGCAATCGCGGGGCATGTCGCGCAGCGCAGCCGCGACGTCCTGGAGCTGGCGGGCTGCGTCGGGCTTGGCCCTGAGGCGGGCGCGGTCGGCGAGGGCGCGGTGCTCGATCGTGACGGGCTTGGCGGCCTGGAGCCAGGGCGCCCCACTGTGGGGCGCCAAGGCGCGGGCGCCGGGCTTGGGAGGCCTGGGGCCCATCAGGCCACCACCTCGGCCAGGGCACCCTCGCTCCCAGCCTCGTCGTCGTCGTAGTCGAAGCCCACCACGCGCCAGAAGCCGTCCTCGCGGTCGAGGTCCACCGAGGCCGGCCGGATCAGCTCGTGGCGCCGCGCGTAGGCCTCCTCCAGCGAGCGCGGCACCGGCGCGTCGCCCAGGAGCCGCTGCCACGTTTCGATCCAGCGCGTCGACTTCATCGACTTGAACCACAGCCGCACGATGGCCTCGCCGCCCAAGGCCAGCGAGATCATGCACGACACCGAGGTCGGGTCGCTCTTCTTGCGGTAGGCGTGCAGCGCGATCGACTCGACGGGCAGCCCGTCCCAGCCGTGCCGATTGACCACCGCCAGCACGGCCTTGTTCTCGGGCCCGAACGAGATGGTGCCGTATTCGAGCTCGACGGCCGACACCGCCTTGCGCACGGGCAACGCCGCGCCGCAATGGGTGCAAGCGGGCGTCTCGAAATGGTTGAACGTCCCGCACCCCTTGCAGGCCCGCCAGGGCGCCACGCCGCCGAGCGGCTGTCCGGAGCGGTCGAAGTGCGGCTGGTGCACGGGACCGAAGCTCGCCACGTTGCCCGCGAAGTCGAGCGCGAGCAGTTCCGCCTTGCCGGGGAACGGCCGGGTGCCGCGCCCGATCGACTGAGTGTGGATGATCGGGCTCACCGTCGGCCGACAGCAGGCCAGCAGGTCGACGTCGGGTACGTCGAAGCCCGTCAGCGCCGCCGAGACCGTCACCGCGATGCGCGTCGCGCCGGTCTTGAAGGCGTCCACCTGGGCCACGCGGTCGCCGGCCGCCATCGCGCCCACGATCAGCGAGGCGGCGTGACACCGCCGCCCGAAGGCGTTGCGGAAGGCGGTCGCGTGTTCCACCGTCACGGCGAACACCATGGCCTTGCGCCGGGTCCGCAGCGCGTCGAGCACGATGTCGACCTGCTCGTCGACGAGCGCCGCGTTGGCCCGGGCGAGCTGCGCCTGGTTGTAGTCGCCCGCGCTGCGCGACACGCCAGCCGTGGTCATGGTCGCGCCCGGCGCCACGTAGCGGACCGGGGCGAGGTAGCCGGCGTCCACCAGGGCGGCCACGCCGACCTCGAAGGGCTGGCAGTCGAACCACGACGTCGGCGAGCCGTAGATCGCGCCGTCGGCGGTGCGGAACGTGGTGGCGCTCAGCCCGATGCGGGGCGTGCCGCGCCCGCGCGGCAGGGCGTCGAACAGGCGTTGGAACCAGGAGCCGCGGTGCAGGGGCATCTGGTGGGCCTCGTCGACCACCACGCAGGCGGGATCGTAGCCGATCGCGCCCGCGAGGCTCTGCGGCGTGCCGATCACCACCGGACAGTCGCCCTCGCGGCGGCCGAGCGCCGCGCACACCACGCCGACGTCGGCTGCGGGCAGGAAGCCGCGCATCGCCCGCTCGTTCTGCTCGGCCAGCTCGCGCGACGGAACGGTGACCACGACGCGGTCCGCGCCGCCGGCCCGCAGCTCGGCCACGAGGCGGCCCACGATCATCGACTTGCCCGAGCCCGTGGGCGCGCTGATGACCGGGTTCTCGCCGGCTTCGTGGCTGGCCAGGGCCGCGGCGACGGCCTGGGCTTGGTAGGGGCGGAGGGCGGACGTGGTCATGGGTCCAGACGTGGGGAATGCGTCAAGCATCGCTCTGCGGCGCGCTCAGCTTCGCGAGCCTCCTCCTGTCCGCCAGAATGCTGGTTGCGGCTTGGGCGAAGCTCTCGAAGCGGTCCTCACCCACCTGATAATCGCCCGCAGGCGTTCGGAGCAGGAACTGCGAAGGCAGCGTACCCCAGGGCGTGACCGGGACGACAACGGTGGAGTCCTGCTCGTGCAGCATAGGCGCCGTCACATCGACGCTGACATGGGTATCCCGCGATGTCACGACTTGGATCGCCCAAGCAACCACCGGGGTTTGCTCCTCCTCGGCCACGCCAGGGTCGTCCGGCCGTCCCAGGATTTTGACGACGGACCATCCCGGCTGGGCCGGGATGATGGTGGGCGGGCTGAGACTGGCGGGCTGGCTCATATCGTCTCCGTTCGGTGACGCGTCGGTCTCGGACAGGGTGGCTCGCTTCGGCCGCAACGGCGGCGGTCGCGCCGCAAGTCACGGACGTCCGGATGACTACGGACGTTTTTCCTAGAAGGAAGGAATGTGTGTGTGCGTTGTTAGACGCGTGACGCGCGCGCGTATTGGGGTCCCAAGGTGTCGTCCGGACGTCCGTAGTCGTCCGTGCTCACCCGCTGAACTCAAGTGCGCGAAGTTGCGCGAAGGTCGTCCGGTGTCGTCCGTCGTCCGTGCTGGTCATGCCGCTGGCTTCCATGGGATGTTGCCCTTGCTATCCTTGTCGCTGCGTCGCCAGCCGAGCCGGTCCAAAGCCGCGGTGATGCGGTTCTGCTCGGCCTTGCCGATACGCGGCCTCTCGATGCCGAGCGCCTCCCGCGCGATCTCGCCGACTAGGGCGGTGGTGCGCGTCGCGATCCAGGCCGCGATCATCTCCTCCCACACGTCGACCTCGTAGCGACGCTCCTGCTGGGGCGCGATGTGGTCGCGTTCGAAAGCCTCGTTCGGCCACCAGCGGGTGCCGTCGCGGTAGGCGTCGTAGGCCTCGGCGAACAGTTGGTCGCGGTCGCGCGCCAGCGCGTCCGTGTCGATCGCGCCGACCTTCACGGGCCAGAACCGCCGTCCGCCCGTCTCGTCCCGCAGGTAAGCGCTCTTGTTCGTCGTGCCGATGAAC
>CAXTFJ010000005.1:0-75265 GCA_964243405.1 uncultured Lichenihabitans sp. | reverse complement strand
CCCGGTCTCGCTTTCGAGGTAGTGGGCGTGGTTCGTGGTGCCGATGAACACGCACTGGCGCGGCTGGACGCCCTCCCGGCGACCGTAGGGCGGCCGGTAGCGCTCGACGGGCCGGCTGATGAAGGCTTTCAGGTGCGCGCTCTCGGCCCGGCTCAGCGAGGACATTTCAGCGACCTCCAGCAGCCATTTGCCCACGAGGTGCTGGGCCACATCCTTACCCTCGGTGATGTCGGGCAGGCTGTCGGAGAACCACGTCCCGCCCAGGACCCGGCAGACGGTCGACTTGCGGGCGCCCTGTGCACCCTCAAGGACCATCATGTAGTCGGCCTTGCAGCCGGGCTCGAATACGCGGGCCACCATGGCGACTATGAACATGCGGCCGATGCCTGACGTGTAGGGTCCGTCCTCCGCACCCAGGTACCGGGAAAGCCAGCGGCCGATCCGGGGCGTGCCGTCCCAGGCGAGCGCGTTCAGATAGTCCCTCACGGGATGGACCGGCCGTTCGCCCGCGCGCATGTCGACGGCTTGGTGCACGATGTCCTTGCCGATCTTCGGCAGGCCGACGTGCTGCAGCCACTCCTGCAGATGGCTCACGTCAGTATCGCTGACCGGGCGAGGCTTCTCGAACGAGGGCGGGCTCGCGCCCCTTACGCAGGGCAGCTGCGCGAGTAGGATGGGGGCATGAAGGATCTCGTCGTAGGCCAGCGCCTCGGTCACGGCTGGCGCGCTGCGCAGCACCAGCATGGCGTTGGCGAGGTTAGGTACGGGGTCACCCTTGCCGTCCTTAATCGCGGCCGCGAACCAATCCGGCTCGCTCCCTTCCGGCGGAATCTGGACGCCCGAGTCGCCAGTTGGGTGGGCGTGCCCGTTGGTGTTCTTGGTCTTGTGGCGTCTGACCCGGTACTTCTTGCCGCCTTCGGGCGAACTGCTGGAGTCGGTCACGCGACCTCCCGCAACACGTCATTAAGGTCGGATCCGACCCCGGGCTCGACCACCAGGACCTCGCGCCCAGCTTCGCACCAGCGGTCGCCGCACGCTTCCACGGCCCGAGCGCTGGCGTCGCCTGCCTCCGCGAAAACTGTGAGCGTCTCCACCCCGGGCAGCACCGGCAGCGTCGTGATGGTCGACGTCGAGCACAGCGCCCAAACGGGCTGGAAGCCCATCTGTCGCCCGGCCAGGCACGTCTCGATGCCCTCGCCCACGGCGAGCCCGGCCCCGACCGCATCGTCCCCGTCGAGCTTTACGGCCGCGCCGGCCGCCACGCCGTACATGCGCCTGTCGACCTTCTCGCCCGAGGGTGTCAGCCTCGTGCGGTGCACGGCCGTGAGGTCGTCGTTCAGGACGTTGCGCATCGCGGCCAGCATGGCCGGCACGCGGATCGTTTCGCCCCGCGCCTCGTCTCGCCACGGGCAGGCCGGGTGGAAGCGCAGCGCTTGGAGTGCGACCTCGTCGGGCAGCATCAGGCCGCGGGACCGAAGGTAGGTTTCGACGACCGTGCCGCGCGGGTCCCGCGCTTCGCTCCAGAGGCCCAGCGCGCGGTTGATCCGCTCTGCGGTGTCGTCCTCATGACGCGCGGCTGCGCTGGCCGGCGCCGGGCGTGACAGGGGCTGCCGGCGCGACCGCCAGTCGTCGAGCGGCAGGCCGAGCTTGCCGGCCACGTAGTCGCGGCAGAACGCGAAGTCATCGCCGGCGTGGCTGAAGGTGATGAAGCCGGTCGGGCTCTGGACCGACAGGCGGACGCTCAGGCTCCGGTCCTTGCGCGAGTGGCCAGGACCGGGCGCCAGCACCTGCCGGCCTATGATCTGCCCGCCGAGCGCGCGGGCGATCGTGACGAGAGTGGGCGCGGTAACGAGGTAAGACCCTCACCCGAACGGGGGGGGGGGGTACGTCATCGCGGTCGATGTGACGCCGCGACCGCTCGGCCAGTGCCGCCTTGTGCTGGGCATGAGCCTCGGCCGGGCTCGTCATCAGCGCGCCGAAATAGCGGTCCCACGCCCGGCGCACGCGAGCCCACGCGCGGCGGGTACGCTCGAGCTGCGCGACCACCAGCGCGTGAGCGTACTCGCGCAGCAGATCCTCGGGCTCGGGCCTCAACCGATGCACCTCATGGGCAGGCCACCAGTATGACGGCGAGCAGGATCGCGACTGCGATGCAGGGAGAGGCAGCTGTCACGGCCCTAACTCCGTGGCTTTCGACGGTGTTGGGGTTGGATCTTCGGGAAAGAGCCAAGGTGCCACTCGCCAGCACCAGGCGAGCCGGCGCTCCGCGATGGCCGTGTGCCGCATGGACGACCCCACCAGCCGCCTACCGATCCAGGTCCGGAGACCGCGAAAGGCGTAGGGTAGCGTCGGCGAGGCTGAGCTGGCGCTCGATCGTGGCAAGCTGGGTTCGGATCGCATCTCGCGTGGCCTCGAGTTGCTCGCGCTCCCGCTGGGCGCGCAAAAGGGTTTCGGTCTGGGCGGCGGACGCGGCGCGGCGAGCCTCGGCCTTGCGCCAGCGGACGAAGCGGTCCTGGATGTCGCGCGCGGCGGCGGCGCTGAAACAGCCCGCCTCGCCGTACCAAGCGGCCTTCACCCGCCAGAACGGCGGCCGGCCCCACCGTTCCCAGACCTTGTTGATCTGGGCACCGATGCTCTCGCCGGGCCTGACCGGTTCGGCGGTGCTGCGGGCGAGGCTTTGCAGGTCGAAGGAGATTTGAGTGGTCATGGCCGCATCCCCGGGATGAGCGACGCAACGAAACGAGAACGGGAACTTGGAGCGCATTCGCGACAGCCTTTCTGCGATGTTGGGGACATCGACGGGGGCTGATGGAGGGCGCACAGCACATGGACGGGCAGCACGGTCGCGATGGTCTTGGTGGACAGGGCGCGACGGTGATGGGCACAGACGCGCTTGGCGGCGCGACCGAAGGGCAGAAACGGGGAGCCGGGACGCGCTGGGGAGCGCGAGACCGGCCGAACCGCGTTGGACAGGGACCGGGATGCGTAGGCTGTCACGGGCCGCTCCCGACGTCGTCGAACAGGAACGCGGCGCCGGGCGCCGGGGCGGCGTCGAAGCCGATCCGCTTAGCCGGCGCATTCTGCGCACCTGAGGGAAACGGCTCGCTCGCTTTGGGGAAGTGGCCGCCCAACCCTGCTGCTTCGAGCAGTGCTCGGTCTTCGGCAAGAATGCGTTCAAACCGTTCGAAGTCCAGGCCGTGGTCGACCGTGAGGGTTAGGTTGCTCGTGGACCGGTCCAAGGCCGAGGGGGCGGCGGCGAAGCCGAAGTTGTCGGGCGCGCCCAGGGTGGCCTTAGCCAGCGCGGGGGCTGCAGCGTGCGCGAGGCCAAGGAAGGCCAGGAGTCGGCGGCGGTTCAGGATCGGGCCCGGTTGAGCCGTTGGGGGGTGGGCGGGGACCGGCGAGAAGGAGGAATTCATATCGTCGGAGTTTCTGCAATGGGAGACGGCGTAGGATCGAAAAACCAAGCATCGTTCCAGGGAAGGCCTCGCCGACGAGCCTCTTCCCGAATATTTGCGAGCTGAACTCTGGTGGGTTCAAACTCACCCTTCTCCCATCGGGAAACAGTGCCCTGTGAAACGCCTGCCACTGACGCGAAGTCGCGCTGGAGGACGCCGAAAATCCGCTTACGTATGTGCTTGATTGGGTTCAACGGATCCTACCGTGGCGCTCTTATCCGCCGTCGTATATATAAAAGCGAGAACCACTTCAAGCTATGTGGATGCGGATTGGGATTTAATCCGAGACGGTATATGCTATTTCGTATGAAAAGGTCGAAATTCGAAATGGACGAGGCTCAAGGCCTGCCGGAGCGGATTAGGAAGCTTCGTAAAGCCGTGAAGCTTACGCAAGCTGAATTCGCGCAAGAACTTGGTGTCGAGCAAGCTAGCGTATCTCGCTGGGAGAACGGGTCAGAGCCGACGCTGGAGAATTTACAAGCTCTTATGTCTTTCTCTAAAGAGCGTAGAATTGAGATTGGGCTGATAGATGGCTTTAATGACGTATTTCGCTGGTCGGAAAAGCCTGGTCCAGTCTATATTCCGGTCCTTGGTGGAGTTGATGCCGGCGGCAAAGTCAATTTCTACGAAGTTGAGAAGGTTCTAGGATCACGCACAAAGAAAAGCACTCACCCCGTAGTAGATTTGATGGAGGATGCTGCAAGAACGTTTTGGATTTTAGACGATGACGAAAAATCTAAAGATGGAACTGCTTACAGGCAGGAGATAGAGGATTATCTCCAAGCCAAAGGTGGGTGGGGCCATTCTCTAGCAAAAGCACCACCAGATTTTACAAGGACCATGGTTGGTTTAGTCTTTGATCATGGCTCTTATTATCCCATTTTAGATGAGTCATGTGTATTCTACATTGATTTATTAGAAAAATCTTTATTCAGAGATCTTTATGGCGCGCTTAGTTTGATATTGCTCGACGATGGAAGATCATTTATTGGACGTCTGTTCCATTCAGATAATACCTCTCATCACACCGTAGTTACGCTGGGCGGCCCCGTTTCTGGAATCAAGGCGGTGTGGCTGCGAAAAGTCTTGTACATTTCGTACCCGGAAAAATAATCCGCGTTCGCATTGACATCCGCATACGCATAAGACAAGTTGGGAATGTAGTCACTAACCCGCGATGAGCCCAGCCCATGTCCCCCAACGCCCTCCTGATCGTCTCCCGCCTCCGCCTGCTCAACGGCGAGGCCCGCACGCTCCCGCTCCGGTCCGCCCTCAAGATGGCCGTCGACGCCTTCGAGGCTGCCGTGCGCGAGCTGGTCGCCCTCGGCCGCGTCGTCCGCATCCGCGGCGTCGGCGCCCGCATCATCCTGGCGTGAGGGCGCGATGCTGCCCCCGCCCAGTTCCCACTCTGACGCCCTGCCCTTGGTAGACGCTGGCACGGTCGCCAGCGCCATCGACAAGCTGCTGAAGGTCGCGCGGAAGGACCACTCCGACCCGGTCGACGTTCCGCTCTGGCTGGGTGAACCTCAGGCCCAAGCCATCGCCGAAGCGCTGCGGGCGATCGCGCGCAAGTTCGACAGCGCGGAACGCCGCGCGGTCGTGGAGCAGCCCGCCCATCCGTGCGTGGAGCTTTGTCTCGGCGAGCAGGAGTGCGTCGCGGCCATCGCGGCTCTGCGCTCGACCCTTGAGCGCTGCGTCTCGCCGTCTCGGATAGGTCAGCTGCCCGAAGTGGCGCTCCTCCGCCCCGGGTGACTACTCGCCCGCGACCGGCGGCCGGTGCCCGTATTTCCGGTCAAAGGCCCTCGACCGCATCCAGACGTAGGCGAAGGCCAGGGCGCCCGTTGCGAGAGCCATGACCGGAAGAGCCAAGCTGTTCCAATCCATCGCGATCAGTCCTCGCTCTTGAGAAAGAGCCGCAAAGCCACCTGACCCGCAATATGGAGCGCGAAGGCCGTGAACACCAGTTCGAGGTCGGTCACCCAGGATGCCGTCCGCCCCGCCATCACGGGCGACAGCACGCCGGCGACGATCGACCCTACGGACAGGTTGTTCATCAGTGTCGCGAAGAGCCTGACGTTCTCGTTGTTCCGCTTCGCGGCGAGCCGCCGCCTTGCGTCCTCCGGCGTCACTGCCGCCCCCGCATGACCTGACACCCCGCCGCCGGCCCGCTCCGGACGGCGCCCGTCTCACCCCGATTCTGCCACCCCCGTCAAGCGGAGCCCGTTTCGATGAACGCCCGACCCTTGCCTGCCGCCAGCCCGGCCCACCACGGCTTCCTGCTGCGCCCGCCGACCCGCCGCCGCCTCGGCATCGACCTGCACGAGGCCGTCGTGGCCTTCGCCCTCCTGGGCTTCTGGTGCGCGGCCTACTGCGTCGCCTGTCCCGCCGACCCGGCACCGCGCCACGTCCACGTCGCTGCTGCCCGGCCCTGAACCCTTCCCGCCCTCCAGCCCCCAAGGCCGCTTCCCCATGGCCACCCGCACCAAGTCCGCCCCGATCGTCGAACACCTGACTGGCTCCACGCCGCCCGGCAACGGCACGCCGACTTTCCGTCCCGCCGCCGACCAGCCGACCACCCCCGCGCCCGACCTGGATCTCGGTCGACCGCCCGTCCACCTGTTCCGCACGCCCGAGCAGCGCCTGCTCGACCTGAACGTCGCCTACGACCGTGCGGTCCTGTTCTGGTACGCGACGGGCAGTGCGGAGGACGCGGCCAACACCGACGAGGAGCGAAAGATCGTCAGGACGGCCGACGAGCACGCGAACCGCATTCTGGCCGAAATTCAAGACGAGGTGCAGTCCATCCCGGCCCGCACCCTTCGCGAGATCGGCTTAAAGGCAAGGATCCTCACCTGGAGCCAAGCCGACTGGTGGACCGAGAACGCCGCGGGCGACACGCGCCCCGCGTGCAACCTGATCGACGATATCCTGGCCGCCGCCGGTCTCGACCGCATCCCTCGCCGCGACTTCGAGTTCCGGGCACTGCTGCCCGGCTATGCGGGCCCGGCGCGGTTCGCGAAACCCGAGTCGCCCGCCGCTCCGCCGCTCGCGACCGACCGGCAGCCCGCCACCGAGCTGCAGCGCCTCGCCGGCGAGATGCGTCGCGCTGATCGCGAGCACGAGCGCTACGACAGCATCGGGTCGGACCAGCAGTCCCGAGACGAGAAGGAACGCGCGGACCACGCCTGGGATCAGCTGCGCACCCTGGAACAGCACGCGTCGCACCTGGAAGCGACCTCGCTGCAGGATGGCTTGGTTCAAATCGCGCTGGCGGCCGGCCGGGTCGAAGAACTGTGGGCCTACGTGTCGGGCGAGCCCAGGGATCAGCATGCGGCAGGAGGGGTCTACCGCTCGCTCCACCGACTGCTTTACTCGATCAGGGGCGCCCTCGAAGCGGCGACCGGCTTATCGGGCAAGGTCTTCGACGCCGACTTCAACATGGACGAGCGCTTCAACCCGTTCCGGCCCGACTTGGCCGGGGGGCGCGCGGTCGCGCATGATGCCGAGGGGTCCGACGCGAACCTGACGGCTCAGCTTGCCGATCAGGCCGCCTAATGCGCCGCGCCGTCCCGACCGACGACCGGCTCACCCTGGCCGAGGTCGATCACATGAGCCGCGTGGCTGCTCGTTCCATCGCGAGCGGGGTGTACCACCAAGTGCGCGGCGGAAGTCAGCTGACCGGCGATGCGGTCCTCAACACGTTCGGATGGCTGATCGACAGCGCCTTCCGCACCATGCGGGAGAACGCGGGCTGTTCTCACCTGCCCGACGAGGGCGTGACGGCGCGGGCTTGGTGGATCATGGGCCACGCCTTCCTCGATCACCTTGGCTTTCTTGCGGAGCGGGATCGCACGTCGCTGCAGCCAAACACGGGAGGGCTGCACTGATGGAAACCAACTCGCTCAACCGGGTCCTGGCCGACTTCCTGCCCCGCATCGAGGACGCCTGCCGCGCCGGCAAGGGCCGTGAGCTCGTGCACGACTACTTCCGGGCTGTCGCGGCGGACCTCGCCGACAAGGTCTTCCTGAAAATGGACGCGGTCGTCGCCAAGGCTTCGCCGGACCAGGCCCGCGAGCTTCTGGAATGGGTGGAGGCCTATCCCGAGGCGAGGGGCGTCGACCTGCTGCGGTCCATCGACAGCACGTTCCGCGCGTTTCACGGCACGGACGAGGACGTCCGCGTCGCGACGGAGATCGCCGCCACCGCCTTTCGCGAGCGGCTGGAGCACCATTTCCTGAACGCGCCGGCGGGAGGGCGTGCGTGAGACACCTTCATCGGGAGCTCACGCCGTTCCGGGGTCTCACGGCCATGGTCGAGCGGGAAGGGCAGCGCCTCGGATGAACCGCCCTGCCCGCTTCACCGTCGCGGACCTGCGCCGGGCCTTGCGGGCGGCGGAACAAGCCGGACCGGACTATGCCGTCGAGGTCGCGCCGGACGGTACGATCCGCATCGTCCGCACTCCCGGCACCAAGACGAGCCGCTGGACAAGCGTTGAGCCCGAGCAGGACATCGTGCTGTGATGGGTGACATGCCCCGTCCCCGCCCTCCGCACCTCCAGCACGAACGCACACGCCACGGGACGCTCGTCTGGTACGTCCGCGTGAATCGGGGCCCGCGCATACGGATCAAGGCGGACTACGGCACTCCGGCCTTCGATGAAGCCTACAGGGCAGCCGTGGCCGGCGACCTGCCGACCACGGCAAGCAAGCGTGCGCCGACCGGCTCGCTGAAGTGGCTGATCGAACGCTACCGTGAAACCCAGGCGTGGATGGTTCTGTCGATGGCGACGCGCAAGCAGCGCGAGGCCATCTTCCGGCATGTGCTCGACCAATCGGGCGACAAGCCGTTCGCGGCCATTACCCGCAAGGCCGTGCAGGCGGGCGTCGATCGCCGGAAGGACACGCCGTTCCAGGCGAAGAATTTCCTCGACGCAATGCGCGGGCTGTTCCGCTGGGCCTATGGCGCGGATCATGTGACGACCGACCCGACCGAGGGCGTCAAGGCCGTCAAGCCCCGCACGGAAGGCTTCAAGGTGTGGACGGAAGACGAGGTCGTCCGTTTCGAGGCCCGTTGGCCTCTCGGCACGCGCGAGCGCCTGGCGTTCGATCTGGCCCTCTATACCGGCCTGCGCCGCGGCGACCTCGCGCAGCTCGGCCGTCAGCATCTCCGGGACGGCGTGATCACGTTTCGGACGGCGAAAACCGGTCAGGTCGTCGTCCTGCCCGTGCTTCCCGAGCTCGCGACCAGTCTTGCGGCTGCGCCCTCGACCGACCTCGCGTTCATCACCGGCGCGGGTGGCCGCCCAATGACGAAGGAGTCGTTCGGCAACTGGTTCCGGGACACGTGCAACGCGGCAGGGGTGAGCGGATCGGCTCACGGCCTGCGCAAGCTGGGCGCGACGCGCGCGGCTGAGAACGGCGCGAGCGAGGCGCAGCTCGAGGCCATCTTCGGCTGGCACGGCGGCGGCATGGCGGCGCTCTACACGCGGGCGGCCAACAGGCGTCGGCTTGCGATCGAAGCGATGTCGAAGATGTCCGCCGGAGAACGAACGGGCGACCTCTATTCCCGCACCTCATTGTCAGGTGCGGGAGCGAGCGACAAAACGTCAATGAAAACAATAGGATAAAATCAGAGTGGTGCGGCCAAGAGGACTCGAACCTCCACGGGTCTCCCCACTAGCACCTCAAGCTAGCGCGTCTACCAATTCCGCCATGGCCGCAAGACCTGGAAGCGGGGATCCCGGCTCCAGCAGGCGGCCCGTCTAACAAATCCCTCAGTGGGGTGCAAGGCCAGGGGTAACCGGCGACGTCTCCGAACCCGGGTTGGGGCGGGCGGGCACGGTCGTTCTTTCGGCTGACGCGGTACCAAGGGCATCGCCGGTCTGCGCCAAGGTTGTTCCACCACCAGGAACGCGCGATTCGGAGGGCGCGACGCCGACCACAGCTCCTGTTTCGTTGTTGCCAACTCGCGCCGGAGCCGCTACCTAGCGGCGATCGGAACCGTGCTGCGTCTTGGTTTCGGAGCGCGCGCTCGTAGCTCAGCTGGATAGAGCACCAGACTACGAATCTGGGGGTCAGGAGTTCGAATCTCTTCGAGCGCGCCAGTTTTCATTGAAGAATTTGGCCTTTCTGCTTCCGACGATTTCGATTTGGGAAGCGCATGGGAGGCAGGCTGAAGCCGGCCGCACGACCGCGGCCGGGCTTCGGAAGCCAGGGTAACCTACCCATCCACCTCGTTGCGCTTGTCGACGATGAGGTTCGGGCACCGGGGTTCGGCGCCGATGATGTAGTGGACGGCCTCGACCTTCAGGTAGCTGCCACCCTGACGAGATCCGAGGGCGCGTGTCTCCCCCGCGTGGACAGCCCACCCGTGCGCGTCGGCATCGCGTAGCCCCGCCGAGGCGTGAGCGTCCGAAGGGTGACGACCGGCATGATGTCCGAGCGGGCGCACGATCGACTGCGAAAGAGAGCCCCGGCATGATGTCCAGCGTGAGCCGCACACACTCGACGACAACGCGGCCGTCCGTTGCCTTTATGAAGAGGACGACCGGGTCGCCCGCGCGGGGCTCCTCGCTGGGGTCGATCGCGACCACGTCGTTCTTGCGGCGGAGCGGTGACAGCCCTCCTCGGTCAACCGAAGTCCGTAGAGGGAGGCGGCGAAAAGCCCGGGTTGGGAAATGCGAAGATCCTGCCCATACCAACATGCGTCCGATCTGACTCACGGGTCGCGGTTTTGGTCGTGATCAGCGCAGCTTGGTATTAGATCCATCCTGCATCAACAATGAACGTCTGCTTGGAACACATCCGGCTGTCGTCGGCCGCGAGCCACAGGGCCATGCGGGCAATGTCGGGGGAGTGCAGGCGACCCTTCAGGGCTTGGCGGTCGTCGATCTGCTGGTCGCCCTTCTCGTCAAGCCACAGCGATACCTGCCGCTCCGTCATTACCCAACCGGGCGCGATGGCGTTGACCCTGATCTTCTCGGGCCCGAGTTCGGTGGCGAGCGCCCGCGTGAGGCCCACCACGGCGGCCTTGGAGGTCACGTAGACGGGGCAGTCGCCGTCGGCCACCATCCAGGTGATGGACGAGAAGTTGATGATCGAGCCGCCGCCCGCCGCCCGCATCTGGTGGCGGACGGCCTTGGCGGCGAAGAGCTGGTGCTTGAGGTTCACCGCGACCCGATCGTCGAAATAGGCCGGGGTCACCTCATCCAGCGTGTGGCGGTCGTCGTTGCCGGCATTGTTGACGAGAACCGTGACCGGGCCGAGCGTGTCGCCCACGCGCGCGATAACGGCGCCGAGCGCGTCAACGTCGCGCAGATCGCAGGCCTCGAAATAGGGCTCGTGGCCGCCGCGCGCGCCCAAGGTCGCGGCCAACTCCCGGCCGGCCTGCTCGGCGATGTCGACGGTAGCGACCTGGGCGCCCTGGTCGTGGAAGTGCTCGACGATGCTGCGCCCGATGCCAGACGCGCCGCCCGTCACGAACACGACCCTGTCGCGCAGGCTCGGGTAGCGCGCCCCGTTGGCGAGGATCTCACGTTCCACCTGTTGTCTCCTTCGTCGGGGTCCGGCTCGCGGCAGCTTCGGCTCAGCGCTTGGTTTTCGAGAACTGGCTCGTCAGCGATCGCAGCCCGCGCGACTTGGCGATCTGGTAGCCGAGCTTTTGGCCGAGACCGGTCTCCATGATGCTGTCGATCATGGTCTTGCCACCGGCGCGCGTGCGGACCTGCCGCACGTCGTGCTCGCCCCGGAGGTCGGCGAGAATGCGCGCGGCGGCGTTGTGGCCGGGCGCCCCGGTGACGCCGCCGCCCGGGTGCGTTCCGGCGCCGCACAGGTAGTAGTTCGCGATCGGCGTCCTGTAGTGGCCGCAGGCCCAGGAGGGGCGCGCGTCCATGAGCTGGTCGAGCCCCACCATCGAGGCCTGGAAGATGTTGCCGCCGGTCAGGTTGTACTCCTGGTCCCAGTCGAGCGGGGACAGGACGCAGCGGCCCAGGATGTGATTCCTGAGGTTGGGCGCGTAGGTGCAGAGCGTGTCCACGACCTTGTCGGCCCAGGCCTCCTTGTGGTCGTCCCACGTCCCATCGGCGAGCTCGCAGGGCAGCTGCTGAACGCCCAGGCTCAGCGTGTGCTGACCTTCGCGCGCAACAGAGGGGTCCGTGACCGAGTGGATCAACGCCTCGATCACGTATTCATCCGCGAAGGTACCGCGCCGCTGCGCTTCCCAGGCTTTCTCGTAAATCTCGGGAGTGGCGCCCAGGATGGTGTGCGACTGGTGCTCCGGGCCCACCATTGTGCGGTCGAAACCCACGTAGCGGGGCAGTTCGTCGATCAGCAGGTGGATGCGCGCCATCGATCCCCGCTGGTCGATGGCTTCGGCCGCCTTCCATACGCGGTCGGGCAGCAGCTTCCGGTCGAGGAACTTGGTCAACGACCGCTTGGGGTCGGCGTTGGAGACCACCAGGGGCGCCTCGAACTCCTCGCCCGAGCGCAGGGCCACGCCCACGGCCGCGCCGCCACGCACGAGGACGCTCTCCACCGGCGCATCGGTGCGGATCACCGCGCCGTGCGCCACCGCTCCCGCCGCGAGCGCTCGCGTGATTGCGCCCATGCCGCCCACGGGTAGCGCCCAGCGCCCCAGCACGCCGTCGTATTCGCCCTGGGCGTGGTAGCCGTAGACATAGGCGGTGCCGGGCGTGGACGGGCCGCCCCAGGTCGATACCATGCCCAGGAACGTCATGTAGCCCTGCAGCCGCTCGGATTTTATGTACTTGGCGGTGAGGTCGCGCGCCGAGGAGAACACGAAGTCCTGCAGCAGCTCCTGCTCGCCCTCGTCCTCGAACAGCTTGATGAACTCCGACCGCGTCGGCGGCTCCGACAGGAGCACGTCGCGCGTCACGTCGCCGAACCGCTTCATGCGCGAGGCGAAGCGCAGGAAGTTCTCACCGTCGCCGGGGCTGTGCTTGTTGATGGAGGCCAGCGTCCGGTCGAGGTCCTTGTACAGGAACAGGTGGTCGCCGTCCGGCCACAGCGCGAAGCCCTGCGTGTCGGGCGATTTCGAAACGAGGCCGTATTTCGCCAATTCCAGGTCGGCCATGACTTCCGGGCGCAGCATGCCCTGGATGAAGGACGCCGACGACCACGTCGCACCCGGAACGAGCTCCTCGCTCACGCAAGCGCCGCCGATCACGTGACGGGCCTCGAGAACCACGACCTTCAGCCCGGCCCGGGCCAGGTAGTTGGCGCAAACGAGGCCGTTGTGGCCAGCGCCGATGACGATCGCGTCGTAGGTGTTTGCTTCGGACATGAGTGGCCTCCGGTCAGCGCGCGAAGAAGCGGAGTTCCATGCGGTGCTGGTAGGTGTCGCCGGGATCGAGCCGGGTCGACGGGAAGTGGGCGAAGGTGGGCGAGCCCGGGAACTTCTGGGTCTCGAAGGTGACGCCCGCGTATTTGCAATAGGGTTTGCTGCCCTTGCCGGTCACCGCGGCGCTCAGGTAGCCGCCCGTGTAGATCTGCACGCCCGGCTCCGTCGAGGCGAGGGTGAAGCCGCGGCCGGAAACCGGGTCCCGCAACGTCGCCACCGGCCGCAGGCCAGGCCCGAAGCCGTTCAGCACCCAGTTGTGGTCGTAGCCGCCGCCCTCTCCCGACAGGCGTCCGAAGCCGGCGTTGGCGATGGATCCGATGTCCTGCCCGATCGCCTTCTCGGTCCGGAAATCGAAGGGGGTGTCGACCACGCCAAGGATCTCGCCGGTGGCGAGCAGTTGCTCGTCGACGGGCGTGTAGAAGTCGCCGTGAACCGTGAGGAGCTGGCCGCACACGTCGCCCGATGCATCACCGGCCGTGTTCCAATACGAGTGGTGGACCATGTTGAGGATCGTCGGCTTGTCGCTCGTGCCCGTCATGGTGATCAGCAGCCGGTCGTCGTCGGTCAGCTGGTAGGTGGACTGCAGCTTCAGGGTACCGGGAAATCCCTCGTCGCCGTTCGGCGAGGCGAGCGAGAAGGTGACGGCGTTTCGGGCCTCGTCCGGTTGAGCGTCCCAGACGTGCTTGTCGAAGCCGACCCGGCCACCGTGCAGGTGGTTCGGCCCCTCGTTGACGGTGACCTGGACGGTTGTCCCGTCGAGCATGAAGCGACCGCCCGCGATGCGATTGCCGTAGCGTCCGCAGGTCGCGCCGAAATAGGTGTCCGTCGCCGCGTAAGCCGCGAGGTCGTCGAAGCCCAGCACGATGTCGGCCGGCGTACCCGCTTTGTCGGGGACGACCATCTGCGTCAGGCGCGCGCCGAAGTCGATCAGGCTCGCGCACAAGCCATTCGCGTTCGACAGCCTGTAGGCGGTGACCGGCTTTCCCGCGTGGGTGCCGAAAGGCGATTGTTCTATGGTCAAGCGGGTTTCCCTCATGTGTCCGGGACGGGATTTATCCGCCTCTGGGTCCGGCGATGCGAGTCCGGCGATCTCCCTCGCCGGGCCGTGCGTTCAAGGGCCTTTGGTGCGGCTGCCCGCCGGTGTGATCAGGACTTGCGCCGCGACGATCAGTGCGAGCGAGACGACGCCGACGCAGGAGAAGATCGCGTTCACCGACGGTGTGAAGCCGAAGCGCGTCTGGTTCCACACGTAGACGGGCAACGTCGGCTGCGCGCCGCTGAGGAAAAGGGTCACCACGACCTCGTCCATCGACATCGTGAAGCCCAGCAGCGCCCCGCCGATAACCGCGCCGCGGACCATGGGCAGCTGGATCTTCCAGAACGTCTGCCAGAGCCCGGCGCCGAGGTCCCTGGAGGCCAGCGCAAAACTCGGATCGACCCGGCGCAGCCGCGCGGACACGACGAGCATCACCACCGGCATCACGAAAACGAGGTGCCCGAGGACGAGCCGGCCCATACCGGGGTGCAGGCCGAGCGCGGAGGTGGCCATGACCATGGAAATGCCGAGCACGACACCCGGGATCGCGAGTGGAAGCGCCACAAGACCTCCCACGAGCGCCGACACGCGTCCGGGCCAGCCGGCGAAGACGAAGGCGAAGCCCGTGCCCACCACCGCGGCGATTGCCGTCGCCGTGAAGGCGAGTTCAAGGGTGCGCCACAGGGCGTCGAGGAGGCTGCCGTCGGCGGGGAGACCCAGGTACCATCGCAGAGTGAGTCCCTTGAGCGGCAGCGACTGCGTGGTGGCGTCGTTGAACGAGAACAGGCCGATGACGGCCAGCGGCGCGTAGAGCAGCAGGTAGGGCAGCCCCAGCGCTATCCGGCCCGCGACCCGGCCGAGCTTGCCCGGAGCGCTCAGTCCGCTCCACCGGACGACGTGCGGCGCCGCGCCGGCATCCACTTCGGTGAGGACACCTTCCGAGCGGGTGCAGGCGAACAGCACGCCCAGCACCGCGACCACCAGCGCGAGGAGATAGACGGCCATCGCGGAGCCGAGCGGCCAGTTGCCCACGATGCCGAACTGCGACGAGACCACCATGCCGAGCGTGGTGCCGTCGATGCCGCCCACCATGGAGGGCGTGACGTAGTCGCCCGCCGATATGAGGAAGGCCAGCGCCATGCCGATCGCCGTGCCCTGCCGCGTCAGGGGCCAAACCACGGTCGTGAAGGTACGCAGGGGGGACGCGCCGTTGTCGCGGGCGGCCTCCACTAGGCTGAACGGGACGCGCTCGATAGCCGTGTAGGCGGCGACGAAGACGTAGGGGATGGCGACAGTGGTCAGCGTGAGCACCACGGACCAAGGCGTGTACAGGAAGAGGGAACTCGGCTTGGCGAGCACGCCGCCCTGCACCAGGACGGTGTTGAGCAGGCCGCGCTCGCCCAGGATCACGCGCCAGGCGAAGTCGCGCATGAGCAGGCTGATCCAGAGGGGGATCACGACCATGACGGCCGCCACGGTCTTGCCGCCCCGCAGCAGCCTGCTGATCGCATAGGCCATCGGATAGGCGATCATGGTCGCCAGCAGCGCCGCGCCCGCGGACATGAGCAGCGTCTTGAAGGCGAGGACCTGCACGGTGCGGGACGTGAACACCGAGGCATAGTTGGCAAGCGTCGGCACGTAGACCACCACGCCGCCAGATGCGTGCATGAAGCTCGTCAGCAGCAGCAGGAGGTTGGGCGCGACCACGAAGGCGAGGAGCCAAGCGTAGACGGGCCAGCGTGCCGCGGTGGCGGCCGCGGGCCAGCGGACTTTTGGCGGCGACAGCTTGCGTCCTGCCGGGAGGTAGAGATTAGACGGTGTGCTGGTCATGGAGCACCACCATGTCTTTCGCCTGGACGCAGCACCACACGGTGTCGCCGGCCGCCAGCGCCCGTTCCCGCCGTGCCGGCACCAGGGCGACAAGGTCGGTGCCGCCGCAATCCAGCGACACTTCCAGGGCCGTCCCCAGGAACAGCACGTCCCGGACCGTGCCGGGCAGGCAGAGGGCGTCGTCCGCCGCGGGCTCCGCCGACAGGGCGACATTTTCGCACCGCACGACGAGCTTGGCCCTCCCCTCGCAAGTGGCCTGGGGCAGCGCGAAGGCGCGGCCCGCGACCGCCGATTCGAACCGCTCGCCGCTGGTGCGGACCTGCACATCCAGCAGGTTCGACTTGCCCACAAACCCGGCCACGAAGTCATTGCGGGGCGAGTAATAAAGGTCCTCGGGCGTACCGATCTGTTCGACGCGGCCGTGGTTCATCACCGCTACGCGGTCCGACATCGACAGCGCCTCGCCCTGGTCGTGGGTGACGTAGACGAAGGTGAGGCCGAGCCGCGCCTGCAGCGAGGTGAGCACGTGCTGCATCTGCTGGCGCAACCGCAGGTCCAGCGCGCCCAGCGGCTCATCCAGCAGCAGCACCTTGGGGCGGCCCACAAGCGCGCGGGCAAGCGCGATACGCTGCCGCTGGCCGCCCGACAGCTGGTGGGGCAGTCGCGTCTCGAAGCCCACCATTTCGACGAGTTCCAACGCTTCGGCCACAAGGCGCCGGACCTCACCGCCCGCGATCCCCTTCATCCGCAGCGGATAGGCGATGTTCGCCGCCACCGTGAGGTGCGGAAACAGGGCATAGTTCTGGAAGACGGTATTGACGTCTCGCTTGTTCGGCGGGCGGGCGGTCACATCCTCGCCACCCAGCACGACCGCGCCCGTGTCGGGCCGCTCGAAACCCGCGATCAGCCGGAGCGTGGTTGTCTTACCGGAGCCGCTCGGCCCGAGAATCGAGAAGAACTCGCCGGCCCGGATGCCGAGGTCGATGGGGTGCAGGGCCACGCTGGTTGCGCCAGCATAGGTTTTGGACACGCCCTCGAGCCGTACGGTGCCGGCCGCGCCCACGGGCGCGGACAGGCTCTCGATCCCGGCCTCGGTGGAGCGGTCGGTGGTCAGGGAAGCGCTCTGCACGGCGTGGCCTCCCGCGTTGCTCAGAGGGTGCCGGCCTTGAAGGCGTTCCAGATCTCGAGCCGCCGGTCGAGGTTGTTGGGATTCTGGAGCAGGGACATCTTGCTCCAGAACGCCGGATCGTTCTGCGCCGGGATATTGGTTTTCTTCAGCACGTCTTCCGGCACGCCAGCCGATGTGGCCGTGGCGGCGCTCAGGACGCCGTTGTTCAGGGACGTCTTGATGAAGCGGGCCTGCCAGGCCGGCGTCAGGTTCTCGTTGATGAAATCGTAGACGACCTGCCGGCCCGCCCCCTTCTTGGTCAGGATCGCGCAGTCGATCCAGGTCGGGGTGCCCTCCTTGGGAAAGGCGTAGTCGAACGGCTTGCCCTGGCCCTGGAGTTGGAAGACTTCCGAGATGTTCTGGCAATAGCCCAGGTCCGCGTCGCCGGACGCGTAGATCACCGTCGCGTCGTCGAAGCCGCGTGCGATGGTGCGCAACTGCGGCCGCAGGTCCCTAAGGGCCTGGGCGACCTTGTCGAACTCCGCGTCGGAGAGGTTGTAAGGGTCTTTGGCGCCCACGTAGAGGGCCACCATGGGGATGCTGATGTCGGACGCGTCCGGCAGGTTGACCTTGCCGGCGTATTTGCTGTCCCACAGCACTGCCCACGAATCCGGCTTTGGCGGGACGGCGCTCGTGTTGAACATCAGGGGCTGGGTTCCCCAATTGTAGGGGATGGCCATGACCTTGCCCCCGACCGTGCAGCGGTCCTGCCACTTCAGCCCGGACGTGATGCTGGAGGCGTTGGACACCTTGCCGACGTCGACCGGCGCGATGAGGTTGGCTTCGACGTAGCGGGGGATCGAGCCGATGTCGAAGTAGACGATGTCGGCTTCGACGGCGCCCGAGCGGAGCTTGGCGTACATCTCGTCCGCGGATCCGGTCCGGATCGCGTTGACTTTGATGCCCGACTTGGCGGTCCACTCCTTCAGCCAGTCGTCATCCTGATAGGTTTCCCAGGTGAAGATCGTGATCTCCTCACCCGCCGCGCGGGCCCGCGGCGCGCCCGCGAGCAAGGCTGCAGCCCCAGCCGCAGGTACGGCTTTCAGGAGGCTGCGGCGGGAGAGACAAACAGAGTCGGAAGGGATGGCCATGTTCTCTCCTCCAAGCATGGCAACCGCGTCGGTCGGGTTGCTTTAACGTTTAAGCTAGATGTTTCCCCAAACGCGTCAAGCGCAATGAGCAAGCGCGCGAGTTTTCTTGCTTCCAGAATTTTACTCGGCGAAATCAGCGGGATAGCGTTTTACCCGGCAGGCCGGTGCCCGGCGGGGAGGCCGTCTGCTCGCCGCGGAGGCAGGACGCGGGCGGCCTCAGCCGGAATGGGCTTCGCTCCCCGCGGCGCGAAGCGGCACGGCTCGGCTCGGCTCGGCTCGGCGACGGTTGGTGCCGTGGCCGGTCCCGGTTCAGGACCAGGTCCGCGGCCTTCTCGCCGATCATCATGCAGGGGGCGTTGAGGTTGCCCGAGGTCACAAGCGGCATGATCGACGCGTCGGCGACGCGCAGGCCAGCGACGCCGCGCACTCGCAGGTCGGGCCCGACCACGGCGTGGTCGTCGACCCCCATCCGGCACGTCCCGGCCGGGTGGTAGATCGTGCTGGCGCGGGCGACGAGGTAGGAGACGGTCTCCTCGTCGGACACGTCGACCCAATCCGGTTCAATTGGGTGGCGCACGGCGCGTGCCAGCGGCTCGCACCGGACGATGTCGCGCGCGGCGCGGACCCCGCGCGCGAGCCGGAGGAGGTCGCCGCGCTCGCCGAATAGCCGGTTCTCGATGACGGGCGCGGCGCCGGGATCCGCGCTCCTCAAGCGGATCCGCCCCCGGCTGAGTGGACGGCAGACGCTGACCAGGAGCGTGAACGAGTCTTCCTTGAGGACCAGTTCGCCTTCTCCCGCCATCCGGTAGCCCGCGGGCGTCATGTGGACCTGGATGTCGGGCACGTCCTGGGCCGGGTCGGACCGGATGAAGCCGATCAGGTGGGCGTCGGGCGTGCTGCCGGGCCCGCGCCCGCGCAGCAGCCAGTTGGCACCGTGGATGACCTGCTTCCAGCGCGCCATATCGCTGTTGAAGGTCGGCACGCCGACCGCGTAGGTCATGCCCAGGCCGGGGTGGTCCTGGAGGTTGCGCCCGACCTGCGGCCGCGCTACGGCCACCGCGATCCCGTGCCGGCCCAACTCGTCGGGGTCGCCTATGCCCGACAGCATCAGCAGTTGCGGGGACGCGATCGCGCCGCAGCAGACCACGACCTCGCCGGCCGCCCGCAAGGTCCGGCGCTCGCCGCCGACGGTCGCCTCGATCCCGACCGCACGCCCGTTCTCGATCAGGATGCGCCGGGCCGTGCTGCGCCGCGAGACGGTCAGGTTGGGACGCCCGCGCACCGGGTCGACGAAGGCCCGCGCCGCGCTGCAGCGCCAGCCCTTGACCTGGGTGGCCTGGACGTAGCCGAAGCCCTCGATCTGCGGCCCGTTGAGGTCGGGGTTGTAGGGATAGCCGCAGCGCGCCGCGGCGTCGAGGAACACGCGGGCGAGCGGGTGCGGGTCCCGCAGGTCCGACACCTTGAGCGGGCCACCCTCGCCGTGGTGGCTGGAAGCCCCGCGCGCGTTGTCCTCCTGGCGCTTGAACAGGGGCAGGACGTCGTCCCAGCCCCAGCCGACGTTGCCGAGCTGGCGCCAGGTGTCGTAGTCCTGCGGGAAGCCGCGGATGTAGAGCATGCCGTTGATGGAGCTGGAGCCGCCCATCACCCGGCCGCGGGGCCAGACCTCGCCGCGGCCGCCCAGGCTGGGATCGGGCTCGGTCCGGTACATCCAGTCGAATTTGGGATTGCCGATCCCGTTGACGTAGGTGGCGGCCGGCATCTGGATGAAGATCGACTTGTCCGAGCCGCCCGCTTCCAACAGCAGGACCTTGCTGGCCGGGTCCGCCGACAGGCGGTTGGCGACCACGCACCCCGCCGAGCCCGCGCCGACGACGATGTAATCCCACACGGTGCCGTCCGGAGCCGTCATGATTTCCCCTCAGATGATCGTGGTTCCATCGTCCAGCCGGAGCGTGCTGCCGGTCGCGTAGCGGGCGTCGACGGCGAGAAAGAAGACGGCTTCGGCCACTTCCCGGGCGGTCGCGAAGCGCTTCAGCGGCACGCGGTCGATGGCGGCGTCCAGCACCTCCCGGGTGCCGCCGAACCAGTCGAGCTCGGCCCGCAGCATCGGCGTGTCGACCGGGCCGGTGCTGAGCGCGTTGACCCTGGCGGTCGGCGCCATCTCGGCCGCGAGCGCCCGGGTGAGCCCCAGCACACCTGCCTTGGCGGCGCAGTAGGGCACGTAGAGCGCCATGCCGACGTGCGACAGTTCCGACGCGACGCTGACGAGCGAGCCGCCCCCGTGGTCGCGCATGTGGAGCGCGGCCGCCCGGGCCACGACGAAGTTGCCGGTCGGGTTGACATCGACGTGCCGACGGAAGGCGTCGAGGGTCAGCTCGGCGAGCGGGCAGGGCTCGATGATCCCGGCCGAACAGACCGCGACGTAGAGCCCGCCCATGGCGCGGACCGCGGCCGGCACGATCGCCTCGCAGGAGACGCTGTCGCCGACGTCGCCCACCACCACCGACGCGCGATCCCCGAGCTCCGCCGCCAGGGCCTGGAGCTTGTTGCGGGACCGCGCGGCCAGCGCGATCGCCGCGCCCGCGAACCCGAGTAACATACGCTAGAGAACGCCGTACTTTTCGTACACTTCTCGAAGAAGACGACCTTGCTTGAGTTCGTCGCGGGTGTGGTTCTCGCTCTTGACCTTCTTCCTCGCGCGCTCGATGATTTCCTCCGATTTTTCTTCGGGGATGACCACGACACCATCGATGTCGCCGAAGACGATGTCCCCGGACCTGACCGCCACGCCGCCGCACTCGACCGGAGTATCCATCTCTATCATGCGGGCGCGCCCGCGGCTGTCCAGCGGGCCTATGCCGCCGTGGAAGACGGGGAAGTCCAGACGCTTGATGTGGCGGAGGTCTCTGACCAAGCCGTCCGTCACGCATCCCACGGCGCCGCGTGCCATGGAAGCGGTGGTGAGGAGCTCGCCCCAAGGTGCGATCCGGGTCGTTGGGCCGTTGCAGGCCACAACCGCGACATCACCGGGCTTGAGGTCGTCAAGCAGCGCGATCTCGATCTCGTAAGGGTTCTCCCCGTCGCGGACCGCGTAAGTTTCAGCGAACAGCCCGGTGCGGGCCCGGCCCATCATGATCAGCGCGTCGTCGACAGGGCGAACAAAGGGACGCATCGCTTGGTTCATCAGCCCAAATTCATCCATGACATCGGACAGCACGGCCGAATAGAGTTCGCTCTTGAGCTGCTTGAAGTCGAACATGAGTGCCGTTCTCCAAAACTTAATCGTTAAAGTAGGCTGGCGCCCTCGGGCCCGTCAAGCGCCTCGTCCTCCCATCCCGCTTGCGCAACGTGCAGGTTGCGAGCAGGTTTGGGAGGCGCGGCATCGTCGTGATCACCGCTTCAGGCGCGCTCGCGTCGTTGCCGACCGTGCCGTGCGGTGCAGTCGTGGGCCGTCCGAGACCGGCTTGCGCGATCGAGTGTTCCCCGCTTAGGACCTATCCCGGGAATAGGCGGCTGAGGGCCGGCGAGGAGCTTTGTGGACCGGGCAAGAGAGGTCGCAGGCGCGGTGCCGTTACATCGCGCCGAGGCCTCGACGTGTCCGGCCGGGACAAAAGGACCGCCGGAACGAACCGACCTCCTGGCGGGATAGGTCCTACGCAAGCGGCGTGACTCCGGAACACACGGAAGGGGATGGTATTGGGCGCGCGAAAGCTCAAAGAAACCGCAGCGGCGACCCAGCGAGGCGCTCCGGAGGCGTCCGTGATCGACCGGGACCATGCTTCGGCCATCAACGGCGGCGCGCCCGAGACGATCAAGCCGAAACGGACCGTGCACCGCTCGTCCTTGCAGGACGTCGCGAAGCTGGCCGGCGTGTCGGCTGCGGCGGTTTCCTACGTCGTCAATGGGCGAACGGGCGAGGTCGGGGCGAAGACACGGAGCATGATCGAGTCCGCGATCAAGACGCTGCGGTACCAGCCTCAGAGACGCGGGCTCAGCCTCAAGCTCAACCGGGAGTTCGCCATCGGTCTCGTGATCGTCGATCCCAATCCCAACTTCCTGTCGGACCCCTTCACGACGGAGGTCGCGACAGGCCTCAGCAACGCGCTGATCGAGCCGGGTTACGGCCTGACCGTCAGAGGCTGCAGCTCGATGGAGGACTTCAGCAGGTTCCTGCACCGGCCGATCGGCGTCGATGCCTTCGTCATCATCACGTCCGGACCCAAGACCACGAGGGATGCGTCATACCAGCTGTTGAGTGAGCTGCACCTCCCCGTCATCGTGGTGCAGGACGAGCCGTCGTATCACCTGGACGATGCTTGCGCGATCTACCAGGACGACGTCGGCGGCGCGCAGATGTTGGCTAGACACGTTATCGGGCAGGGCGCGAAGCGCATCCTGTTCGTCGCGCCCTCCCGCAATTGGCCGGCGATCGAGCGACGCGAGCGAGGCATCAGGTCCGTTCTCGCCGAGGCGTGCACCTTTTCCAAGGTCACCTGTGACGAAAGGGACTTTGCGGCGACCGCCAAGGCGATCAATCAGGCGCTGGATGGCGTTCCTCTACCGGACGTCATCATGGGGGCCAACGACCAGATTGCGATCGCGGCGCTTCGGGTTTTAGATCGGCGCAATATCCGCGTTCCTGACGTGGTTCAAGTCACGGGTTACAATGACTTCACGTTCCGGAACTATGTCAGCCCACTGCTGACCACCGTCAAGTCGAACGCCGATGAGATCGGACATTGCAGCGCAACCGCTATTCTTTCCAGACTGGACACGGGAGTTTTCGAAAAAACAGCTATCCAGCTTCCGGTTGCCCTCGACATAGGAGAAACAACCAAAAACTGAACTGATCTTCGTCCAACGTGAGACTGCGAGCGTCGCATAAAGATGCGTGCGCGTGGAAAAGACGCTATCCGGCCAAACGAGGCGAGGATCACGCAACAAAATCTCGAAGCTACTGTCCATGTAGCGTCGGAAGATCGAGTCATGTTCGGCGTTGGTCGTATAGATCCGGTTGAGATCATCGTGGCAAAGGCCGCCTGCGAACCCCTTCTCGCCTTCATCTCGCGGGACGGCCCCGTCGCGTGTTCGACCACTTCTTCGTCACGCGACAGGCTGTCCAGGACGGGCTCGGCATCGGACCTCTCCCGCTCCTGAATATCGACGTTGCCGCCGGCCTCACTTCGAGCGGCGATCTCGAAGACGCACGGCGCATCGAGCGCCGATGGGCGATCGGTGGGTCGCGTGAGGAAAGCTGACGCGTAGCGTGAGCAATGACGGGCTGGTCGAAACGTCCACCCTGCTTATCATCGCGGTATGGCGACCTCGACCGCCCTTCACGCCGCAGCCGGCGACCTAAGCCCTTCAAAGGCAACCCGATCACGAAGCTTACCGGCCGCGTGCCCCGCGCACGCGCATCCTGACGGATGCGGTGCTGACGCGTCGGCCGCATCTGCGCCGGTCTGCCGAGGACCCTCGCCCCGATCTTTCCTCACAGCAGCATGAAGGTTCGCGATATGGAGCTCACTTCGCAGGTGCCGGTCATCCTGATCACGGGCGGCAGTCGTGGCGTCGGCGCCGCGACCGCGCGGCTCGCCGCGACGCGAGGCTACGACGTCGCGATCAGCTTCGCGTCCAACGAAGCCGCCGCGCGCGCCGTGGCGTCCGATGTGGAAGCGGCCGGGCGGCGGTCCCTGGCGGTGCGCGCCGACAGCGCCGATCCGGCGCAGGTGGCCGACCTCTTCGCCGCGATCGATCGGACGTTCGGCCGGATCGATGTGCTGGTGAACAACGCCGCAATCCTGGCGCAGCAGTCCCGGCTCGAAGATCTCGGCTTCGAGCGGATGCGGCGCATGTTCGCGGTCAATGCCATGGGCCCGATGCTGTGCCCAGCAGGCCGTGAAGCGGATGTCCACGCGGTTCGGTGGTCGCGGCGGCGCCGTGGTCAACATCTCGTCGGCCTCGGCCCGGCTCGGCAGCCCGAACGAGTACGTCGACTACGCGGCGTCGAAAGGCGCGGTCGAGACCTTCACGACCGGCTTCGCCAAGGAAGTCGCGCGGGACGGCATACGGGTCAACTGCATCCGCCCCGGCCACATCTACACCGAGATGCACGCGAGCGGTGGAGAGCCGGGACGGGTGGACCGCGTCAAGGACTCGATCCCGATGGGGCGGGGCGGCCAGCCAGAGGAGGTGGCACGGGCGATCCTCTGGCTGGCCGGCGCCGAGGCATCCTTCGTCACCGGCACGTTCCTCGACGTCACGGGCGGCAAGTGAACCGTCGCTTGCGGCGATCTCCCCCCTCGGCAAGCTGCCTGAAGCATCACCTGCGCATGAGTGGACTTGGCAGCATGCCAATGGCAGCTCTTGGTGCGTAGCGTGGGATCAGTGCGCAACCGGCACCCTAGTCCACAAGCGTCGTCAACGCTCATTGAGGGACTTCATTGCATGTCGCACGGAAGCCGGCGTCGTCGAAAGCTCCACTCCTCGCCCCGTGCTCTCGTCCGAAGCGCCCTTCGATAGCGCGCACAAGTCCTTTGCCTGCGGTCCGTAATCACGAGGGTGTCAGACCCTTGGTCGAGGCTCGCTGACCCGAGTGTCCACGCGTCCCTCCCTCATACGGGAGGCTTCTGTTCCGCTCGCGTTTGGGTCAGAAGGGTCGAACGCCTCGAGCTTGGAGGCGTTCCCCTCATTCACGGCGCATGTCGCCGTTGATCCCAACCCTGGAGCCGCAAGACGTTGAACCTTCCCCTGACCGCCGTGGACCTGGCCGGCTCGGTCGCGCTGCTGCTCTGGGGTATCCACATGGTCCAGACCGGCATCCAGCGCGCGTTCGGCGCCAAACTGCGCGCGGTTCTGACGAAGGCGCTTCGCAACCGGGCGACGGCGTTCGGTGCGGGCCTGGGCGTCACCGCCATCCTGCAAAGCAGCACCGCAACGGGTCTCATGATCACGGGCTTTACGGCGGGCGGCTTCGTCGACCTCGTCCCCGCGCTGGCCGTGATGCTCGGCGCCAACGTCGGCTCCACGCTGATCGTCCAACTCCTGTCCTTCGACGTCGCGGAAGTGGCGCCGGCTCTGGTCCTGGTCGGCTTCGTGATGTTCCGGAAGCTGACGGCGGGCAAGAAGGACTTCGGCCGCGTCTTGATCGGGCTGGGCCTGCTGCTGATGGCCTTGCACCAGTTCTTGGCCCTGCTCGAACCCTACGAAGATGAGCCGAACCTGCGCGTGCTCCTGGGCGCGATCTCGACCCAGCCCGTCCTCGACGTGCTGCTCGCCGCGGGGTTGACCTGGGCGGCCCACTCCAGCGTGGCGGTCGTCCTCCTGGTCATGTCGTTCGCGGCCCAGGGGACCGTGCCGCCGGACGCGGCCTTCGCGCTGGTGCTGGGTGCCAATCTGGGCACCGCCGTCAATCCGGTGCTGGAGGGTGCGACGGGGATCGACCCGGCCGCGCGTCGGCTGCCACTGGGCAACCTCTTCAATCGCCTGACCGGCGTGGCTCTCGCGCTTGCGACCCTTCCTTGGCTCGGGCGCTGGATGGCGATGATCGAGCCCAACAACGCCCGCGCGGTCGCCGATTTTCACACCCTGTTCAATGTCGCGCTGGCCCTCGCCTGGTTCCCCGTCCTAGGGCCCTACGCGGCGGTGCTGCGGCGCTGGCTGCCGTCGCGCGTGGCTGAGAACGATCCGGCGCGGCCCCTCTATCTGGATCCCAACGCCCGCGACACGCCCGTGGTGGCGATCGGGGGCGCGGTCCGCGAAGCGCTGCGGATGAGCGACGTGCTGGAAAGCCAGCTCCAGGGCTTTCGCGACGTCCTGGAGCGACCCGACCGGCGATTGATCAGCGAGAGCAAGCGGATCGACAACATCCTCGACAAGCTGAACGTCGCGATCAAGACCTATTTGGTCTCGATCGACGAGGAAGCCATGAGCGAGGCGGACCACCGGCGCGCGACCGAGGTCCTGATCTTCTCCACCAACATCGAGCAGGCTGGTGACATCGTCGATCGCAACCTCCTGAACCTCGTGGCGAAGAAGCTGAAGCGCGGTCTCGCCTTCTCGGAGGACGGCAAGGCGGACCTGCTGGACCTGACCGATCGCCTGCTCGCCAACCTGCGCCGGGCCGGGAGCCTGTTCGTGACCGGGGACCTGCGTGCCGCCCGCATGCTGGCCAACGAGAAGCGGGTGTTCCGCGATATCGAGAACCGGGCCACGGTGGCGCATCTCATGCGGCTGCGGCGGGAGCATCTCGACCCCGCGGAAACGAGCGCGCTTCCGCTTGACCTGCTGCGCGACCTCAAATCCGTGAACTCCCACCTCGTCGCGGCCGCCGCCTACCCGGTCCTGGAGCAGGCGAGCGAGCTTCTGCCCGACCGCCTGCGCTCGGATGATTGAGGTCGCGCCTTTCCTGCTGCGCTGAAAAGGTCATCCATGCTTGGCGGGTTTCGGGCCTTGATGCCCAAGGAAACCCGCGCCGCCGGCCCCGGGCGTCGCGCCGGACCGCGTCGTAGCCACTCTCGTTCGCGAGATCGACGTTCGGGCGCTGCCGTGGAGCACGCGTGCCATAGGGCATCCTCCTCCTGACGAGTCGGGAATGAGCATGCACCATTACACTGCGGGACCGAACAGCTCATTCGGCGCGGCTTGACAACCCTCACCCCGGCCCCGTCGTCCACGACCGGTCAGCGCGCGACGTCACGTCCATCCTACTGAAGAGCGACACCCCGTATGCCGCCATCGACATCGAGGATCACCCCGGTCACGTAGCCGTTCCCAGCCAGGAAGACGACGGCGTCCGCGACATCGTCCGGGCGGCCGATGCGCCGCGCGGGTGCGGTTGCGGCCACCCGCGCGAAGACATGCTGCTTCAACTCCGCGGGCTGCCTGTCCCACCAGGGCGTGTCGATCACCCCCGGAGACACGGCGTTGACGCGCACAGGGCCGAGCTCGTGCGCGAGCGGCAGGACCATCGCGCCCAGCGCCCCGTTGATGGCGGCCAGGCCCGAGGTGCCGGGATTGCCCGTGCGCGCCGAATTGGCGGTGACGAAGGTGATGGAGCCCCGTTCCGACAGGTAAGGCAGGGCCGCCTGCGCGCACTGCCACTGCACCCAGAACTTGCCCTCGAAGCCCCTCGCGAGAGCGTCGCGGGTCAGCGTGCCGAACGGGCCCGCGCCCACGCCGCCGGAGGCGGCGATCACCAGGTGGTCAAGCCGCTTCGTGCGCGCGAACAAGCCATCGAGTGCGTCGCGGTCGGACGCGTCGACCAGTTCGCCACGCGCCCTGCCGCCGAGCGCCGCGACCGCGCGATCGAGCTTGTCGCGGGTTCGCCCCACGACCACGACGCGCGCGCCGGCCTCGGCGGCGGCATGAGCGGTCGCCAGGCCGATGCCGGACGTTCCGCCCACCACGACCAGAGTCTGATCGACCAAGTGCATGTGTCTGCTCCGTTCGCCGCCTCGCGGCATGGGTGTGGTCCGGCCCTGCGTCAGCGCAGCGTCCTGAAGAAGGCGCGAATGTCCTCGGCCAGCAGCTCGGGTTCTTCCCTCGCCGCGAAGATGCTCGACGAGGGGAGGCCCCCGAAACAGGTCCAGTCGCCGGCGGCGGTCGTCCAGCACGTCCTGCCCGATGGAGATCTCGTACCGCCGCACCGTGCGCCGTGTCACCTTGATGAGAACGCCGCGGCGTCCCCGAAACCTTGCTCCACGCCCGTGGCTCGCCGCTCGAGCATCGGTGTCGACAGGAGTGCGGAGCGGTAATCCTTCCCCGCGCGCGCCAGCGACGCGTCGTCGAGATTGCGCACGTCGTGCACGGCGAACGGCGTCCAGCCGCATTTGCGCGCCGTCGCCTTCAACGGCGCGAACAGCTCGTCGATCGTCATGGCCGTGCCGCCGGGCCGGTAGCTTGCCTGCGGTCCCCCCGTCGTGGTCGCCGCGAAGAACGGCAGGCCCGCCGTCGACGCGGCGACCTCCGGCTGCAGGTAGAAGAGCGGCGTCAGGACCGCGTCTTCCCATTGCTTCAGCAGCGAGGGGGTTGAATACCACTGCAGCGGAAACTGGAACACCAGCCGGGTGGCGCGAAGCAACCGCTCGCGTTCGACCGGCTCGTCGATCCGGCCATCGGGATAGAGCGCGTAAAGCTCGGTCACTTCCAGGCCGGGCGTATCGGCCAATCCGGACAGCAACGCACGGTTCGCGCGCGAGGCGCCGAAGTCGGGATGCGCGAGCAGCAGCACGGTGGTCATGCGCGGTCTCCTGATCGGCACCGAAGTGGCGACACCGCGGACATTTGTCGAAATGATTTTTCTTATGATACGTCATTCACGTGGTGAAGCTTCGCAACGTCGATCTCAACCTGCTCGTGATCCTCGACACGCTCCTTGATGAGGCGCATGTCGGCCGGGCCGCGGAGCGGCTCGGGTTGTCCCAACCGGCGGCCTCGAACGCGTTGGCACGCGCGCGAACATTGTTCGACGACCCGCTGCTGGTGCGCTCTCCGCCCAACGGCCTTCGTCGGACACCTCGTGCCGACGCGATGCGCGACCCGTTGCGAGCCGCTCTCGCCGAGCTGGCCGCCATCGTTGCGGCCGAGCCGCCCGACGTGGCCGACCTTCGCGGCGCCGTGCGGCTGATCGCACCCGACGTCCCCGCCGCCGCGCTGAGCGCTGCACTGGCGGTGGACTTGGCGAAGCGGGCCCCGGGCATCGATCTGATCTTCCATCCCTGGCACGCCGGCGACGAGGTCGAGCGGCTCGAGCGCGGCGAAGTGGACCTGGTCGTGACCGTCGCACGTTTTTTCGGCGCGTCGCTGCGAACCGAGCCGCTCGGCACCTCTTCCTATGCGGTGCTCATGCGACACGATCATCCGGCGGCAGTGGCCGAGACCCTGGACGTCGACCGTTGGCTGGCGTTTCCGCATGTCGTCGTGTCGGGCCGCGGTGACCCGCGAGGGTCGGTGGACGCGGCCCTGACGCGCATCGGACGCAGCCGGCGGGTCGCCGTCGTCGCGCCCACCTTCCTCCACGCGCTGGAGCTCATGTGTCACACCGACTTGGTGGGCACCTTTCCGGCGCCCGTCATCGCCAGCACCGCTGCCGTGCGGCTGACGTCGCGCGCCGTTCCCATCGCGATTGCTCCTGTCTCGCTCCACCTCGTCCGGCACCGCCGGACCGACATGGATGCGGCGGTGACACTTGTCGCCGAATTGATAGGCCAAAAGCGGTCCACTCTGATGCCGAACAGCCTTGCCGAGGGCAGCAACGTCAGCCGAGCGATGGCGCCGTGACCAGGTCGGCTCGACTCCGGCCCGACCGTCGGTTGGGGCCTGACCGTCGGCAAGCTGGCGTCGAACCAGGGGCAGATTTTGGCGCGGGCCAGTGGGTCGCAATCGAGCGCGCGGGGTAAGAGCGTAGCCCGTGCCCTTCGAGCTGACCGACCCGACACGGGACGCCCTCACCGCGTAGCTGAAGAAGCGCGGCCTGCGCTCGGCCGACTGGCTGGTCCCGAGCCGCAGCCGTGCCGGTACGGCCGCCTCGTCGACGACCGGGTCGCGTTGGCCGGCCTGGACCGGGCCGCCTACGGCACCCCCAGCCTGCGCCGAACGAAGGTGGCGCTGGTCTACAAGCGCCAGGGCAACCTGCGGGCGTGCCAGTTCCTGGTCGGCCACGCGAAGCTGGAGAGCACCGTTCGCCATGTCGGCATCGAGGTGGACGATGCCCCGGCCTCGTCGGAGCAGACCGACCCGTGAGGAAGGCCGCGGCGGCCCAGCGCCGCGGCGGGTGACCAAGTTGGATTGGAAAGCTGCCGTTGGCATGGCGCCCGAAAGCCGACGTTCGGCTTCGCTCCCCGTTCGTCACGTCGGCGAGTTCGGGCCTCGCCCAACAGCGTACGTCCGCTCCCAGTTTGCGGGGCGGCGACTTCAAGATCGGCTGCCGGCCCGGGCGGCGAGGGCCGCGATCGCGGCGCGGACCGTGTTCGCGACGGCTTCGCGCTCCTCGCCGATCAGCGCCAGGCGCGGGGCCCGGGTGTGTTCCGGCGCGCCATAAACGAGGTGCTCCGCCAATTTGATGTATTGGACCAGCTTGACGTGCGTATCCAGGTGGAAGGACGGCGTCAGGACACGGTAGAGCGCGCGCGCCGCCTCGTAGTCGTTCCGTTGGCACAGCGTGAACAACTCCACGCACTCGGCCGGCCACGCATTCGCCATGCCCGACACCCAACCCGTCGCGCCGAGCGCGAGGCTCTCCACGATGAGGTCGTCCACGCCGCAGAAAACACTGAAGCGCGTCCCGCACGCGACGAAGATGTCCGTGACCCGGCGGATGTCTCCGGTTTCCTCTTTGATGCAGACGATCCGCGGCACGTCGGCGAGGGCGTCGAGCACCGCCGGCGTCACGTCGACGCCGTAGGCGAGCGGGTTGTTGTAGATCATGATCGGCAGGTCGCTCGCCTCCGCGATGCCCTTGTACCAGGCCGCGGTTTCGCGCGGGTCGGTCTTGTAGCCGAGGCTCGGGAAGACCATCAGGCCCTGCGCGCCGAAGTCCTGGTAGGCGCGGGCGTGCGCCCGGGCCGTATCGTGAGTGATCTCGGCCAGCCCCGACAGCACGGGGACGCGCTCCTCCGCGACCTCGACTGCGGCTCGCAGCACGGATTCCCGCTCGGCCATGGTGAGGGACGCGTTTTCGCCCAGCATCGGCAGCATGATCACGCCTGACACGCCGTTACGGATGAGGCGGTCGACGCTTGATCGCGTGGCTTCCAGGTCAACCGCGCCGTCGCGGGTCATCTTGGTGGTAACGGCCGGAAACACCCCTGTCCAGGTAGTCATCTCATGATCCTCTAAGCGGTAGGCAATGCATTTATGGATCCAATCTACAGTCGCCGGGCTGCTTCGTCCATCGTCAGCGAGTGACATCGGCCCGGTGTCGATGCTACTCTGCCAGACGGTCCACAAGGTCGGGCGCGATGCTCCGGCGAACGAAGGCGAGCGATGCTCAACGAACGGTCGCGCCTGAGGATCAAGCGGCAGAGCCTCCCCGAAACGCTGGCGCAATCGTTACAGGAGCGCATCCTGAACGGGGAGTTCAAGGAGGGCGACCCGCTCGTCCAGGAGATGCTGGCCGAGCAGTACGACGTCAGCCGCATGCCGGTCCGCGAAGCCCTGCGCCAACTCGAGGCGGCCGGCCTCGTGGCCATGCACACGCACAAGGGCGCGATCGTCACCGCCCTGCCGATCGAGGAGATCAGCGAATTGTTCGAGTTGCGCGCGATCCTCGAATGCGAGGTCCTGGCCCACGCCATTCCTCGCCTGACGGCCGAGCACGCTGCCGCGTCGAGGGAGGTCCTCACGCAGCTCGAAGACGCCTACGAACGGGGAGACGTGGCCCGCTGGGGGGCGCTGAACTGGGCGTTCCACCGCAGCCTCTACGAGGGGGCCGGCCGCGTCCAGACCCTCGGCCTCATCCAGGCTGTCAACCTGAAGACCGACCGCTACATCCGCCTGCAATTGCAGATCACGGGGCCCGGCGCGGTCGCGGAAGCCGAGTCCGAGCACCGCGAGTTGCTGCGTCTTTGCGAGGCCGGCGACGCAAAGGCCGCCGTTTCCTCCTTGCGCAAACACATCCTCAAGGCCGGCCGGGCGCTGGCGGCGGCGCTGCGGGAGCACCGTCGAGCGGGCTGACGGAACCGCGAGCGAAGCAAAACGCGGGCTAGCTTTGTATCCAATCTACTGTATCATCGCGTGACGCAACCTTCTCGGGCGCTTCTTGTGGGGGAACTCTCGGTCATCGTGGTCGGCGCCGGGATCGTCGGCCTGGCGACGGCCTACCACCTCCGGCGGGCCGGCGCCGCCGTGATGGTGGTCGACCGCGATCCGGACGGCGACAAGGCTTCGTTCGGCAACGCCGGTGGTATCGCGGTCACCGAGGTGAGCCCCATCTCGGCGCCCGGCTTGGCTTGGCGCCTGCCGGGCTGGATGTTCGATCCGCTCGGACCGTTGGCAGTCCGCCCGCGCCACGCGCCCAAGCTCCTGCCCTGGCTGATCCGCTTCGCGAAGGCCGCCCGGCCCGGCGAAGCGAGGCGGATCGCGGCGGCGCTTTCGGCGCTGAACGCCCGGACCTACGACGACCTCCTGCCCATGCTGGCGGAAGCCGGCGTATCGGGCGAGTTGCACCGGGTGGGCGCGCTGACCGTCTATGAGAGCGAACGCGGGTTTGAGCGCGACACCGCCGATTGGGACCTCAAGCGCTCCTTCGGGATCGCGGTCGAGCCGATGACGGGCGAGGCGGCCCGCGCTCTCGAGCCGGCGCTCGGGCCCATCGTCCGGCGCGCCGTGTTCACGCCGCAATGGTCGCACGTGAGCGATCCCCGCCGCCTCGTCGAGGCCTTGCGAGGCTGGCTCAGGCGGAACGGCGCCGCGGTCGTGGCCGGCACCGTCGACCGCGTGCTCGCCCCCGACGGCGGCAGAGTCCACCTGGAGCTCCGGGATGGCGAAACGCTGGCGGCGGAGCGGATCGTGATCGCGGCGGGCGCCTGGTCGGGGCTGCTGGCCCGGCAGGTCGGCGATCCCGTGCTCCTCGAAAGCGAGCGCGGCTACAACACGACGCTGCCCGACCCCGGCGTCGCGCTCGGGCGCGAGGTGATCTTCGCCGAACGCAAGTTCGTGGCGACACCCTTGAGCTGCGGCCTGCGCGTCGGTGGCTCGGCCGAGTTCGGCGGCCTGGACGCTCCTGCCGATCACCGCCGCTCCCGCGCGCTCGCGACGCTGGCCCAGCGCTACCTGCCCGGTCTCAGGACGGCGGGCGGCACCGCCTGGGCGGGGCACCGCCCGGCGACGCCCGACAGCCTGCCGGTGATCGGCCCCTCGCCGTCCAACCCGGGCGTGGTCTACGCGTTCGGTCACGGCCACCTCGGCCTGACCCAGGCCGCGACCACGGGCCGGCTCGTCGCCGACCTCGTCGCCGGGCGCCCGCCCGCGATCGACCTCGCCCCCTATTCGATTGACCGTTTCCGCTGAACCCGCCCGAGGCACGATGGCCCGCCACACCTTTTTCTGCGTCGACGCCCACACTTGCGGCAATCCCGTCCGGGTCGTGGCGGGCGGCGGCCCGCTGCTGCCGAACGTGCCCATGGCCGAGAAGCGCCAGATCTTCCTGCGCGACCACGACTGGGTCCGCCGAGCGCTGATGTTCGAACCGCGGGGGCACGACGTCATGTCCGGCTCGATCCTTTACCCGCCGTCGCGCGACGATTGCGACCTTGGCGTCCTCTTCATCGAGGTCAGCGGATGCCTGCCCATGTGCGGGCACGGCACGATCGGCACGGTCACGACGGTGATCGAGGAGGGCCTCGTCACGCCGCGGGAACCCGGCCGCCTGGCGATCGAGGCTCCGGCCGGTCGAGTGGTGGTCGAATACGCGCAAACCGGGTCCCGCGTCGACCAGGTCCGACTGTTCAATGTCGCGAGCTATCTGCACGCGGCCGAAGTGCAGCTCGACGTGCCGGGCCTCGGTGCGCTGACGGTCGACCTGTCCTACGGCGGCAATTACTACGTGATCGTCGAGCCGCAGCGTGCCTGGACGGGTCTCGACGCCATGCCGGCCGGCGAGATCCTCCGCCTCAGCCCGCTCGTTCGGGCCGCGGCCGAGGCCAAGCTCGCGCCGGTCCACCCGGAAGATGCCCGCATCCGCGGCGTGAGCCACGTGATGTGGTGCGACGAACCCCGGCACCCGAGGGCCCAGGCCCGCAACGCGGTCTTCTACGGCGACAAGGCGATCGACCGCTCCCCCTGTGGAACGGGGTCGTCGGCCCGCATGGCGCAACTCGTGGCCAAGGGGCGCCTCGCGGTCGGCGACGCCTTCATCCACGAGAGCATCATCGGCACGTTGTTCGACTGCCGAGTTGAAGGGGCTGCCGACGTCGGCGGCCGGGAGGCGATCCTGCCGAGCGTGGCGGGCTGGGCCCAGGTCACCGGCCACAACACGATCTACGTCGACGACCGCGATCCGCTCGCGCACGGCTTCCAGCTGGTTTGACACGCCGGCACCTCGGAGAGGGACCGTCAGCAAGAGGAGGTGACCCCATGAGTCCTGTCCAGAGCCCGCAGATGGAAACCGTGGCCTCGTTCGACGGCGCGGCGATCGCCTACCGCGACTACGCCGGGTCGGGACCGGCGCTCGTGCTGTTGCCGGACTGGGCCTGCATCCAGACCCTGTGGGACGGCACGATCCCCTTTCTGGCGCGGCACGGCCGGGTGGTATCGCTGGATCTCGCGGGCTTCGGGTCGTCCACCGCCGGGACCCGCGACTGGACGATGGGGGACTTCGCCCGCGACGTCCGGGCCGTGATCGAGCGCCTCGACCTGCGCGGCGTCACGCTGATCGGCCATTCCATGGGCGGCGCGGTGGCGCTCGAGGTCGCGGCGCTTTGCCCGGACCGGGTGGTGGGGGTGATCGGCTGCGAAAGCCTAACCCACCCAGAATTCTACGAGCGCGTCGACGAGGCGATCATCTCGTCCGCGCTGCCGCCCTACCGCGAGAACTTCCCGCCCACCGTCCGGACGATGATCAGGGCCTATCTTCGCGAGGAATGGGATGCGGGTCTCGCCACCTACGTCGCGGACGTCATGGCCGCTGCGCGGCCGGATTTCGCGATACCGGCGATGGAGGCGTTCCTCCGCTGGGACCTCGAAGGCAGCCTCGCCCGGTGCCGCGTCCCGGTGTCGGTCGTCAACGCCCGCCTGTTCTTGAAGGAGGCCGCGGAAGCCCGGTACCGCGACCGCATCACCATTCGCACGATCGACAACGTCGGCCATTTCCTCATGATGGAAGAGCCGCGGGCCTTCGCGGAAGCCGTCGGCGACATCCTGGCCGGCAAGGATGCTAGCCGTCCTCCCGCGAGCGCTCCCTCGCGTTGAAGTGGAGGAGGTCGAAGGCCTGCCACTGCGCTTCCGCGGCGGCGATCGACCGGGCGGTGCGGGCGGCGTCGAGGGTGCCGAGCTCGGCGCACAGTCCGTCGACCACCGCCAGGCCCGGCACCGGCGAGGGAAAGAATGACGTGCCCTCGGCCGGCACCACGAGCAGGTGGTGGGCGAGGTCGGCCATCGGCGATTTCGCTCGGTCGGACAGCACGCAGACCGTGGCGCCCCGCGCCCGCGCCTGCCGCGCCGCGGTGATCGTCGCGTTGAACAGGCGCCAGAACGTGACCGCGACCAGCACGTCGGACGGCCCGAGGTCGGCGATGGCGTTGGCGACCGTCGCCGGGTCGTCGAGCAGGTCGCAGCGGTAGCCCGCGAGGCTCGCGTTGTGGGCCAGGACCTTGGCGACCGCCACGAAGCTGCCCGAGGCCACGATGAGGCGCCGGTCCGCCGCCGCCATCGCGCGGGCGAAGTGTTGCACCGCGCGACGGTCGAGCGTTTTGCGGATCGCGTTCAGGGCCTCGATGTGGCGGCTCAGCGCATCGTCGAACGGGCGTCCCGTGGAGCGGGACCCGTGCACGGTGGCGACCTCCGGGGCGCTCAAGGTGCCGAGATAGCGGGCCCTGATCTCCTGACGCAGGTCCGGCCAGCCGCTGAAGCCGATCGCCTGGGCGGCCCGCGTCACGGTCGCGACATTCACTCCGGCCACCTTCGCGAGGTCCGCAGCCGAGGCGTAGGATGCGATCTCCGGATTGCTGATCGCGGCCTGCAACACGTCGTGGGTCGAGCGCGACAGGGAACGGCCGCCGCTCACCTGGCGCAGCCAGTCTTCAACCGGGAGCTGTCCGTCCGTTCCGACAATTTCCGTTGCGGCTTTTGTCATTCGGCCTCAATCTTGCAAACTATTCTGCAGCGGTCACGCGAAGCGGTCGCGCTATCGGCTGTGATTGGTGAGGGAGAGTGGCATGAAGCTCGGGCGCGGATCACCCTATCCTCCGTCGCGGCGCGATCTCCTGGCCGGAGCGGGCGCTGCGGCGCTCGGCGTTTCGCTCGCGTCGATGGGCGGCGGACTGGCCTGGGCCGACCCTCCGATCATGCTCCGACCTTTCGACCCGAACCGCCCCGGAGGCAAGGCGCCCCAGGGTCTGCCGGCGCGGGTCGGCGCACTCAGCCCGACGCCCGAAGGGCTGAACAAGTCGATCAACGACGCCATCCGCCAGGGTGCGCAGGACTGGGGCCTCGACTTCATCAGCGCCGCGGGCAACGGCACGGCCGAAAGCGTGGTCGAGCAAGGGACGCTGCTGCTGAACCGCGGCGTGGGCTTGTTCTATTCCTTTGTCACCAACCTCGAAGCCGAGGCGCCGATGCTGCGACGCGCTCTCGATGCGAGCATCAATTGCGCCAACGTCGCGGGCTATCCCTGCACCATGCAGATCAACGGCAGCCAGACGGCGGCCGGAACGCGGCAGGCCCAGGCCGCGATCAAGTGGATCAGGGAGAAGGGCGGCGGAAACCCTCGGGTCGCCTATCTCAACAACGCCAGGACCGCCTTCCTGCTGCCGCGCGACGCGGCGGTGCGCGAAGCCTTCGCGCAGGCCGGGATCAAGCTCGTCGCCGACGAAACCCCGCAAGCCGCCACGCCGGATGGCGGCTACGCCACCATGAGCACGCTGCTGCAGCGCTATCCCGACCTCAACGTCGTGGTGGGGCCGTTCGACGTCATGGGCGGCGCCGTGGGCGCCATGGAGGCGGCGGGCAAGACGGGCGACGACATCTACATGTCGGTCGGCAACCCGACCGAGGCCGAGCTTTCGCTGATCGAGAAGGGCAGCGTCCTGCGGGCCGGGCTGGTCCTCCCGTTCGAACCAATGTGCTACGCGCTCGCCAAGTTCGCGAGGGACTGGCTGGACGGCAAGAGCGTGCCGATGGGCATCACGGTGCCGGGCGGCAACGTGCTGATCGAGTCGAGCGCCGGCGTCACGCAATATCGCAGGGATATCAGCGACCTGAAGGCGCTCTACAACTCGGACCGCTTCAAGATCTACGCCGGCTTCTGGGGGAACACGAGCTACGAGGAGCATACCGCCCACGATTGGCGTGAAGCCTGGCAGCAGACGAATGTCTGACCCTCGCGCGATGGCCGCGCCGTTCCAGCGGCCCCGCGCGCAGCCATCCTTCATGCAGCCGGGCAGCGCGGGCAGCCGCACCGGCCTGCTCGCCATCGCCATCCTCCTGGCGGCGGGCTTCTCGGTCGCGTTCCCCAGCTTCGGAACGGTGGCCAACGCGAACAGCATCGCGCTGAACTCGTCCGCGCTGGGCATCGCGGCGCTGGGGACGGCGTGCCTTCTCATCACGGGCAACATCGACCTGTCGATCGGAACGCTCTACGCGCTGGTGGGTGTCGCGGTGGCGAAGCTCGCCGTCGTGACGGGCAGCGGCGCGGCTGCGGCCGCGGCCGGCCTGCTGCTCGGGCTCGCCAATGGGCTGCTGGTCCGGGCGCTGGCGATCTCGCCCATCATCGTCACGGTCGCGACGATGATCATCTTCGGGGGCGTCGCATTCTTCGTCACCAACGGCGACACGATCGGCGGCCTGCCGACCGGCTTCGTGGCCGTGGGCCGGAGTAGCATCGGCCCTGTCCGGACGCCGGTCGTGGTGACGCTGGCGCTGTTCGGGGCCACGGCCTACGGCCTGACCCGAACGCGGTTCGGCCTACGGCTCTACGCGATCGGCGGCAACACGCTTGCCGCGCGGCTGAGCGGCATCCCGGCCGACGCGACCGTGCTCGCCACCTTCGGGTTCAACGGACTGATGGTGGCGGTCGCGGCCGTGCTGACCACGGCGCGCCTGGGGATCGGCTCGCCCACCGCGGGCACCGGCTTCGAATTCGGCGTGCTGACCGCGGTGATCCTCGGCGGGGTGGCGTTCACGGGCGGGTCCGGCCGGCCGCTCGGCATCCTGTACGGCATCGCGGCCATCGCGATCCTGAACGCCGGCCTGGTGTTCCTCGGCTTGCCGTTCTTCTTTCAGGACACGAGCCGGGGCATATTGCTGCTGCTCGCGCTCGGGGCCGACCAGTTGGTCCAGCGCAGGCGCTTCCTCGGCACCAAGGCGTCCATCGCCGCCAAGCGGGAAGGGGTGAGCGAAAGCCGGGCCGTGGTGCAACGGCCCCGCCACCGCAGCGCCCCCGGCCTGAGCGACCGCGCGCCGATCCTCACGGCCCGGGGTCTCGCCAAGCGCTACGGCGCCGTGCAGGCGCTCGCGGATGCCGATCTCGACGTGCGTCCCGGCGAGGTGGTCTGCCTGCTCGGCGACAACGGAGCGGGCAAGTCGACCCTTATCAAGATCCTCTCCGGGGCGATCGCGCCCGACGCCGGTACGGTGGCCGTGGGCGGCGCCCCGGTCCCGGTCCACAGCCCGGCGCAGATGCGGGAGCGCGGCATCGAGACCGTCTATCAGGACCTCGCCCTGTGTCCGAACCTCAGCGTCGCCCACAACATGATGCTCGGGCAGGAACCCACGACGACGATGTTCGGCCTCCTGCCCGCGCGCGACGACGGCCAGGCTCGGCGCATCGCGGCGGAACGGCTCGCCAGGCTCGGCGTCAACCTGCCCTCGCAGGACACCCTGGTCACCGACCTGTCGGGCGGCCAGCGGCAGGCCGTCGCGATTGCGAGGGCCGTCCACCCGGACGTCAAGGTCGTGATTCTGGACGAGCCGACCGCGGCGCTCGGTGTGCACCAGACCGCGGCCGTCCTGGATCTCATCCGCGGCATCGCGGACGCGGGCACCGGCGTGATCCTCATCTCCCACGACATCGGGACCGTGCTGGGCGTGGCCGACCGCATCGTCGTCCTTCGCCTGGGGCGGGTCGCGATGGAGCGGACTGCCGCGCAGGTGGACGAGATGGACCTGCTGCGCCTGATGGCCGGCATGCCCTTGCCGGACGAGGCGCCGGCCCCCGCCGGCGCCGCCGCGCCCGGCTGATCCCGTTTCCTTAGGACGCACGCCAAGGAGTCGATCCATGCAGGTCCTGTTCGCCAATGCGCTCGTGGTGGACGCCACGCTTCCCGAGCCGCGTCCCGGCAACGTGCTCGTGGAGGACGGCATCATCCGCGACCTCGATGCTGCCGCGAAGCCCGCCGAGGGACGGCGCGTCATCGACCTGCGCGGCCTGACCCTCATGCCCGGGTTGATCGACTGCCACGTCCACGTCGTGGCCAGCATGCTGAACCTGTCGGCGAACGCCCAGCTGCCCGAGGTCACCGCGGTGCTGCGCAGCCTGCCGATCATGCGCGGCATGTTGGACCGCGGCTTCACCACCGTCCGGGACGTGGGCGGCGCCCCTTACGCCCTCGCCGAGGCGGTCGAGCAGGGCTTGGCCGAGGGGCCGCGGCTGATCGTGTGCGGCAAGGCCCTGTCGAAGACGGGCGGCCACACGGATTTCCGCCCTCGCCACGACACGCACGACCCCTACCGCTGGCGCGCGAACTTCGGCGCTTTGGGCCGCGTGGCCGACGGGGTCGACGAGGTGCGGCGCGCCGCCCGGCAGGAGCTCCGCCAGGGCGCGCGCTTCCTCAAGATCATGGCCAACGGCGGGGTGGGCAGCCCGACGGACCCCGTGGCCTGGATCGGCTACTCGGTCGATGAGATCACCGCGATCGTTGAGGAGGCGGCCGACGCGCAGACCTATGTCGCCGCCCACCTGTACACCGCGGAGGCCATCAAGCGGGCCGTGCGCTGCGGCGTGCACTCGCTTGAGCATTGCAACGTGATCGACGCGGAGGCGGCCGCCCTGGCCGCGGCGGCCGGCGCCGTCGCGGTCCCCACGCTCGTGATCTACGAAGCTTTGGCGCAGGACGGGGCGCGGTTCGGCTTCCCGCCGGAAAGCGTCGCCAAGATCGCCGACGTCCGCAGCTCCGGGATGGACAGCCTGGGCCTGCTGCACGCGGCCGGCGTGACGATGGCCTACGGGACGGACCTGCTCGGCGAGTCGCATGAGCGGCAGTGCGAGGAGTTCGCGATCCGCGCCCGCGTGCTGCCGTCCCGTGATGTGCTGGCCAGCGCCACCACGGTCGCGGCGAAGCTCATCGGCATGGACGGCAAGGTCGGCGTGGTCCGGGAAGGCGCCCTGGCCGACCTCATCGCCGTCGACGGCAACCCGCTGGAGAACGTCGCCCTCCTGGCCGAGCCCCGCGCTAACCTGCGGGTCGTGATGCAAGGCGGCCGGGTCTGCCGCAATCACCTGGACAGCTGATCGGCAAGGCCAACGAAGGCCAGGAATGCGACTCGTGCTTGGTCAAAAGCATGCGACCCGCGAGCAGACATGGCAGCATGCCGGCGGCAGCTGATAGCGCAGGGCTGAGAGGCCGCTCGCGTCGACGCGGTCCTTCTGGCACCCGCCGTGCTTCGCTCGTCACCGCCGTCGCGGAGCCGCGGCGCGAACGGAGGGGCACGGGTCATGCTTGTCTTGTCGGGAATCGCCGTCATGGTCGCGGGGCTCGCGGCCCGCATCAACCCGCTGCTGGTGGTCGCGGCCGCGGCCTTCGCGACGGGCCTCGCGGCCGGGCTCGGGCCGCTCGCCGTGCTGGCCGCCCTCGGCCACGCCTTCGTGACCAGCCGCTACGTCGCGGTCATCTGGCTCGTGGTGCCGGTGATCGGCCTGCTGGAGCGCGCGGGCCTGCGCGAGCGGGCGCAGACGCTGATCGCCCGCGTCCAGGCCGCCACCGTCGGACGGCTCCTGCTCGCCTACCTGCTGTTCCGCCAGGTCACGGCCGCCCTCGGCCTCACCTCGATCGGCGGCCACGCCCAGATGGTGCGCCCGCTGATCGCCCCCATGGCGGAGGCCGTCGCCGAGAAGGACGGCCCGCTCGACGAGGCCACGCGCATGACCATCCGCGCCAACGCGGCCGCGGTCGACAACATCGGCGTGTTCTTCGGCGAGGACATCTTCGTCGCGATCGGCTCCATCCTGCTGATCAAGGGCGTGCTGGGGCAGAACGGCATCGCCGTCGAGCCGCTCAGTCTCGCGCTCTGGGCCGTGCCCACCGCCGTGCTCGCCTTCGGGGTGCACGGCGCGCGCCTGCTGCTGCTCGACCGCCGCCTGAAGCGCGCCCGGGAGGCCCGAGCGTGATCGGGCTGGAGCAGGTCTACATCCTGGCCGGGCTCATGTTCGGCGCCTTCGCACTCCAGCACGCGCTCGACCGCGCCAACCCGCGGCGCTGGCGCAGCGCCATCTTCTGGGGCGCCTACGCGGTCACCTTCCTGCTCGGCTCGCACCTGCCCGACGCGGCGGACGGCGCGCTCCTGCTGGTCATGGTCGCGGTGGCGGGCTTCGGCGGCCTGCGGCCCGGCCCCGTCCGCACCACCAGCCCGGCCGAGCGCGCCGCGAGCGCCGCACGCCTGGGCAATCGCCTGGTCGTGCCCGCCCTGGTCATTCCGGCCGTCGCGGTGCTCGGCACCCTCTTCCTGAAGGATATTCGGATCGGCGGCGCGGCCCTGATCGACCCCGCGCAGGCGACGCTGATCGCGCTCGCGCTTGGCGTGCTTTGCGCGCTGGCGGTGGGCCTCGCGATACTGCGTCCGCCGCTCGCGGCGCCCCTGCACGAGGGGCGGCGGCTGATCGACAGTGTCGGCTGGGCGGCCGTGCTGCCGCAGCTGTTGGCCGCGCTCGGCGGCGTGTTCACGCTGGCGGGCGTCGGCAAGGTCGTGGCCGCGCTCGTGACCGACCACGTGCCCATGACGAGCGGCCTGGTCGCGACACTGGCCTTCACGCTCGGCATGGCGCTGTTCACGATCGTGATGGGCAACGCGTTTGCGGCCTTCCCCGTGATGATCGCGGGCATCGGCCTGCCGGTCCTGGTGGCGCGGTTCCACGCCGACCCGGTGGCGGTCTCCGCGCTCGGCATGCTGTCGGGGTTCTGCGGCACGCTGCTGACGCCGATGGCGGCGAACTTCAACATCGTGCCGGCGGCGCTCCTGGAGCTGCCGGACCGCTACGGCGTCATCAGGGTCCAAGCGCTGACGGGTGTCATCCTGCTCGCGGCCAACACGCTGCTGATCGACCTCTTCGCCCTGCCGCGGTGAGCCCGCGCCCGTCGCGGAACGCCGCGGCGCTGCGGACGAGCCGGGGCGGTACGAGCCTGTCGAACTTTGCGTCCGCGGCGACCACAGGGTCTCGACGGCGGCCCCGAAGCGGGTCGCGCCTGCCTCGGGCCGGGCACGACGCGCTCTCCCAGCCTGAGTTCGGCGAGCCGGCTGGCGAGCTCGTCGTGCAGGTCGTTGTTTTCCGATCGGACCGCCTTGCCGCTGGCCTGCCTCAGTAGCGCTAGGCGCGCCCTCCGGTTCCCGCCAGCAGCCCGAGCCTTGCGGCGAGAGAGGCCCGGTTCTCGATACCGAGCTTGTCGAAGATGCGCATGATGTGGGTCTTGACCGTCGGCAGCCCGATGCCGAGCTCCTCGGCGATGTCGTGGTTGGTGCAGCCGCGCCGAACCAATTCGCTGACTTCGATCTCGCGCTGCGTCAAAAAATAGCTGCGCTTGAGGTCGCGGTGCAGAACCCGGTCCTGCACCCGAGGGTGGCTCGCGAAAGTGAACTCGATGTAGCGCTGCATGGTCGTGGCGAGCGAAAGCGTGTCCGGGCAGACCGGAGGGTCGCCGTCGTTCTTGAGAAGCCCGAGACCCGCGAAGGCGACACCGCCGCGCCAGAACATGAGGTCTATGACGTCGCGCACCCCGCCCTGGTTCAGGTAGCTTTCGTACCGGTTGAGGTCGTCGGGGGGAGCGAGGTCGCGGTCGACCCTCAGGGTCGACACCCGCTTCCCCGACCCGACCAGGCGCGGGATGTTGAGGGGATCGCACTTGTCCATCCCGTCGCGATAGGCCTCGAACATGGCGGGGGACATGCCGGACAGGTTCGCGTCCTGCATTTCGAGCGACTCGTCCGTCCAGTAGAAGATGCAGGACGAGGCGCGCAACGCGCCGCGCGCGAAGCATTGGACCTCCTCCACGCGTGGGTCCGACGCGGGGTGTGCAGGATCGATCGACCGGAGCATGATCTCCCTCCACGGTGCCGGGGTCCCATGCAGGGATCGTACCGCCCGTTCCTACCGCGACGGGTAATGGCAGCTGACGAGGTGTCCCTCCGCGACCGGGAGTGGCGGGGGCTCGACGGCGGCGCAGGTCGCGTTGGCCCGCGGGCAGCGGGTGCGGAAGCCGCAACCGGTCGGCCGGTCGGCGGGAGACGGGATCTCCCCCGTCAGGACGATGCGCCGGCGCTGCCGCTCGCGCGGCGGATCGGGTACCGGCGCGGCCGAAAGCAGCGCCTCGGTGTAGGGGTGGGCGGGATGCCGGTAGAGCCGGTCGCGCGGCGCGGTCTCGACGACCTTGCCCAGGTACATGACCGCGACGCGGTCCGAGATGTGGTGCACGACCGACAGATTGTGGGCGATGAAGACGTAGGCCATGCCGAGCTGGACCTGCAGGTCCTTGAGCAGGTTCAGGACGCCCGCCTGCACCGACACGTCGAGCGCCGAGACGGGCTCGTCCAGCACGACGACCTCGGGGTCGACGGCGAGCGCCCTGGCGATACCGATCCGCTGGCGCTGGCCGCCCGAGAACGCGAAGGGGTAGCGCTCCGCCTGCTCGGGAAGCAGCTGCACGCGAGCCATGGCGCGCGCCACCCGCGCGGCGCGCTCGCGCCGGTCGAGCCCGAGCATCCGCAGCGGTTCGGCGATGATGTCGCCGGCCGTCATGCGCGGGTGCAGGCACGCGTAAGGGTTCTGGAACACGAGCTGGAGGTGCTTGCGGTAGGGCCGCATGGCGGCCGGCGACAGCGCCGCGAGGTCGACGCCCTTGAACAGGATGCGGCCCCGGCTCGGCGTGCCGAGCCGCACGATCGCGCGGGCAAGGGTCGACTTGCCGCAGCCGGATTCACCCACGAGGCTGAGGGTTTCGCCCGGCGCCAGCGCCAGCGAGACGCCCGCGACGGCCCCGATCGTGCCGACCCGGCGCTTGAAGAGCAGGCCGTCGAGAACGGGGAAATCCACGCGGACGTCCTCGACCCGGAGCAGGGCTCCCGCCGGATCAGAGGCCATGCGCCGCTTCCGCCATCGGGTCTATGTCGGCGGCGCGGTGGCAGGCCGCCATCGTGTCTCCGAAACGCTGGTAGGCGGGGTCGCGCTCCCCGCACACCGGCAGCGCGAAGGCGCAGCGCGGATGGAAGGGGCATCCGGTCGGCCGGGCGGTGATCGATGGCGGGGCGCCGTCGATCGCGTGCAGGCGCGCGACCTCCGTCTCGACCGAGGGGACCGCGGCCAGGAGCCCGGCCGTGTAGGGGTGGCGCGGCCGCGCGAAGACGTCGTCGATCGCGCCCCGCTCGGCCACCCGCCCGGCGTAAAGGATCGTGATCCGGTCCGCGAGGCTCGCCACCAGGCCGAGGTCGTGGGTGATCAGCACCACCGCCACGCCCTTGTCGCGCCGGAGGCGGTGGAGGATCTCGACGATCTGCGCCTGGATCGTCACGTCGAGCGCCGTGGTGGGCTCGTCGGCGATCAGCAGGTCCGGATCGTTGGCGACCGCGATCGCAATGACGACGCGCTGGCGCATGCCGCCGGAGAACTCGTGCGGGAACTGGTCGAAGCGCCGCTCAGCCGCAGGGATCGCGACCAGCTCCATCAGTTCCACCGCCCGCGCCCTGCGCTCGCGCCCCGACAGCCGCGGGTTGTGCAGCTTCACGGCCTCGGTGATCTGCGCGCCGACGGTCAGCACGGGGTTGAGCGCGGTCATCGGGTCCTGGAACACCATGGCGATGCGGCGGCCGCGCAAGGCCCGCATCCGGCGCTCGGGGCGCCCAGGATCTGCTCTCCGTCGAAGCGGACGGAGCCCCCCGCCCGCAGCCCGCGCGGCAGCAGGCCCATGACGGCGAGCATCGACAGGCTCTTGCCCGACCCGGATTCGCCCACGAGGCCCAGCACCTCGCCGCGGGCGACCTCGAAATCGACGTTGTCGACCGCGACCCGTTCGACGCCGCGGCCGGGCAGCGCGACACGCAGGCCACGCACCTCGAGAAGAAGCTTCGAGGTCCCGCTCACGCCGAGTTCTTCTGCGGATCGATGAGGTCGCGCACGCCGTCGCCCAGGAAGTTGGACGCGAGCGAGATGAGGAAGATCGCGAGGCCCGGCCCGAGCGCGATCCACCACGAGTAGAAGTTCGACGCGCCCTCGGCGATCATCTGGCCCCACTCGGGGGTGGGGGGCTGGGCGCCGAGGCCGATGAAGCTCAGCCCGCTCGCGAGCAGGATGACCTGGCCCACGTCCATCGTGGTGTTGACCAGGATCGGGCTCCAGCAGAGCGGTACGATGTGCTTGAACAGGATGCGGGCTGGGCGAACCCCCGACACGACCGCCGCGTCGACATGGTCGAGTTCGCGCACGTTGAGGACCTGCGCCCGCATGAGGCGCGCGTAGATCGGCCACCACACGATGATGAGCGCGACCGCGGTGTGGACCAGGCCGGGGCCGAGCGAGGCCGCGATCGCCATGGCCAGCAGCACGGGCGGGAAGGCCAGCGTGACATCGGCGAGCCGCATGAGGACGGTGTCGAGCCAGCGGCCCACGAAGCCCGCCGCGGCGCCGACCACGACCCCGATCGTGACGCCGACCGCGAGTACCAGAACCGCGATCGGCAGCGAGTAGCGGGCGCCCCAGAGCGTGCGGGTCAGCACGTCGCGCCCCAGCGCGTCGGTGCCGAACCAGTGCGCCCCCGACGGCGGCTGCAGCCGCCGACCCGCGAGGCCGATGGGATCGTAGGGCGTCCAGTACGGCACCGTGACGGCGACCGCGACGAAGCCGAGCACCAGCACCGCGGACAGCACGACGGGCATCGACCGCCAGTTCAGGCGGCCACCGAAGCGGGTCACGATGCTGCGCCGCCCGGGCGCGGGGATCGCGGTGGCGGACACCGCGGTCAAGCCGCGGCGCGCATGCGGGGGTCGGCCGCGGCGTAGGCGATGTCGGTCACCAGGTTGGCGAGCAGGAAGCCGAGCCCACCGATGATCGTAACGCCCGTGATGGCCGGGTAGTCGAGCGAGCGGGCCGCGTCGACCGCGTAGGACCCGATGCCGGGCCACGAGAAGATCGTTTCAACCAGCACCGAACCGGTGATCAGGTAGGCGAAGGTGAAGCCCAGGATGGTGAGCGTGGGGATGAGGGCGTTGCGCAGGGCGTGGCGGAGGAGGACGCGGACGGCGCCGGCGCCCTTGGCGCGCGCCATGACGATGAAGTCCTGGCCCATCACGTCGAGCATGCCGGCGCGCACCATGCGCGACACGATGCCCGTCACCGACCAGCCCAGCACGACCGACGGCAGGACGAGGTGGCGCAGGGCGTCGCCGAAGGCTTGGCCATCGCGGTGGAGCAGCGTGTCGACGAGCAGGAAGCCGGTGATGGCGGGCGGCGGCGCCGAGCGGATATCGAGACGCCCCGGTCCCGGCAGGACGTGGGTCTGCACGGAGAACAGGAACAGCGCGAGCAACCCGAGCCAGAACATCGGGATGCACGAGCCCGCGAGGGCGACGAACCGGGCCGCGTGATCCGCCGGGCCGCCGCTGAAGTGCGCCGAAACCACGCCGAGCCCGATCCCCGTCACCACGCCCACGATCATGGCGCAGGTGACGAGTTCGAGCGTGGCGGGGAGGCGCTGCGCGAGGTCGGTCAGCACGGGCTGCTTGGTGCGGAACGACGTGCCCATGTCGCCCCGCGCGAGGTTCGCCACGTAGATCGCGTAGCGCTCGGGAACCGAGCGGTCGAGCCCCCAGCGGGCCTTGGCGGCCGCCACGATCTCGGGGTTGTCCAGCGACCGGGCGCCGATGATCGACACCAGCGGATTGCCCTTGGTGAACTGCGCGAGCACGAAGGTCGCGGTGATGATGCCCACGATCAGGAACGGCATCACGAGCAGGCGCCGCAGCACGATCCTGAGCATCCCGCCGGCTCCTCCGGTGCCTAGGCCTCCATCAACGCTTGGTGACCTCGACGAGCGGCAGGTTGCAGCAGGCGCTGTAGCGGACGCCGCCGATGCCGCTGCGGTAGGCGAGCACCAGGTCCGGGCTGACGACCGGCAGCACGATCTTGTCGTCGATCATCTTCGTGGCACTGGCCTTGTAAGCCGTATCGACATCGGCCGGCTTAGCCGCGAGGGCCTTATCCAGCAATGCGGCCTGATCCTTGCCGTCGAGACCAGCGGTTTTCCCAACGCCAGCCTGCTTACCCCAGGGCGACGTTTCGATCATGGCGAAATACTGAATGTATTGCGCGCTGCCGTAATAGTCAGGCGCCCAATAGGTCATCGTGAACGGAATACCGGGCGCCACGACATCCGCCGACCAGACATTATACGTAACCGGCTTGAGGTTCAGCTTCACGTTAACCTTGGCGAGATCCTGCTGAAGTTTTTGGGCCAGCAGCGATAGGTCGACCCCATAGACGTTCTGCGCCGGAAATTCTGTGTCAAGCGCAAAGCCGTTCGGATAGCCAGCCTTGGCAAGTAAATCCTTGGCCTTGGCGACGTCAGTCGTCGGTGCCGGCAGGCCAGCCGAGCCAGGATAGCCATTGGCGAGCGGGGCGGGCTGCAGCTTGCCCTGGCCGCCGACCGCAAAGTCGATCGCGCCCTGGTAGTCGATGGCAAGCGCGATCGCCTGGCGCACTTCGAGCTTGTTCAGCATCTCGGCGCCCTTGGCGATCGGGCTCATAGCCGCATAGATGAAATTGAAAGAGGGCACGGTCTTGAACACGACGTTCTCGTCGTGGATGCTCTTCGCAGTGTCGGGGTCGACCTGCATCGCGATGTCGGCTGCCCCCGATTGCAGCATCTGGGCCTGGGTCACGGCATCGGCGGTCTGCTTAAGAACGACACCTGAAACATTGGCTTTCGTTTGCCAATAACCGTCATTGCGTTTCAGGCGGATCGTGTCGTCGGCCTTGTAGCTTTCGAGCGTAAAGGCGCCGCTTCCGGCGGAATTCGCGAGAAACCAGCTGTCAGCCGTATCGCTCGTCGAGGCATCGTCCTTGGCGTTCGCGCCATGTGCCGAGGCCAACTTGGAATTGATGATGCCGCAATAGGTGGCCGCGAGTATGCCCAAGAACTCTGAATTCGGCACCGTGGTGGTAATCACCACGGTCTCGGGGTCCTTGACCTCGACGGACTTGAGCGTGTCCATCAAATAGGCAGCCCCGCCCTTGATGGACTTCAGCCGATCGAGCGACCATTTGACGTCATCGCCCTTGACTGGGGATCCATCCGAGAATTTCGCGTTCGGGTTCAGGTGAAAAGTGAAGGTCGTGGCGTCCGGGCTCACCTCCCAGCTCTCGGCGATGTCGCGCACCAGTGTCTTGTTGTCAGGTCCGAGGGTCAGCAGCGTGTCGTAGACCGCGGAGAGATAGATCTGACAGGTGTCGCAATAGGCGCGCGCCGGATCCAGCGAGTTTATATCCATATCGCGCGCCACGACGATCGAGTCGTCGGCCGCCCAGGCCAGGCCCGGCGACGCTAACGCGACGGCGGCGGCCAACCCGAGGACGGAAGCGGCGGACGCCATCAGGGATCGGAGCGGGTAGGCCATCGGTGGTCTCCAAGGGCTTCGGGCAGGGGAAGGTCGAGCGAGGGGTTGATCCCTCAGTCGTGCGCGGGGGCGACGGTACGCGCCGCCTTGAAGCCGTGCTCGGCGGCCTCCAGCGCGCGGTCGATGTCTTCCGCCGTGTGGGCAGCCGACAGGAACATGTTGTGCAAGGGGTGGAAGTAGACGCCCTGCCGGACCGTCGCCGAGCAGAACGCGAAGCCCTTGCGGCGGTCGGCGTCGTCGTCGAACAGCACGGTCGGCATCTGCACCGGCCCGGTCTGGCGGATCGGCATCTGGTAGGTTCGGCTGAGGTCGGCGAGGCCGTCGCGCAGTTTCCCACCCATGCGGGCCATGTGGCCCGGGCCGTCGTCGCGCCGGAGCGCCGTCAGCGTCGCGAAAGCGGCCGCCATCGAGACGGCCGAGCACCAGAACGAGCCGGTGGTGAAGATGGACGAGGTCGGCTCGCGGAAGCGCTCGTTGCCCGTGACCGCGGCAAGCGCGAACCCGTTGGCGATCGACTTGCTCCAGGCCGACAGGTCCGGCCGCACCCCGATCGTTTCCCAGCTGCCGCCGAGGTCGAGGCGGAACCCGGCGCGCACGTCGTCGACGATCAGCGCCGCGTCCCCCGCGTCGGCCGCGGCGCGGGCCGCTTCGCCGAAGGCCCGGCTCGGCAGATCCTGGTCGAAGCCGTAGTCGTGCCGGAAGGCGCTCACGATGATGCCGGCGAGGTCGCCTTTCGCCTGCTCGCAGGCGTTCCGGAGGCTGTCGACGTCGTTGTACTCGTAGGGGATGATGTGGGCGCGATCCTCGGCCGTGACGCCCACCAGCGAGGGCGAGCACCACGGCACCGCGCCGTGGTAGGCGCCGCGCGCGACCAGGATCTTGCGGCGTCCGGTGCCGGCGCGCGCGACCGTGGCCGCCGTCGTGGTGGCATCCGTGCCGTTCTTCTGGAACTGCACCCAGGTCGCGTGCGGGACGATCTCGACGATGAGTTCGGCGAGCTGGACCATGACCTCGCCGGGCCCGTTGAGGCAGTCGCCCAGCGCCAGCTGCTTTAGAGCCGCCTCGTCGACCTCGGGATGGTGGTGCCCGAGGATGACCGGTCCCCAGCTGCACATGAAGTCGACGTACTCGTTGCCGTCGACGTCCCACACCCGGCTGCCCGCGCCCCGCGCGAAGAACTGCGGGTAGCCTTCCGGAAGCGCCGCGGCATTCATGTGGCCCCACATGCCCCCCGGCACGACCGCCTTGGCGCGGTCCCGGAGCGAACGGTCCTGCGAGTTCACGAGCACGTTCATCCTGAAGTCCCTCACCGGACGAGGCACATCCTTGCCGAACCGTAAGCCGCGGGGCGGTTCGTGCAATCATCCGAAAGTCGGACAAATCCGGCCTCGGGCCGCGTTCCCTTGCCCGCGGGCGACCCGCTCGACCGGCTCCGAAGCCGCGTGGGGCGCATGAGCCAGGCCATCCCGGACGGACCCTCGGGCTTGGAAGGTTTTCAGATCAACCCACCCCGCTCGCGATCGACGGGGAGGGCAGCGAACCTCCTAGTACGGTCACCGGCCCCCCGTCAGCGCGCCAACAGACGTTCCGCGGCTCCGGCCATGACCTGGCAGCCGAGTTCGAGGTCCTCGCGCCTGGTGTCCTCGGTCCAATGGTGGCTGATGCCGCCGATCGAGGGGACGAACAGCATGCCCATCGGCACGCGGCGCGCCAGCACCTGGCTGTCGTGCAACGCGCCGCTTTGCATCCTCTGCCAGGCGCCGGGACAGAGGTCCCGCGCCGAGGCCTCGAACGCTTCGACGATGCGGCCGTCGCAGAGTTCCGGCTTCAGCCGGCTGACCTCTTCGATCGTGACCGCGCAGCGTTCGCGCCGGACGCTCTCGCGCACCAGCGCGCGAAGGCAGGCTTCCATCCGGTCCATCACGGTTTCGGAAAGGTCGCGGAACGAGAAGGAGAGTTCGCAGCGGCCCGGAATGATCATCGGCTGGTTGGGTTCGACCAGGATGCGGCCGGTGGTCCACACGCTGCGTTCACCGCAGACCCTGGGGAATTCTATGTCGATCGCCGCCATCAGCCGCACGGCCGAAAGGGCGGCGTCGCGCCGCTCCGCCATCGTGGTGCCGCCCGTATGGTCCTGCTGGCCCTCGACCACGATCTTGAACTGGCGGATCGCCACGATCCCGGTGACAACCCCGATCCGGAGATCCCTGCCCTCCAGTTGCGTGCCCTGCTCGATGTGCAGCTCGAGGGCGCCCCGGTAGCGGTCGCCTTCGAGGGCGAGGCGCGGCAAGCCGGCCAGACCTGCGGTTTCCAGGGCATCGCGCAGGGGAACGCCCTCGCGATTGCGCGCGCGGTCGATGTCGTCCTCCGCGAGGTCGCCCACCAGGCTGCGGCTGCCGATCATGTTGCCCCAGTGGCCTTCCTCGTCCGCGTAGGCGCAAACGTCGACCGCGAGCCCGGCCCGGGCCAAAGCGAGCGCCGTCATGACGCCGAGCGCGCCATCGAGCCAGCCCGCCTGGTTCTGCGTCTCGATGTGGCTGCCCACCAGGAGATGCGGGCCAGGTCCGCGATGCCGTCCCATGACGTTGCCGATGCCGTCCAGAATGGGCTCGAGTCCGACGGCGTCCATCTGCGCCATGAGCCAGCGTCGGCTTTCCATGTCCTCGGGCCCGAAGGTCGGCCGGTGCACGCCGGTCTTGAAGGCGCCAATCGTGCGCAGGTGATCCAGATCGGCGAGGAGGCGTTTGGTCTCGACGGTGGGCATGGTCGTCCTGCACGAAACAGATGGATCGGCCTTCGCCGTAGCACGGCCGATGCCAAGGCGACGCGCGACGCGCCTTGCGCCACAACCACGCTGGAACGCTTCGCCCACCGGCAGGCAGAGCGCGTTGTCGAACGGCTTTTCGACGACCCGGGTGGCGACGGGTACCGTGCGTCTGCCTGCCAGGGCTCCGGTCATGGCCATCCGCTCGGTCGTCTGCCCGGCACACGACGACCCCGTGCCGAAACGGACCGGAAAGTGCCCCGGGACGCTCAATCGAAGGAAGCGGCGAACTGGGCCCATTGGCGCGCGAGGTAATTGTACTCGTCCATCGTGGTGTTCCACACGGAAATGCGGCTCGCCCGTTCCCAGTAGGAGCCTCCGGGTCGCGACCGTCCCGCCCCGATCATGGCTTGCCCGTCGGGGCCGGGGAGATCGGTCGAGGCCGGCTTGCCGTCGTACCAGTAGGCCCATTCGGCGGGCTTCATGCGGGCTCGCGCCCGCTCGGGCACCGACATGTAGAAGCCCTGTCGCGCCATGACGGCGCTCGCCGCGCCGTCGAGCCACCAGTTCAGGTAGCGGTAGGCCGTGTCGAGCGCCTCGCCCGTCAGCCGCGCGGACAGGCACAGGCCGCTGTGCCAGGCCCGATAGCCCTCCCGCGGCACGGCTTCGACCACCTGCCGGCCGGCCCGCATCACCGCCGCGATGCCCGGCGACCACATGCTGCCGATGCGCGCCTTGCCCGCCACCATGCTGGCGGCGGCGCGTTCGGCCGTGCGCCACAACCCCGAGAAATGCCCGTCCTTGCGATAGCCCCAGAGCAGGGCCATCAACCTGTCGATCTCCGCGATTGACAGGTTGCCGATATCGTCGAACGCGACCTCACCCCGGGCTTCGAGCGCCAGCGCCGCGTCGAACACGCCGATCGCCGGCTCGTCGACGAGCGCGAGGCACCCTTTGGCTTCCCGGTCGAACAGCCACCCCCAGCTCGCCGCCTCGGGCCGCCGGTCCCCGAACAGGTCGGGCCAGTAGGCGAAGGAATCGAGGTTGTGCACGGTCGGCAGCATGCTGATGCGGTCGGTCCGCGCCGACCCGAGCGAATGGTCCGGCTGGACGTAGAGCTTCTTCACCGGAGCGTCGCCGCGCCCGGTCGAGGCTTGCGGCCCGAGGCGGCCGGCCTTGGTGAGGTCGCTCACGTCCCCCCAGCAGGCGATCCGATCGAGCGCGATGGGCTGGATCGCGCGCCAGAACCAGACGATGTCGAGGTTGTGGAAACACTGGTCGTAGATGTCGAAGCTGCCCGGCTCGACGGCGGCCTTGCGCTGCGCGGACGGGAAGTCGAGCGTCTCGAAGACGAGGTCGATGCCGAGGTCCCGCTCCGCCTGCCGTCGCAGCGGCTCGACCAGGGTGATCTCCGTGCCGAGCACGCGCAGCCGGGGTCGCCTCGCGGGGATCCCCACGTCAGGCGGGAACGGGCACGGGCGTCACCCCGAAGGCCTGCAGCGAGCGGGCGATGAGGGTGGGCGCAAGGTCGCGGGTGATGAACACGAGGCGGGAGCTGCGCTCCGCATCGGGCCAGGCGGCCAGGTGGGTGGGCACGTGGACGAGGCTCTGAACGCCGTGCACCGCCACCGGCCCGACGGCGCCCTGGATATTGAGCAGGCCCTTGACGCGCAGCACGCGGTCGCCGTGACGGCTCAGCAGCAGGCTGAGCCACAGGCCGAACAGCGTCCAGTCGAGCGGCGCCTCGATCACCAGCGACAGGGAGGCCACGGACCCACCGTGGCGCTCGGCGCTCGTGGCTCCACTGTCGACGGCGATCGGCAGGCATCGGAACTCGCTGAAGCCCGCGGCGGCCGACGGATCGGAAAGAAGCGCCTGGGCGTCGAGGTCCGCGACGGTCACGATCGGCGCGTCCGGGTTGAGGGTGCGCAGGGCGAGAACGACGGCCGCCTCCTCCGCTTCACCGCACAGGTCCGTCTTGGTCAGCACCAGCCTGTCCGCGACCGCGACCTGCTTGACGCTCTCGGGCTGGCGGCGGAGCTGGTCGCGCGCGTTGACGGCGTCCACGGTCGTCACCACGGCGCCCACGCGGAAATGATGGCGCAGCACCGGCTCGGCCGCGATCGTGGTGAGCGCCGGCAGCGGGTCGGCGAGACCCGTCGTTTCCAGCACCACGCGGCGGAACGGTGGCACGAGGCCCCGCGTGCGGCGGGAGTGCAGGTCGCGCAGGGCGGTCGCGAGTTCGCCCCGCACGGTGCAGCACAGGCACCCGGACTTCAGCAGCACGGTGGTCTCGTCCACCCGCTCCAGCAGGTGGTGGTCGAGCCCGACCTCGCCGAACTCGTTGATCAGCACCGCGCTGTCGGACAGGGCCGGGTCCCTGAGCAGGCGGGCCAGCAGCGTCGTCTTGCCCGAGCCGAGGAAGCCGGTGAGCAGGACCACGGGCGTGCGGGGCGGGACCCCGCTCACCCGCGCGCCTCCAGGCGGCCCAGCCAAACGGGGTCGAGCGGGTCGACCGGGCGGCCGAGCAGCCGTTCCGCCGAGGCCCAGAGGTGGGCCAGCGTGTCGACGATCTCGGTCTTACCCGTGCGGGTCGACAGCAGGTAGGCGCTGCCCTGCCAGTCCCCCAGGGTCAGGCCGAGGGGTCCCAGCAGGTCGTTGGCCCGCGCGACGCGCCGCGCGCGCTCGCGCCGCCGCTCTACGGGCCCCGTGTTCCGCGTGAAGGCGCCGGGCCGGTCGTGCGCGTCCGCCCAGTGCTCCGAGCCGCCGAGAACGCCGCATAGCGCGCACATGAGCCGCCCTCCCCCGCTCGGTTCCGCTTCCCGCCCGCGCGGGCGGACGGTCTCGGCTGAAAACTTACTTGGCGCGCGGCGAGCGCTTCGCGAAGTCGTCGGCCATCTCGTTCATGGTCACGAAGCGCACCCCCGGATGCGAGATCATGTGGGCGTAGAGCCGCTCCAGCATCATCAGCACGTGCGGGCGGCCCGACACGTCGGGATGGATGGTGATGGGGAACACCGCGTAGTCGTATTCCCGGTAGACCCAGTCGAACTGGTCGCGCCACATCTGCTCGATGTCGTGCGGGTTGACGAAGCCGTGGCTGTTGGGCGCCTTCTTGATGAACATCATGGGCGGCAGGTCGTCGAGCGTCCACGAGGCCGGGATCTCGATCAGGTCGGTCTCCACCCCCCGCTTGAGCGGCACCATCCAGTCCGACGGCTTGCCCGCGTAGTCGATCTTGGTCCAGCTGTCGCCCACCCGGACGTAGTAGGGCTGGTGGTCGTTGTGCATCAGCGAGTGGTCGTATTTGATGCCGCGTTCCAGCAGCAGTTCGTTGGTGACGGTCGAGAACTCCCACCAGGGCGCCACGTAGCCGGTCGGGCGCTTGCCCGACAGCTTGGTGACGAGCTCGATGCACTTGTCGAGGATTTCGGTCTCCTGCTCGCGCGTCATCGCGATCGGGTTCTCGTGGCTGTAGCCGTGGATGCCGATCTCGTGGCCAGAATCGGCGACCGCCTGCATCTCGGCCGGGAACGTCTCAATCGAATGGCCGGGGATGAACCAGGTCGTCTTGAGGCCGAGCCGCTCGAACATCCTGAGCAGCCGCGGGCTGCCCACCTCGCCCGCGAACAGCCCGCGGGAAATATCGTCGGGCGAGTCCTCGCCGCCGTAGGAGCCGAGCCAGCCCGCCACCGCGTCGACATCGACCCCGAACCCGCACAGGATCTCTTTGGGCATCTCTTCCTCCTGGTGACGCGGGCGGCTCAGGCCGCTTCCGCACTGGGGATCACGGTAGCGCTTTGCGCGTTCCAGGACACGCGGACCGGCGAGCCGGCCGCGAAACTCCCGCCGTAGCGCCCCATATGGCCTTCCAGCGCGACCTGCTGGCCTCCCGGAACGGCAAGCTGGAACCGCACGATGGGACCGACCACGTCGCGCGTTTCGATCCGCGCGTCGACCGCGTTGCCGTCCGCTTCCGCGGCGCCCGCCTCCGCGGCCGCCATGGTGAAGGCTTCGGCCGGCACCACGAGCGACGCGGCAGCACCGGGCTTGACGGCGCCGTCCGCGACGCCCGTGAAACGGCCGAATGGAGTGCTGACGCGGCCGAGCCCGCCGTCGACGCTGTCCAGCACGCCGGTCAAAATCGTGTTGCGGCCGATGAATTGGGCCACGAAGCGCGTCTTCGGCCGGGTATACAGATCGCGCGGCGAGGACACCTGTTCGATGCGGCCGCCGTTCATCACCACGATGCGGTCCGACATCGTCAGCGCCTCGGACTGCGCGTGGGTCACGAAGATGAAGGTGATGCCGAGGTTGACCTGCAGCAGCTTGAGTTCCGCCTGGATGGCGTGGCGCAGGTTGGCGTCGAGCGCGCCCAAGGGTTCGTCCAGCAGCAGGATGTCTGGCTCCACCACGAGGCCGCGCGCCAGCGCGATCCGCTGCCGCTGGCCGCCCGACAGCCGGTCGGGCCTGTGGTCCGCCACCTCGGCGAGCCCCAGCGTGTCGAGGATGCGATCGACCTTGCGGTCGCGCTCGGGCTTGGCGAGCCCCTTGACCTCCAGCCCGTAGCCCACGTTGCGCCGCACGCTCATGTGCGGGAACAGGGCGTAGTTCTGGAAGATCATGGAGGTCGGGCGGCGTTCGGGCGGCAGGTCGTTGATGCGCTTGCCGCGGATGAAGATGTCGCCCCGCGTGATCCGCTCGAAGCCCGCGATCATGCGCAACGTCGTGGTCTTGCCGCAGCCCGACGGGCCCAGGAAGGCCACGAACTCGCCCTTGGTCACGGTGAGGTCGAAGTCGATCACGGCCGGGGCGCCGCTGTCGTAGGTCTTGCCGACGCCGATCAGCTCGAGATCGTAGGTCAAGGGAAGCTCCAAATTCCCTTCTCCCACGGGACGCGGGAGAAGGGCGGCACCCTGGCGTCAGGGCAGAACCGTCACGCGTTGAGGAACTCGTCCCACTTCGAGATGAGCATGTCGTACTCGTCCGGCCACTGGTGCCAGTAGGCCACGTGGGCGGCGCGCTCGGGGAGCGAGCCGCCGTCGCGCAGGTCGCCTTCCTTGATGCCGCGGTCGGTGGCGCCCTTCCAGGGCTTGCCCTCGTACCAGAAGGCGTATCGGTCCGGGTCCATCACCTTCTGGATGTTGGTCGAGGGCGAGTAGTAGCCCTGCTCCGAAACGGTGATGCCGGGCGGCCCCGACAGCCAATAGTCCGCGTAGGCCAGCACAGCGTCCTTGTTGGGCGTGCCGGCGATCATCGAGGGGCCGATCGACCAGGCGCGATAGCCTTCCTTCGGAACCGCGTACTTGCAGGCTTTGCCCTGCGCCTTGACGGCCATGACGGCGGGTTGCCAGGCGTCGCACACCACCATCTCGCCCGACGCCAGCAGGTTGACGAGCTCGCCGAAGTCACCCCACAGGGCGCGGAACTGGCCATCCTTCTTCTTGGAGATCAGGAACTTGGCGCCTTCCTCGATCTCCTCCTTGGTGGGGTTGCCCGGGTTCTTGGCGTCGAGCAGCTTCAGCGACGTCATGGCCAGGATCGCCTGGCCGAAGGCGATCAGCGGATCGGTGTTGAGGCCCGACCGGCCCTTGTATTTGGGGTCGAAGATGGCCGTCCAGCTGTTGGCCTCCTCGGCGGAAAGCTTGTCGGGGTTGTAGCCGATCGAGTCGTAATTGTAGACGGCCGGCACCATCCACAGCTTCGTATGGGCGTCGTCGGCCCAGATCTGGCCGGTGATCTGCGCCTTGGAATCCCACTTGGGATTGGCCTTGGTGAACGTGTCCCGGATGTTGGCCCAGTTCTTCACCTCCGACACCGGCAGCGCGTCGATGTTGTTGGTCTGGACCACGGCGGGCAGGCGCTCGCCGATTGTTTCCCAGCAATCGTAATCCTTGGAGCCCGACAGGATCTTGGTCTGGGCGTCCGGGAAGGTCGCGGCGGTGCCCGAGGTCGAGCCGACACCCGATTCCTTCTTGAAATCGGCCAGGATACGGTCCTGCACCGTGACCGACAGGCCGATGGTGCGGAGCTGCTCGTTGCCGACCGCGCTCGCGGCCGCGTAGGCGCGGCGCGAGGACAGAAGCGGCGTGCCCCCGCCCAGCGCAAGCGCGGCGGCCCCTGCTCCGGTTTTCAGAAGCGTGCGTCGGTCGAAATGCCTGTCTGTCATCGCCTGATCTCCTTTGTCGTTTCAGTACCGGCCGACCAGCAGACCGCCGTCGACCGCGATCACTTGCCCCGTCATGTAGCGGGCGGCGTCGGAAGCCAGGAACAGCGCCACGTCGGCGATGTCGCCCGGCTCCCCGAGCCGACCCATCGGAATGAAGGCGGGAGCCGCCTCCGCGCCCGCAGGCCCCAGCGAGTGCTCCTCGGACAGCAGCTGCGCGGTCCGCACGTAGCCGGGCGCGATGCCGTTCACGCGAAGGCCCGAGCGCGCGAGTTCCACCGCGAGCCCCCGCACGAGGCCCACCACGCCCGCTTTGGCGGAAGAATAGGCGACGTGCTCGTCCCAGCCGTAGGCCACCCCCATGATGGAGGACAGGCAGATGATCGTGCCGCGGCCCGCGCGGCGCATGGCGGGCACGGCCGGGCGGATGACGCGCAGCATGCCTTTCAGGTCGACCTCGAAGGTGTGGTCCCATTTGGCGTCGGTGAGCTGGTCGAGCGGCACCCGGTGCGCGATGCCGGCGTTGGCCACGATGCAGTCGAGCGGCCCGTGGGCCGCCTCGACCTTCGCGACGAGCGCGTCCGCGTCAAGGGTGGAGCTGACGTCGAGCGGGTGGAACTCGGCCGTGCCGCCCTCGGCCCCGATGCCGTCCGCCACCTCCGCGCCGTCGCGCTCCAGGATGTCGGTCACGATCACCCGGTACCCCGCCTTGGCGAAGGCCTGCGCGGTGGCCCGGCCGATGCCGATGCCCGCGCCCGTGATCAGAACCGTCCGCATGGCGCCCTCACAGCATCACGTCCCCGGAATTAGGGCCGAGCGTCTGGCCCACGTAGATCCGAGCCTCGTCGGAGGCCAGGAACGCGACGGTGGCGGCCACGTCCTCGGGCTCGCCGAAGCGACCCAGGGGCAGCTCGGCTGCCTTGGCGCGCCGCCAGTCCTCCGACAGGTCCTTGACCAGCGGCGTGTTGATGGGCCCGGGCGCGACCGCGTTGACCCGCACGCCGAGCGCGCTGACCTCGCGCGCCAGCGACTTGGTGAGTCCGATGAGGGCCGCCTTCGCGGCGCTGTAATGGGTGAGCTCGACCCCGCCGATCTGCCCCAGCTGGGAGGCTGTGAAGACGATGCTGCCGCGCCCCCGCGCGATCATGCCCGGCAGAACCGCGTGAGCGGTCAGGAAGGCGCCGCGTACGTGGACCGCGAACATCCGGTCCCAATCGGCGGCCGTGAGGTCCACGAACCGGGCTTGGTGGACGAAGCCCGCGTTGCTGGCGAGCAGGGTGCAGGGCCCGAGCGCGTCGGCCGCGGCCACGATCGCGGCCACGTCCGCCTCGCGCGACACGTCGCCCGGTGCCGCGACCGCCGAGCCGCCCGCCTCGACGATCGCCGCCACCGCGGCCTCGGCGGATTTGGGCCTGAGGTCGTTCACCACGACCGCGTAGCCGTCGCGCGCGAGCCGCGCCGCGATGGCGAGCCCGATGCCAGAGCCCGCGCCCGTGACGATCGCCACGCCCTTGACGGCCATCACGCCTCCTCCTGGACCAGGACGCGCCGGGCGCGCCGCACCGACAGCGTCATCAGCGCCGCGTAGACGGCGAGCAGCGCCAGCGAGAACAGTGTGGTGAGGACCCCGAAGGCGAAGATGTTGGGGTGGATCTCCACCGAGAACGTGCCGTAGATCGCCAACGGCAGCGTCAGGTCGCGGCCCGACGTGAACAGCGTGCGCGCGAACTCGTCGTAGGACAGCGTGAAGCAGAACAGCATCGCCGACAGCACGCCGGGGAAGATCAGGGGGAACGTCACGGTCCTGAAGGTCCGCAGGGGCGTGACGCCGAGCGACCAGGCGGCCTCCTCGACCGTCGGGTCGAAGCGGTTGAAGATCGCCAGCATGACCAGGAAGGCGAAGGGGTAGGTGTAGACCACGTGGAGCACGAAGGACGTGCTCCACCACGCGCGGTCGATGCCCAACGTGTTGGCGAGCAGCGCCGTCCCGAGGCCCACGAGCACGCCGGGCACCATCATGCCGAGCACGATGAGGTAGAAGACTGCGCCCGACCCCCTGAACCGCTCGCGGAAGGCCTGGGCGGACATCACCCCCAGCGTGGTCGAGACCACCGTCGTGGCGAGCGCGAGCGTCAGCGACCGGAACAGCCCGTCCCGGATCGGCAGGGGCGCGATGCGCGAGGGCGGGTTGAGGCCGAACAGGTCGCGGTACCAGTAGGTCGACCATTCGACGATGGGGAATTGCGGTCCGCCCTCGGGTCCCGTCTGGAACGACAGGATGGCGAGCACCAGCATCGGGCCGTAGAGGAACAGCAGGAACAGGGCGGTGTAGACCGCGAGGGCGGGTTTTAGGGCCGGGGCGCGCATTGGCGCTAGAGCTCCCGCCTGAGGTCGACGAGCCGGAGCAGGCCCGCCACGACCGCGCCCATCACCAGCGTCAGCACCACGCCCACCACGGCCGCGAAGGCCCATTTGAGCGAGCCCACCTGCGTCACGATGATGTTGCCCAGCAGGTTGACCTTGCGGCCCGATAGCGCCGCGGCGGTGGCGAACTCTCCCAAGACCATCACCGACACGAAGATGGCGCCGGTGACCACACCCGGCAGGCTGAGCGGGAAGATGATTGTCCGGAAGATGCGCCAGAAGCTGGCGCCGAGGTCCTGGGCCGCCTCGATGACGTTGGGATCGATGCGGCCCAGGGTGAAGGCGATCGGCCCCACCATGAAGACGCAGTAGATCTGCGTCATGCCGATCACCACCGACAGTTCCGTGAACAGCAGCGCGCTGATCGGCTGCGAGATCAGGTGAAGGTCTTGCAGGATGATGTTGATCGCGCCCTGCTCGCCCAGCATCGGGCGCCAGGCGAGCACGCGGATGAGGAAGGACGTCCAGAACGGGATGACGCACAGCACCAGCAGGGCGGTCGCGACCGTCTTGTTGCGGACCAGGAGGCCGACGAACAGCGCGGTCGGGTAGCCCACCACCACCGTGGCGGCGAGCACCGTCAGCCAGATGCGGACCGTCGTCCACAGCGCACCCAGGTAGGTCGGGCTGCTGAAGAAGGTCTGCCAGCTCTTGGTGGTGAGGATCGGCTGGATCCTGAACGTCGTCTGCGTCCAGAACGACACGTAGACCATCATCGCGATGGGCAGGACGAGGAACAGGAGCATCCACAGGACGCCCGGGGCGATGAGCCAATAGGGCGTGGCGTTGCCGCGGACCGCGGGAGCGCTCGCAACCGGGGTCGCGAGGGCGGTGTCGCTGATCGCTGTCATGCGCGCCGCTCGCGGCCCGAGCCGAGCACGAGGGCGTCGTCCCGCTTCCACGCCAGGTCGTAGCGGTGCCCGGGCTCGAACGAGGGCACGGCGCGGTGGCTCAGGTGGTCGTCCACCGTGACGATCGCGCCGCTTGGGAGGCGGAAGAAGGAGGTGACGGACGGACCGGAATATTCGCTCGTCACGAACTCGGCCGCGATCCGCCCTTCGTCGGGGGCCGCGGCCGCGGCGGGGTCGCGGACCAGGATGAGGTCGCGGCGCACCGCGTAGACGGCCTCATTCGACCCGCCACGACCCGTGGGGACGGGCAGCACGGCCCCTTCGGCTTCGAAACCCGTCGGTCCGGAACGGCCCCTGAACAGGTTGTAGCAGTTGAGGAACCGCGCCACGCGCGCATCCGCGGGCCGTCCGTAGACGACGTCGGGCGCGTCGACCTGGGCGATCCGGCCTTCGTCGAGCACGACCACCTCGTCGCCCATCGCGAGAGCCTCGGTTTCGCTGCCCGTCACGTGAAGGAAGGTCACGCCGAGCCTCTCGCGGATGCGGCGGAGCTCGCCGCACATCCGGGTGCGGAGGTTGGCGTCGAGCGCGCCCAGGGGCTCGTCGAGCAGAACCAGCCGGGGTTCGGTCACGAGCGTGCGGGCGAGGGCTACGCGCTGGCGCTGGCCGCCGGAGATCTGCGTCACGGCCCGCGATTCCAATCCCGCGAGGCCCACCAGCTGGACCATGGCCCGGACCCTGTCGGCGACCACCTTTGGCGCCAAGGCCCCCTCGGCCCGGTTGCGCAGCCCGAAGCCGATGTTCTGCTCTACCGACAGGTGCGGAAACAGCGCGAAGTTCTGGAACACGAAGCCGATGCTGCGCCGGTGCGCGGGGACGCTCGCCAGCGGCTGCCCCCTCAGCATCACGCTACCCCGGTCGAGCGTTTCGAAGCCCGCAATGGCGCGCAGCAGGACGGTCTTGCCCGAGCCGCTCGATCCCAGGAGAGCCACGTAGCAATCGTCCGCCAAGCTCAACGTGACGTCGTCGAGCGCGAGCTTGGGCCCGTAGCTCTTCGACACGCCCTCGATGCGCAACACGGCGCTGGAGCCTGCATCGAAACGATTGGTGGCTGACCGCAAGCGCTGCCCACCGACTGGAAGCCGAACGTCCGCTAGCCTAGAAACAACGTCTTTTGTACGCAAGGCCATCTAGTGGGCGCCCGCCGCCCAAAGGCACGGCATTCTGCACAGGATTTGTTTGAACCTTATTCTTGCCTGCAAGGCACATCCGGCCATAGTGTTCAATACGACTGCACACAAACGACGTTCCTGACGCATGCGGCACGACCCCCCTTCGGATGTCCTGGATCGCGCCGCCGGCGCCGAAGTGCGTTTCGAGAAGCGACACGAGCTCGTCCACCGGGTGCTGCGCGCCAACATCCAGCAGGGCCGGTTCCCCCGCGGCCTGGTGCTGCTGGAAATGCCGCTCGCGGGCCTGCTGCAGACCAGCCGCGCGCCCGTCCAGAAGGCTTTGCGGCGCCTCGAAGGCGACAAGCTGGTCCACCGGTTCGACGGCCGCGGCTTCCTCGTGGGGCAGCCCGGGGCGGGACTGCGGCCGATCAGGACGGATCTGCGCGAGCTCGGCCTACTCGTGTCCGACGACGTCGACGAGGCGCTGCAAGCGCGCGGCTCATGGGAACGCATCGCGGCGGACGTGGAAGCCGAGGTGGCGGGCTGCGTCGTGTTCGGCCAGTTCCGCATCGTCGAGGCGGAACTGGCCGAACACTACAGGGTCAGCCGAACCGTCGTGCGCGACGTGCTGGGGCGGTTGCAGGAGCGCGGGCTGCTGCGCAAGCTCCAGGCGCGCTGGATCGCCGGCCCCCTCACCGCGAAGATCATCAAGGACCGCTACGCCTTGCGCGCCGTCCTCGAACCCGCGGCCCTGGCCGAGGCCGCGCCGTCGATCGATCGCTCCAGGCTGCTCGAACTGCGCGACCGGGCGTCCGGTGCCGAGGGGCACGACGGCGACCCCGGCGTGGACGCGCCCTCGCTGTTCCGCGACTTCCTTGAAATCTGCGTCCTGGGCACCCGCAACGAGGCCCTGGCAGACGCGATCGGGCACAACCTTATGCCGCTCGAAGCGGTTGCCCGCTCGCTCGACCGCCTCGGCCTGCCGCACGACGAGACCGCCGTGTCCGAACTGCGGATCGCCATCGACCTGCTGTTGAACGGGTCGGCGCGGGCCGCCGCGGAATGGTGGCGCGACCACCTCGCGGCCGCCTGCAAGCGCTCCATCGCGCAGCTCAAGATCGTGGCCATCATCGAGCGGCCGCGCAGTTTCGCGCCCTATCTGACGGCCGTATGAGGTCCCGGGTCGCCTTCTTGAGGAGCTGTGCATGCCGCAACGGGTGATCGACCTCAGCCTGACCCTCGAAGACAACATGCCGGCCCACAAGCTGTTTCAGCGCCCGGTCATCACGGAGCACCTGACGCACGAGAACAGCCGGGCCCTGGGGCTGGGGGTTCCGGGCGACCCGATGACGTTCCAAACCAATTTCCTGGCCATGCTCGACCACGTCGGCACCCACGTGGATGCGTTCCGCCACACCGGGCCGGACGGCGCGCCCGTCGACCAGATGCCGCTCGACCTGTTCTTCGGCAAGGCGGTCTGTTTCGACCTGCGCCACGTGCCCGACCTCGGCGACATCACGGCGACCCACATGGAAGCCGCGGAGGAGCGCGCCGGCCTCAAGGTGGACGGCCACATCGTGCTGCTGTGCACGGGGTTCCACGCCCGGACCTATCCCTCGCTCGACTCCGTGTGGAAGAACCCGGGCCTCACGGTCGAGGCAACGCGCTGGCTCCACGACCGAGGCTCGCGCATGCAAGGCGTCGAGGGGCCGTCCACCGACAAGCCCACCGACGACATCTTCGCCCAGCACCGCCTGTGCCGCGACCTCGGCATGAGCCATTGGGAATGGCTGGTGAACCTCGAAGCCCTGCTCGGCGCGGGGGAGTTCCAGTTCTTCGGCGTCCCGCTCAAGGTCAAGGGAGGCTCGGGCTCACCCGTGCGTGCCTTCGCGATCCTGAACGGCTGACCGTCACATCCAGGGCTGCAGCGCGTCCTTCACGGCCCGCGCCAGCGCCACCGCGTTCGGGGTGTCGGAATGGATGCAGAAACATTCCGCCCGGACCGGGAACTCGCGCCCGCCGACCGAGGTCGCGAGCCCGTCCGTCGCGACCCGCACGGCACGCCGCGCGGCCTCGACGGGGTCCTTGGCCTCGTGCTCGCGGGTGATGATCAGGCGTCCCTCGTCCGTGTAGTCGAGGTCCGTGTAATATTCGGGGATGAAGGTCAGGCCCTTGGCGGCGTAGACGGTTTCGTGGACCGTGCCCGCCATGCCGAGCACCGGGACCTCGAAGACCGCCACGGCTTCCGCGACCGCCTCCGCGACCTCGGCGTCGCGGCTCGCGACCCCGTAAAGGGCGCCGTGCGGCTTGACGTGGTTCAGGGCCAAACCTTCGAGGTCCAGGAAGGCTTTCAGGGCGCCCACCTGGTAGACGATGCAGTCGACGAGTTCGTCCCGCCCCATCTTCATCTCGCGGCGCCCGAAGCCCTGGAGGTCGGGGAAGGAGGGGTGGGCGCCGACCTTGACGCCGTGCCGCTTGGCGAGCCGCACGGTGCGGTGCATGACGCTCGGGTCGGAGGCGTGGAAGCCGCAGGCCACGTTGGCGATGGTGATGAACGGCATGATGCCCTCATCGTCGCCGATCCTGAACAGGCCGTAGCCTTCGCCCATGTCGCAGTTGATCGAGACCGTCATCGCCACCCCTTTCCGCGCGTTTGGCCGGGATCAGGCAAGAACGGGACCGGTCGCGAGCGCCCGGTCGGCGGCACGAACCCTGCAGGGGCGGCGGCGCTGCATCCGGAGCCTCCATGCCGACGACCACGCTGCCCTGCCCGCTCCCCGGCACCTTCTATCGCAGGCCCGCGCCCGACCAGCCGGTGTTCAAGGAGGTGGGCGACGCCGTGGCGGTGGGCGACACGCTCGGGCTCGTGGAAGTGATGAAGTCCTTCACGGCGGTGGCCGCCGAGGTGGCGGGGCGCGTCGTCCGGTTTCACGTCGAGGACGAGGACGCCGTGATGGCGGGGCAGCCGCTGGTCGACATCGAGACCTGACAGCCGTGCCGCTGCAAACCATCCTCATCGCGAACAGGGGGGAGATCGCGGTCCGCATCATCCGCGCCGCGCACGCGCTCGGTTGCCGCGCCGTGCAGGTCTACAGCGGGGCGGACGCCGACATGCTGGCCGTCAAACTCGCGGATGCGGCGATCGAGATCGGGCCGCCGCAGGCCTCCAAGTCCTACCTGAACGTCGAGGCGATCCTGCGCGCGGCAGTGGAGAGCGGCGCCGACGCCGTCCACCCCGGCTACGGGTTCCTGGCAGAGAACGCCGGTTTCGCCCAGGCGGTCGAGAACGCGGGGCTGGTGTTCATCGGCCCGACGCCCGGAACCATTCGCACCATGGGGGACAAGGCCGCCGCCAAGACGGCCGCGGTCGCGGCCGGGGTGCCCGTGGTGCCCGGTAGCGACGGCGTGCTGGAGGATTTCGAAACGGCTCCGAGTTTCGCGGCGGCTATCGGCTATCCCGTGATGATCAAGGCCGCGGCCGGCGGCGGAGGCCGCGGCATCCGGGTGGCCAGCGATGCGACGGAGCTGGCGGCGTTGCTGCCGCAGGCGAGCGCGGAAGCGCGCGCGGCGTTCGGGGACGGCGGCCTCTACCTAGAACGCTTCGTGGCCCGCGCCCGACATATCGAGGTGCAGGTGCTCGGCGACGGCGACCGCGCCGTTCACCTCGGCGAGCGCGAATGCTCGCTGCAGCGGCGGCGGCAGAAGGTGTGGGAGGAAGCGCCCGCCGCCACCCTGCCGGCCCGAGCGCGCGCCGAGCTCTGCGCCTCGGCCGTGCGGCTCGCCCGCGCCTGCCGCTACCGCGGCGCCGGGACGGTCGAATACCTCTACAACGACGAAACGGGCGAGTTCTTCTTCATCGAGATGAACACGCGCATCCAGGTCGAGCATCCGGTGACCGAGATGGTCACGGGGGTCGACCTCGTGGCCGAGATGATCCGCATCGCGGGCGGCGAGCCGCTCCGGTTCGCCCAGGGCGACATCGTCGCGCGGGGCCACGCCATCGAGGTGCGGATCAATGCCGAGGACGCGACGCGGGGCTTCGCGCCCTGCCCAGGGACCGTGACGGGGCTGCGGACCCCGGGCGGTTTCGGGGTGCGCTTCGACAGCCTGCTTTACCCGGGCTGCACGGTGCCTCCCTTCTACGACAGCCTGCTCGGCAAGCTCACCGTCTGGAGCGACACTCGGGACAGCGCCCTGGCCCGGCTGCGGGCCGCGCTGGCGGAGCTCGACGTGACCGGCGTGAGCACCACGGCTCCGCTTCACGCGGCGCTCGCGCGCGACCCGGAGGTCGCGGCCGGGCGCGTCCACACCCGCTGGCTCGAAGGCTGGCTGGACCGTGCCGCGCTCGACACCTCCCCGACCAGCGGAGCATCCCCACGATGACGGCACGCTATTCGTTCGGCGGCGACGAACACATCTTCGTCGAGGTGGGCGAGGAGATGTCGCTCGACGCCTTCTTCACGAGCCTGTCCCTGTGCAAGGCCCTGAAGGAAAGCCGCATCGCGGGCGTCACCGAGATCTGCCCCGCCAACGCGTCGTTCCAGGTGAAGTTCGATCCGGACGTGATCGCGCCCGACGACCTGCTGCGTGAAATCAGGGCGCTCGAAGCCCAGGCGGGCCAAGCCGAACCCGTGCTCCAGACCCGCATCGTCGAGATCCCGGTCTTCTACGACGACCCGTGGACGCACGAAACGCTGATGCGCTTCCGCGAGCGCCACCAGGAGCCCGGGGGGACCGACCTCGATTACGCGGCGCGTATCAACGGTTACGCGGACCCGCGGGCCTTCGTGGCGGCGCACGCCGGCTCGCCCTGGTTCGTATCGATGGTCGGCTTCGTGGCGGGGCTGCCCTTCATGTACCAGATGGTCGAGCGCGCGCGGCAGATCGAGGTGCCCAAATACCTCCGGCCGCGCACCGACACGCCCAGGCTGACGGTGGGCCACGGCGGCTGCTTCGGCTGCATCTATTCGGTGCGGGGCGCGGGCGGCTACCAGATGTTCGGCATCACGCCCATGCCCATCTACGATCCCAAGCAGGACATCAGCTACCTTCGCGAGTTCATGATCTTCTTCCGGCCGGGCGACATCGTCCGGTTCAAGCCGGTCGACCGCGACGGCTACGACGAGGCCGTCCGCGACGTGGAGGCCGGGCGGTTCACGCCGCTGATCCGACCCGTCACCTTCGACCTGCGGGAGTTCACGCGGGACCCCGCCGCCTGCAACGCTCGCATCGATGGGGTGCTCCATGGCGCTTGAGGTCCGCAAGCCCGGCCTCGCCACCACGGTCCAGGACCTCGGGCGGCCCGGCTACTACGACGTGGGCATCCCGCTCTCGGGCGCCATGGACAGGTTCGCGCTGCAGGTCGGCAACCTGCTGGTCGGCAATCCGGAGGGGCTGGCGGCGCTGGAGCTCACCTTCCTGGGGCCGGAGCTGCTGTTCACGGCGGACGCCCTGGTGGCCGTCACGGGGGCCGACCTGCCACCGAAGCTCGACGGCGAGCCGAGGCCCGCGTGGGAAGCCTTCCCGGTCAGGGCCGGGCAGGTGCTGAGCTTCGCGTTCCTGAAAGGCGGCGCGCGGGCCTACCTCGCGGTCGCGGGCGGCATCGACGTGCCGGTGGTGCTGGGGAGCCGGTCGACCTACGTGCTCGGCGCGCTCGGCGGCCACGAGGGCCGCGCCCTGAAGGCGGGCGATCAGCTGGGCGTGGGCGTGCCGGACCGTGCGGCGGCGCCCGGCCGCTCCGTGCCGCCAGACTTGCGGCGCGGCCCCGCTCCAGGCCAGTCGCTCCGCGTCCTGCCGGGCCTCTACGACCACAGGGTCGATCCCGGATCGCTGGCGGGCTTCTTCGCGGACCAGTGGAAGGTCGCACCCGAGGCGGACCGGATCGGCTACCGGTTTCGCGGCGGCACGCCGCTCCGCTTCGTCGACCGGACCCCGCCTTTCGGGGCGGGATCCGACCCGAGCAACATCGTGGACAGCTGCTATCCTTACGGCTCCGTCCAGGTCCCGGGCGGCACGGAGCCGATCGTACTCCATCGCGACGCGGTTTCGGGCGGCGGCTATTTCATGCTGGGCACCGTGATCTCCGCCGACATGGACTTCATCGGGCAATTGCAGCCGCACGCGCCGATCCGCTTCGCGCCGGTCACGATGGACCAGGCACTGGCGGCACGGCGCGAGCGGGACGGCATGCTGGATCAAGCCAGACGGCTCCTGGTCACGTAAGTGGCCCATGATCCGCAGCAGGCTCGCCACCCTACGCCGCTCCGGTGCCAGAATGGCCCCAAAGGGGTCCGCCGCGATCCTGCAGTGGCCCGCGATGACGGCGAGGGCCATGAGGCCGGTGTCGAGGATCTCGGCCTGACCCCGGCCCGCGTCGACGATGGCGTTCATCAGCGCAGCGTGGGCTGGGATTGGCTGACGGCGCCGGACGTCTTGTCGTTACAGGTGTTGTAAGCGCAGTAGAGAGATGGCACCCCCCCCCCCCCCCCCCGCGGATTTCAGGGTCGGGGCGGGATGGCCATGACGGTGGTGTCGATGAGCGCAAGGCGTTCACGCCGCTCGATGTGCTGCTGGGGTATCGAGGCGGACCGATCTCGCGCTCTCACGCCATCGTCACCCGATCCAGCAGAACGCGGGCAACGGCTCTACGCCGTTTGGATCTCGCTGCGCCGCGCAATGATCGCCACGACGCCCAATCCCAGGCAAGCCGCCAGTCCGCCGGCGAGGAACACGACGGCGAAACCGAAGCGGTCCGCCAGCAGCCCCGCGACCGGACCCGTGACGCCGTAGGCCACGTCCTGGAAGGCCGCGAAGCCTCCGGACGCGGAGCCGCGGAGATGCGGTGGAATGCGCCGCACGACTTCCAGGCCCATGGCGGGGAAGATCAACGAGCAGCCGAGCCCGGTCAGGAACGCGCCCGCGAACGCCACGGCGGGGCTGGTGGCCGACCAGAGCGCGCCCTGCCCGACCGCTTCGATGGCGAGCGAACCCAAGGCCACCGGAATGCTCCCGAACCGATCGGGCCAATGGCCGAAAAGGAGGCGCACCAGCACGAACGCACCGCCGAAACAGGTCAACCCGAGCCCCGAGTGCGGCCATCCGTGAGACAGGAACTGCAGCGGGATGAAGGCACCGATCGCGGCGAACCCGAACCCCTGCAGCGCGACCACCAGGCCGGGCTCGAGGATGCGGCCGATGATGCTCCAGAAGGACGGACGCTGCCCTGACTGCGGCTTGACCGCGGCAAGCGGCAGCACCATCGCCACGCCCAGCAACGGGGCGAGCGCGCAGGCGACCTGGACGCCGGCGAACCCACCCAGGTCGAACAGGGCGAGGCCGATCGGGCTCCCCACCGCGAAGGCGCCGTAGAGGCCCATGCCGACCAGTGCGAACACGCGCCCCGATTGCTGCGGGCCCATCACGCCCAAAGCCCAGCCGATGAGCCCGACGGTGGTGATGCTCTCGCCCCAGCCGAGCAGGAGGCGACCGAGGATGAGGACACCGTAAGCCACCGAGGGGCGCGATCCCGACCAGCTCGACCCGGCACACACGAGCCCGGCGAGGGCGTAGATCAGGAGCCCCCGGATCATGGTGGATTTGCCGCCGTCATGGTCGGTCATGCGGCCCGCCATCGCCCGCGTCAGGATGGTGGCCGCGAAGGCCACGCCGACCGCGAGACCCGCTGGAGCATTGCCGTAGCCGAGCGCCGTGGTGACGTACACGGTCGTCACCGGCAGCGACATGGCCACGCAGAGGTAGGAGACAAACAGCGCCAGCGTGAGCCAGACGAGCCGGGTGAGACCGCGGCCGGGCGCGGTCGAGCCGAGCGACATGGAGAGGGTCCTCGCTTGACGTGCTGCGGCTCAGTTGCGGCCGCCGTTCGCCTTGATGACCTGCCCGTTGATCCAGCCGCTTCCCGGGCTCGCGAGGAACGAGACGACGTGGGCGATGTCGTCGGGCTGGCCGAGGCGACCGAGCGGGATGTCGCTGGTCAGGCGTTGGATCAGTTCGGGCGAGCGACCGGTGAGGAACAGCTCCGTGGCGACCGGCCCGGGGGCGACCGCGTTGACGGTGACGCCGCGGCGGCCGAGTTCCTTGGCGAGCGTATGGGTCATCGCTTCCACCGCCGCCTTCGTGGCCACGTAGACGCCGTGCGTGGGCAGGTAGTAGCCGATGATGCTGGTCGACAGGTTGATGATCCGCCCCCCGTCGCGCACCCGCCGGGCCCCTTCGCGCATGCCGTTGAAGGCGCCGGTCAGGTTAACCGCGATCAGGGCGTGGTAGTCCTCGTCCGTGACCTCGGCGAGCGGCGCGGTCCTGCTGACCCCGGCATTGTTGACGAGCACGTCCACGGGGCCGAAGGCCGCCTCGGCCTCGTCGAACAGCGCGCGCACCGACGCCGGGTCGGCCACGTCGGCCTTGATCGCCTTGGCGCGTCCGCCTGCCGCTTCAATGCCGGCGACGACGGCCGCCGCCTCGTCCGGGCTGGAAGCGTAGTTGACGATCGTCTGGAAGCCGTCGGCGGCGAGGCGCCTGGCCAGTGCGGCTCCGATGCCTTTCGAGGCTCCCGTGACGATCGCAGTCTTCGTTCGGCTGGACATGGGCCAAGTTCCTTCCTGGGGTGTGCTGGGCATCGCCGAGGGCGGGACGCGCCCTCGTTTCAAAGCTGTCTTGATCGGACAGCGGCAGACGCATAATATGAGCTTTAGCTCGCTTTAACTACTCGCATTAGCCCCATGACCCCGACCCTCGCGCAGCACCGCGCCCTGCCCCGTAAAATCCCGAAACAGGTGCGCTCCCTCGCGACCGTGGCGTCGATCGTCGAGGCGGCGGCTCGCATTCTGGAGAAGCATGGCCACGAGGGTTTTTCCACCAACAGGGTCGCGGACCTGGCCGGGGTGAGCGTGGGCTCGCTGTACCAGTATTTCCCGCGCAAGGACGCCCTGTTGGGAGCGCTGATCCTGCGTGAAACGTCCCGCCTCATCGATGACGCGAAGACGGCCTCCGGCGAGCCCAGCGGTCGGGCGGGTCTATCGGCGCTGATCGGGGCTTGCGTAGCCCATCAGATGCGGCGCCCGGCGCTCGCGCGCCTGCTGGATTTCGAGGAAGCACGCCTCCCGTTCGACGCGGAGATCCAGCGGGTGGGAGAGCAGTTCCGCGCGATCACGACGGGGATGCTCGCGCGGCCGGACATCCCGCACCAGCCCGACATGGCCCAAGCCGCGGGCGACGTCGCGGCCATCATCAAGGGGATGATCGATGCCGCGGGCGAGCGAGGCGAGAGGGAGCAGCACAAGCTCGTCCTTCGGGTCGAGCGCGCGGTGTTCGGCTATCTCAACGGCTCATGACTGATCGCAGATGGGCGGATCGCGTTGTGGGACGGACCAGCAAAGGCGGGTAAGCCAGAACAGCAGACGGGCTCAGTCCAAAGGCCGTCCGGCTGGTTCCTATCCTCATCCACCCTCACCCATTCTTCGGTCCCAACCCCAGCGTCACCTCCAGGAAGTCGCAGAACTTCTCCCGGTCCGCCCCGAACGCCACGTGGCAGTTCGGCGCCTTGCCGTTGCGGTAATGCGTGTCCACCACCGTGCGGCCCACCGTCAGCGTTCCAACCGTTTCCACGTCCACGTGCCGGTGCAGGGTGGTGACGACGGTCGGGTCGAGCATGAAGGCCACGCAGAGAGCGTCGTGCACGGGGGCGGCGTTGCGCTCCTCCATGGGCTGGTTGTCGTCGTAGGCGCGGATGCGCTGGTCGATGAAGCGGGAGGCCGCGAGCCCCGCGGTGGTGCCGAGCGCCGCCAGCTTGCGGCTCCGCTCGCTCGACACCAGCGCCTTGTGGGTGGCGTCGAGCGGGATCATCGCCACCTTGCGGAAGCCCGCGCCGAAGACCTTGGCGGCCGCCTCCGGGTCCGCCCAGATGTTGAACTCGGCCGAGGGGGTGACGTTGCCCTTGTGGTGGGCGCCGCCCATGATGATGACCTCCGGCACGCGCTCGGCGAATTTCGGGTCCACGGCCAGCGCCGCCGCGATGTTGGACAGCGGCCCCACCGGCATCAGCACGATCTCCTCGGTCGCGGCGCGGTAGGTCTCGATCAGGAACTCCACCGCGCCCGCCTCCCGCGCGCGCAGGGTCGTGTCGGGGATGGGCAGTTCGCGCCCGTGCACACCGTTGTCGAATTTTTGGGCGCGGGGCACGGGGAAGTCTGGCCGCGCGATGGGTGCGGTGAGGCCCTGGTGGACCGGCACGTCGCCCCGGCCCACGAATTGGAGGGCGCGCAACGTGTTGTTGGTGCAGTACTGCACCTCGACGTTGCCGTTGACGGTGGTGCAGCCCACCAGATCGAGGTCGGGGTGCAGCGCCGCGCACATGATGGCGACGGCGTCGTCCGTGCCGGTGTCGACATCCAGAATCAGCTTGCGTTTCGCCATGGCGGGTCGGGTCCGTAGGGTTGAGGGCCGAGCGTAGCACGGCGGGCGGAAGCTTATCAGAGGTCCGAGGAGCACGAGTCCTCGGGCCGTGGCAAGAGACGGCCTCCACGGACGCTTTTCCTCCTGCCCAAAGTTTGCGCCGCTCGGGCGTCCGAGTTCTCCCGAAGTGAAGGAGGACGCGGGCCGCGAAACCGCCCCGGGGCGGCCCGCCTCTTGTTTACTTGCGAAAACAACGGGCGGCTGTGCCGAAACTTCGGGCTTGCATCGCGGCAGGCCGCGCGCAGTCTCGGTTTCCGTCGCCGGAGCGGGCCTGTGGCGAAGTTTTCGCGCGACGGTATGGGCGGCAAAGCTTCGCCCTGTCCTTGGCCGATGCTTCCCGAGGGCCGGCCCGCTTCCCGGATCACGCGCGGAGTCCTCCATGAGCATCGGCAGCCTTTACCTGATCGTCGCGGTCATCGGCCTCGTCCTGGCCGCGGTGGCCTTCGCGATTAATCGCGGCAACGGCCGCGTCGTCATCGGCTTCACGCTGATGGAGATCGTCATCATGGCGGTGATCGGCGTCATCAACGGGGTGCTGGGCACGCCCAACGCCATGCTGGGCCGCCTGTTCATGACGTTCTCGGGCAGCTACGGCTTCCTGGCCTTCGCGGCCATCTGCGGCGGCTTCTACATCTCGGGCCCGCTGTGCGGCTACATCATCCGCAAGCCGGGCGCCGCCACGCTGGCGGAGACCATGAACGGCGTCGCACAGGTGCTTTCGGGCAACCCCAACGGCATCATGGTGCTGGGCGCGGGGTTCCTGCAGGGCTTCATGTCGGACATGGGCTACGCGTTCTACGGCTACCGCCGCTGGACGCTGGCGGCCCTGTCGCTGTCGGGCGCCCTGGCCCCGCTGCTGCAGCAGATGCCGGAAGTCTACTTCTTCGGCGTGGGCGACCTTGGCATCAGCTACAACCTGCTGGCGCTGGTGATCCGCATGGTCAGCGGCGCGCTCTACGCCGTGATCCTGGTGAAACCCATCGCGCTCGGCCTGCTGCGGGCGGGCGTGCTGCGCGGCACCGCGATCGCGGCGGACGAGGGCGCGGTCCGCACCCAGGCGAAGCTCGCCTGAGCGGGCCGCCGCGCGTGACCGAGCTCGAGCGCGCCGCCGCGGTCGACCTGCGCGGCGTCACCTACACCTACGAGGGCGAGGCCGAGCCCGTCCTCGAAGGCGTATCGCTCACGGTGCGCGACGGCGAATTCGTGCTGATCCTGGGGCCGAGCGGCTGCGGCAAGAGCACCCTGCTGCAACTGCTCAACGGCACCATCCCCCACACGCTCAAGGGGACGTTTGCCGGCGAGGCCGCGATCTGCGGCCGCCCGCTGCTGGACACCAAGGTCGCGAGCTTCGCGACCGACGTCGGCATGGTGTTCCAGGACCCCGACGCGCAGATCATCTGCACCCGCGTGCGCGACGAGGTGTGCTTCGGGCTGGAGAACCTGTGCCGCCCGGCCCCCGAGATCCTCGCGCGGCAGGCCGAGGCGCTGGCGCAGGTTGGCCTGGAGGGGTTCGGCGACCGCTCGGTGTTCGATCTGTCGGGCGGGCAGAAGCAGCGGGTCAGCATCGCGGCCGTGCTCGCCGTGCGGCCGCGCCTGCTCGTGCTGGACGAGCCCACCGCCAACCTCGACCCCGCCGGCATGGCGGACGTCTTCGCGCTGCTGCACGCGCTCCACCGCGCGGGCACCACGATCGTCATGGTCGAGCACCGGGTGGACGAGCTGGCGGCCCGCGTGTCGCGCGTGGTGATGATGGACCGCGGCCGCATCACCTTCGACGGCCCGCCCCGGCAGGCCTTCTCCACCCCGCGTGCGGCCCGCTCGGAGGAGGGCGCGGCGGTCGCGGTCGGCGCCTGGTTCCCGCAGGCGGCCGAATTCGCCCTGGCGCTGGCGGCCGCCCGCGGCACCGCGCTGGAGCCCGACGCCACGCCGCTCGACGTGGCCGAGGCCGTGCGCTACGGGCAGGCCTTCGTGGGGTCCGCCGCGCCCGGGGCCGCGCCCGAGGCGGAGAGGCCGCCCACCGCCGACTCCTCCCCGCTCCTCTCGGTCCGCAAGCTGTCCTTCGGCTACGACCCGAAGGCCCCCATCCTGGACGGCGTGTCGTTCGAGCTCGGCCGCGCCGGCATCGTGGCGCTGTGCGGCCGCAACGGCTCGGGCAAGACCACGCTCGCCAAGCTGCTGATGGGCATCAACGACGCGCCGCGCGGCTCCATCGCGCTGAACGGCCGCGACATCACCGCGCTCGGCCCCAAGGAGCTGGCGGCCGAGGTCGGCTACGTGTTCCAGAACCCCGACCACCAGTTCGTCACCGACCGGGTGTGGGAGGAGGTGGCCTACGGCTTGACGGTGCGCGGCTATTCCCCCGAGGCCATTCGCGAGCGGGTCGACGAGGTGCTGGGCGTGGTGGACCTCGCCCGCTACGCCGACCGCTCGCCCTTCAGCCTCTCCCTGGGCGAGCGCCGCCGCCTGAGCGTCGCCACTGTCCTGGTGCTGGAACCGCACCTCTTAATCCTGGACGAGCCCACCATCGGCCAGGACCACGAGCGCGCCCAGCTCCTCATGGGGCTGATGGCGCGGCTGCGCGAGCGCTACGCCACCACCGTGCTGATGATCACCCACGACGTGCGCCTGGTGGCCGAATGGGCCGACCGGGCCCTGGTGCTCAACCGCGGCCGCCTCGCCTTCGACGGCACCCCGGCGACCATGTTCGCCGACGCCCCGCTGCTTGAGGCGTCCGGCCTCCTCACCCCGCCCGTGTTCGAGATCAGCCGCGCCCTGGCGCGCGGCAACCCGCACGGGCCCGTGCGCCCCACCCTGTCGCTGCCCGCGCTGGTCGCCATGCTCGCCGGCTCGCGGAGGGTCGCGGCGTGACCCGCTCGGCCGTCTTCCAGTTCCGCGCCGGGCGCTCGTTCTTCCACCGGCTGGACCCGCTCACCAAGGTGGCCTGGCTGTTCGGCATCTC
>CAXTFJ010000004.1:63976-84806 GCA_964243405.1 uncultured Lichenihabitans sp. | reverse complement strand
CCTTGGAATAGGCCGACTCGATCCGGAAGGAGAGCAGCGCCTCCTTGATCTTGCGATCGAAGCTCCGCTCGTTGGTGAGCAGGAAGTTCTTGGCGACCTGCTGGGTTATGGTCGAGGCGCCCTGGATGTGCCGGTTTCCCTGGACGAGCACCAGCAGAGCCCGGCCCACGCCTTCGGGATCGACGCCGGCATGGGAGTAGAAGTTCTTGTCCTCGGCCGAGATGAAGGCGTCCTTGACCAGCGGCGGGATCGCGGCCGACGGCAGGTAAAGGCGCCGCTCGTGCGAGTATTCGGCCACGAGGCTGCCGTCGGAGGCGTGCACCCGGGTCATGACCGGCGGCTCGTAGTTCTTGAGCTGCGTGTAGTCGGGCAGGTCCTGCTGGTACTTCCAGATCAGCACGCCGGCCGCCGCGGCGCCGACCACGAACACGAGCGCGCCGGTCGCGAACACGAAGCCGAGGAAACGGGCGATCAGCCGCATGAAAACCAAGCCTTTGGACCACGTGCGTTCGGTGCCGGGCCGGAGGCCTGATCGTCGAGGCTCTATCTCCGTGGCGCGGTCGGCTTGGAGATAAGCTGCGGCTGTTTTGTGGTGTCAATGCGGCTGAAGGAGCGTGCGGCCGGGCCGGCGGGGGACCTGCCGTCGGAAGCGCCGCCCTGTGACCCCGCCGACACAGAAAACATCGGCAGAGCTTCAGCTTAGCCGACGAAGATCAATTGGTGTTGGCGCGCGCGAGGCTGCCGAACGGCCCGACGGACTGCGGTGCGTCCGCCGTCCGGTCGGTTGCCGCCGCGACCGGATCGGCGGACCGGCGAGGCGCGAAGAAGGCGTCGACGGCCGTCACGATCGACGTCGTGGCCCGGTCGCGCCATTCGGGCGAGGTCAGGGTTTTCACGTCCCGGTCGCTCGACAGGTAGCCGAGTTCCAATAGCGCCGAGGGCACGTCGGGGGCTTGCAGCACCTTGAAGCCGGCGGCACGCTCCGGGTTCTTGTTCAAGTGGGCGACCTTCTCCCAATAGCCCACCAGCGTCCGCTGGAACACGTGGGCGTAGGTGCGGGTCTCGCGCCGCGTCAGGTCGAATAGGATGTCGTCGACTCCCGCCGCATCGGGAGCGGCCTCGACCCCCGCGGCAGCGTCGGCCTGGTTCTCCGAATCGGCCACGCGGGCGGCTTCGGCATCGGAGGCCTTGTTCGAGGCGATGTAGACGGTCGAGCCCGTCACACCCGAGTTCGCACCGAGCGAGTCGGCGTGAATGGAGATGAACAGCGCCGCGCCCGAGTCGCGCGCCACCCGCACCCGGTCGCCCAGGCTGACGAAGCTGTCGTCATGACGGGTCATCACCACCGCGTAGCGACCCGTCGCGGTCAGTTTGGCGGCCAGGTCGGAGGCGAAGTCGAACACCACGGCCTTCTCGACCACGCCGTTGCCGCTCGCGCCCGGGTCGATCCCGCCGTGGCCGGGGTCGATCACCACGACGGGTCGGGTGTTGGGTCCGGAGAGCTCGGGCACCCGCGAGGCCGCGCTGGCCGTCGCCGTCGGGACCGGAGCGGCGAGCGCCGCGCCGTGGAACGCCGCCCGGTCGGGCTTGCCGAGTTCGATGACCAAGCGGGACGGGTCGCCGCCCGCGATGGACGTCGTGTCGACCCGCACCAGCGTGGCTGGCGCGGACAGGTCGATGACTATCCGCGAGCGGCCGGGCGCCAGGAGGCCGAACCGGAAGGACTTGATCGAGCCGACGTCCCGCTTCGGCCGGCCGACGGCGGGATCGAGCTGGAAGTCGACCTGGGGCAAGTCGACGATCACGCGGTCGGGCGATTCGACGACGTAGGCGTGGGCCGCGATCCCCGCCGACAGGTCGAACGTCAACCGGGTCGTCCCGTCGGTGCGGTCGATCCTGGCCCCGACCGCCACGGGGACGCGAGGTTCGGCGGCGCGGACGCCGGGAGCGCAGACGGCGAGAAGCAGGAGCGACAGGGCCGCGACCCGTCCCAGCACCGTCCGCTCGCCCCTCGCGCCGCTTCGCTTCAACGCCCACCTCGCGCCGTCGGGCCGTCCCGTGGACCGCCACCCTCGCCTTTCGTAAGCCATAGTCCGACCACGGTTAACGGGCGGTAAGCCTCGGCCGGACGGTTGCCCGAGGTCGTTGCGCAAAAGTGACAGGGGATGAACCTTGCCAAGCGGGCAGCAAGGTCATAGTGAGGAGAGGTCCTGGTCTGGCGGTCAGCAGGGCTTCCGTGTGCCTTCGAACGGCGCCCCCGGGCTCCGGCGATTTTGCGGCGGAAGTTCGTGACGGACGCCCGCGGAGGCGCATCGCGCCACGGAGCTTCGGTTTCTCCGCTCTAGACAGAGGACGACGCGGCTGGCGTTCCGTCGACCGCGAGTTTTTGGATACGCTGCCATGTCTCGCCCGATTCTGGGTCATGACGCGCATCCGGATCGTCAGTTCGACCGGGTGCCCCGCACGATGTACCGCGACGAAGCCGTGCCATCGGTTCCGTCCGGTCGGCGTTCGGGGACGGCGTTCCAAGGTCACGACGTGATCGCACCGGGATTTCGCCGGCCGATCCACTCCGCCTTCGCGGAACCGCCGGGCCACATGGGTCCGGCCGTGCCGCATCACATCCTTTCCCGATCACGACGCGAACGCGCCGCCCGATCCGCGAATGCACGGAAAGCCTTCGGGCCGTCCGTCGACGTCGCGGTCCCGGCTGCCTCGCCCAACGCAAGAGTTTTCCATGGCTAATAAGATGCTGATCGACGCCGCGCACCCGGAAGAGACCCGGGTGGTGGTTCTGCGAGGCAACCGGGTCGAGGAGTTCGACTTCGAATCGGCGAGCAAGAGGCAGCTTCGCGGCAATATCTACCTCGCCAAGGTGACGCGGGTGGAGCCCTCGCTGCAGGCCGCCTTCATCGAGTACGGCGGCAACCGGCACGGATTCCTCGCCTTCTCGGAAATCCACCCCGACTACTACCAAATTCCCGTCGCGGACCGCCTCGCCCTGCTCGAGGACGAAGCCCGGTCGCACGCCGACGAGGACGAGGAGCAGCCGCGGTCCAACGGCGGCAACGGCGGCGGCAATCGCCGCAACCGGCGCCCGCGCCGCGGCAATGGGCGGCACGCCGGCGACCGTACCGCCGAGGGCGGCGAAAGGCGCGACGCGGCGCAGCGGGACACGAACGAGGGTCACTCTTCCGCGGGAGCCGAAGACGCCGATCTCGACAACCCGTCCCACTATACCGCCGATGCGGCAAACGGCTCGGAAACTCCGGACCTCGGGTTCGGCGACACCGATCCCGCGCAGGAAAGCCGCGGCGAGGACGCGGCGGTCGCGGCATCGGAGGGTCCGGCATCCGGGACCGAGGCTTCGGGAGAAGCCGTTCCGCTCCGCGCCGTCACCGACGACGAGGTCGTGTCGGAGCCCGTCGCGGTGGACGACCGTGAGCCATCCTCGACCTCGCCTGATCCGGTCGAAGACCACGAGGCACGGTCCGACGAGACGGACGAGAGCCGAGACGAGATCACAACGCTCGACCACGGCGACGCGGCCGAGGACGGCGGATCGCACGAGACCGACGGTGAACTCGCCGAAACCGGCCGCGAGGAGGCCCACGACGCAGGGGGCGAGGAGGAGCACGTCGAGCACCTCGGTGGCAGCGATGCCCTGGACGAAGTCCACACCCGCGTCGCCCGCCCGCGTCGCCACTACAAGATCCAGGAAGTCATCAAGCGCCGCCAGATCCTGCTCGTGCAGGTCGTCAAGGAGGAGCGCGGCAACAAGGGCGCGGCCCTCACCACCTACCTGTCGCTGGCGGGCCGCTATTCGGTGCTGATGCCCAATACGGCGCGGGGCGGCGGAATCTCCCGCAAGATCACCGACGCTGAGGACCGCAAGCGCCTGAAGGCCATCGCGCAGGAGCTCGAAGTGCCGGAGGGCATGGGCATCATCCTGCGCACCGCCGGAGACTCGCGCGGCGTCGCCGAGGTCAAGCGGGACTTCGAATACCTGCTCCGCATGTGGGAAACCGTGCGGGAAACCACGTTGCAATCCTCCGCGCCGATGCTCGTCTACGAGGAAGGTTCGCTCATCAAGCGCGCCATCCGCGACCTTTACGGCAAGGAGATCGACGAGGTCCTCGTCGCGGGGGAGGACAGCTACAAGGAGGCGCGCGACTTCATGCGCCTGCTGATGCCGAGCCACACCCGCAACGTGGTGCCCTACCGCGACCCGCAGCCGATCTTCGCCAAGAACGGGGTCGAGGCGCAGCTCGACGCCATGTTCTCCAACCACGTGTCGCTGCGGTCGGGCGGATACTTGGTCATCAACCAGACCGAGGCGCTGGTCGCCATCGATGTGAACTCCGGCCGTTCCACCCGCGAGCACAACATCGAGGACACGGCGCTCCGGACCAACCTGGAGGCCGCCGACGAGGTCGCCCGCCAGCTTCGGCTGCGCGACCTCGCGGGCCTCATCGTGGTCGATTTCATCGACATGGAGGAGGGCCGCAACAACCGCGCGGTCGAGCGGCGCATCAAGGATGCGCTGAAGGACGACCGCGCCCGCATCCAGATCGGCCGCATCTCGCATTTCGGCCTGCTGGAGATGTCGCGCCAGCGCATCCGCACGGGCGTGCTGGAAGGCTCCACGGTCCTGTGCCCGCACTGCGGCGGGGCGGGGACGGTGCGGTCCGTGTCGTCCATCGCGCTGCATATCCTGCGCCTGGTCGAGGACGCGCTCATCAAGTCCGCGTCCCACAACGTCGCGGTGCGGACCCGTGCCGAGGTGGCGCTCTACATCCTCAACCAGAAGCGCAGCAACCTCCTCGACCTCGAGATGCGTTTCGGGGTGTCGATCGTGGTGCTGTCCGACCCGCTGATGACGGGCACGGTCTACCACGCCATCGAGCGCGGCTCGGAGGCGACGCCGCCGATCCTCCTGAACTTCAAGCCGAGCGGCGGCGCTGCCGAACTCGCGGAAACGGTCGAGGAGGAGGAGTTCGACGAGGTCGTGGCCGAAGAGATCGACGTCGCGAGCGTCGCGAGCAGCGAACCTCGGTCGAGCGAGGCGCGAGATGATCGCGAGGGGGACGACGGGCAACGCCGCCGCAAGCGCCGTCGGCGGCGGCGCGGGGGCCGCGGTGAGAGCATGCCGCAGCCCCAGGCCGAGGCGGGTCTTTCGGCTGAGGCCGAGGAGGTTTCCGAGGCCATCGAGGGACGTGCGAACGACCCGGCGGAGGTCGACGAAGGCCACGAGCCTGTCGCTGGGGACCTCGGGCCCGTCGGTGAGCCGGACCTTTTGGCATCCGAGGCCCCGCCGGGCATGGCAGAACAGCCTGTGGTCGCGGCCGAGCCCGTGCCGCCGCTGGACGAGACGGTCGAAGTGCCACGCCGCCGCAGGACGCGCCGGGTGCGCGCGGACGATGGCCCCCAGGAGGCGACCGTCACCCGCCGCCCAAGGCGCTCCCGCGCCAAGGCGGCCGTTGCGGCCGTCGCGGAGAGCAGCGCGACCCGGCCGTCAGCGGACGTGGACATCGAGGCCGACACCGCCAAGGCCCATCCGGCCGAGGCCGTTTCGGACCCGGTCGAAGCGGAGCTGCCTCTCGCTCTCCCCGAACCGCCGACCGTGACGGATGCAACGCCGGCCCCGGCGGAAACGGCAGCATTGACCGCCGCCGCCGCGCCTGAACCGGAGCAGCCATCCGGTCCGCCGCAGCCCAAGCGGTCGGGATGGTGGCAGCGCGCGAAGGCGACGTTCACGCCGGGATCGTAGCCGTCCTGCGTCGCGGCGCCGTCAGGCGCGGGGCCGCGATCCGACACGCCGTCTGGTCAAGGCGGACGCGATCCTATATCCACGCGAACGCATAAGGATCGATGTCGCAGAACCGTCTTGCTTCGGGCCCGTGCGCGCCCGACGCCAGCCTTTCCCTCGGCGCCGGTCTGCCACCGCGAAAGACAGCCATGTTCCAACGAGCCTCGTCGCAGACCTCGACTTCCCGGCTCCTCAAGCTGGTCGCGGCCACCGCGTTGGTCGTCACGCTGGGCGCGGCGTCACCCGTCTCGGCCGGCGACGCCGCTTTCACCGATGCGCAGAAAGCCGCGCTCGGGCCGATCATCAAGGACTACCTGCTGCAGAACCCGGAAGTCCTGCGCGACGTCATGGGCGCGCTGGACAAGAAGCAGAAGGACGAGGAGGACGCGCGGCGGCTCGACGTGGTGGATCGCCAGTCCGCCGACCTGTTCAGCTCGCCTTTCCAGGCCACGCTCGGCAATCCGGAGGGCAAGGTCGCGCTGGTCGAGTTCTTCGATTACAATTGCGGCTACTGCAAGCGGTCGCTGGACGACGTGTCCAAGCTGCTCAAGACAGAGCCGAGCTTGAAAGTCGTGCTGAAGGATTTCCCCGTCCTCGGGCCGGGCTCGGTCGAGGCCGCGCAGGTCGCGAGCGCGGTGCGCAACCAGTTCAAGGGCGACAAATTCTGGCAGTACCACGTCAAGCTGCTGTCGACCCATGGGCCGGTGGGCAAGGCCCAGGCGCTCGAAGTTGCCAAGGAGCAGGGCGCCGACATGGACCAGGTCGCCCGCGACATGGACAAGCCGGAGGTCCGTGCGGGCATCCAGGGCAATCTGCAGATGGCGGACGGGCTGAACCTCACGGGAACGCCGTCCTTCGTGGTCGGACGCGACGTCGTCGTGGGCGCGGTCGGCTACGACGCGCTCAAGGACAAGGTCGACAATTATCTGCACTGCGGCAAGGCCGAGTGCTCCTGACATCCCGTGACTGATCGTAAATCGGTCTACGTGCTGAACGGACCGAACCTCAACCTGCTCGGGACCCGCGAGCCCGGCATCTACGGGCGCGACACGCTCGCCACCGTGGAAACCGACTTGCGCGCGCACGCTGCGGCGGCCGGGGTGGAGCTGGTGTTCCGCCAATCCAACCACGAGGGCGATCTCGTGGACTGGGTACAGGAAGCCGGTGCCGCTCGCGCGCCCGTCATCCTGAATGCGGGAGCCTACACGCACACCTCCGTCGCCCTGCACGATGCGATCCGCGGGGCCGGCGCGAGCGTGATCGAGGTCCACCTGTCCAACACGCACGCCCGCGAGGCTTTCCGGCACACCTCCACCATCTCACCCGTGGCCCGGGGCGTCATCATGGGATTCGGGGCGCGCTCCTACGCGCTGGCCCTCGACGCCGTGCTGGCCGACCTCGACGCCCAGGAAACCGACGAACCATGACCGAGACGCCCGGGTCCGCCCGCACCGCCCTGTCCGACCCGGGACGCGACGCCGAGCTCCCGCTCAAGCCGGAGGGCGGGATCGACGCGTCGCTCATGCGCCAGCTCGCCAAGTTGCTGAGCGAGAGCGACCTGTCCGAACTCGAGGTCGAGAAGGGCGACCTGCGGATCAGGATGGTGCGCCACGCCCCCGCTGCCGCCTTTCCTGCCGCGACCGCCACCCCGGGGCCTTTGCCGACGGTTGCCGTTCCCCTCCCGGCGACGATGTCCGCCCCGCAATCCTCCGGAGACGTCGACCATCCCGGCGCGGTCCGCTCCCCCATGGTGGGCACCGCCTACCGCCGCGCCAACCCGGACAGCAAGGCCTTCGTGGAGATCGGCACGGTCGTGAAAGCGGGGGACAAGCTCCTGCTGGTCGAGGCCATGAAGACGTTCAATGAGATCGTGGCGCCACGACCCGGCACCGTGACGGCCATCTTCATCGACGACGGCCAGCCGGTCGAATACGGCGAACCGCTGCTGGTCATCGAGTGAGCCGGCCCGCCTCCCGCCTGAGCGACCGCGCCGGAAAGCCCCCATGTTCGACAAGATCCTGATCGCCAACCGCGGCGAGATCGCGCTGCGTGTGCTGCGGGCCGCGAAGGAACTCGGGGTCGCGACCGTGGCGGTGCATTCGACCGCGGACGCCGATGCCATGCACGTCAAGCTCGCCGACGAGAGCGTGTGCATCGGGCCGCCGATCGCCCGGGACTCCTACCTCAACATCCCGGCCCTGCTCGCCGCCTGCGAGATCACCGGAGCGGACGCCATCCACCCCGGCTACGGCTTCCTGTCCGAGAACGCGCGCTTCGCCGAGATCCTGGCCGAGCACGACATCGCCTTCATCGGTCCGAAGCCCGAGCACATCCGCATCATGGGCGACAAGATCGAGGCCAAGCGCACCGCCAAGCGCCTCGGCATCCCCTGCGTGCCGGGTTCGGAGGGCGGCGTCACCGACGACGACGAAGCGCACCGCATCGCAGCCGACATCGGCTTCCCCGTGCTCGTGAAGGCGGCGGCGGGCGGCGGCGGGCGCGGCATGAAGGTGGCCCGCACGCCCGACGACCTGAGCGACGCGCTCGCCACCGCGCGGACCGAGGCCAAGGCCGCCTTCGGCGACGACGCGGTCTACCTCGAAAAATATCTCGAGAAGCCGCGCCACATCGAGGTCCAGGTCCTGGGCGACGGCCGGGGCAATGCCATCCATCTGGGCGAACGCGACTGCTCGATCCAGCGCCGCCACCAGAAGGTCTGGGAGGAAGGCCCCTCGCCCGCGCTGAACGACGGGCAACGCGACGACATCGGCGAGGTCGTGGCCAAGGCCATGCGCGACCTCGGCTACCTCGGGGTCGGGACGGTCGAGTTCCTCTACGAGAACGGGCAGTTCTTCTTCATCGAGATGAACACCCGCATCCAGGTCGAGCATCCGGTGACCGAGATGATCACCGGCATCGACCTCGTCAACGAGCAGATCAAGATCGCGGCGGGCTCGCCGCTGTCGATCCAGCAGGGCGACGTGCGCCTGCAGGGCCACGCGATCGAGTGCCGCGTCAATGCCGAGAACCCGGAAAGCTTCCGGCCGTCGCCGGGTCGGATCAGCTACTATCATCCCCCAGGCGGATTGGGGGTGCGCGTCGACAGCGCGGTCTACCAGGGCTACCTGATCCCGCCCAATTACGACTCGCTCGTGGGCAAGCTGGTCGTCCACGGCCGGACCCGGACGGAGGCGCTGATGCGGCTCAGGCGCGCCCTGGACGAGTTCGTGGTGGACGGCATCGAAACGACCCTGCCGCTGTTTCGCGTGCTGGTCCGGAATGCCGACATGCAGAACGGCCAGTACGACATTCACTGGCTGGAGCATTTCCTCGCGGCCGGCGGCATGCAGCCGACCTGAGATCAGCCGCCACGCGCCGACCTTGACCGGACCGGTGACGGCCGGGACGGATGCATTTCCCGCCGGTTCGGGTCATGAAGAACGCCCGACACGCGACGACCCGGACAATGACAGGCGCCCCACCGCTCAAACCCGACCTGTGCGTCATCGGCGGGGGGGCTGCGGGGCAGGCGTCGGCTTTCGCGGCCGTGGCGCTCGGCCTGTCCTGCACCGTCGTGGAAAAGCGCCTGCCGCTCGGGCGCGGTCAGGCCAGGGACCTGGCGCTCGACATCCTGCTCAATGCTTCACCCGGTGAGACCTACGCGGCCTTGCGCGACAGGATCGGGGCAGCGGTGGCCCGGATGGCCCCGCTACACGGCGCCGAGCGGTTGCGGGCCGCGGGCGTTCAGGTTGTGGAGGGAGCGGGACGTTTCACCGACCCGCACACCGTGGGCGTCGGCACGATCGCCATCCGGGCACGGCGGTTCGTGATCGCCTCGGGCGCGCGCGCCGGTGGACCATCGATCCCCGGGCTCGACGCGGTGCGCCACGTCACGCCCGAGACTTGGCACGAGATGGTGCGCCGCCCCGAGCATCTGGCGGTGATCGGCAGCGACGCGCGGGCCTTCGAACTCGCGCAGGCGTTCCGCCAGCTGGGCTCGGCCGTCACGCTGGTGGCGGCAGACCATCCCGGCGATCCGGAGCTTTGGGACGTGGTGCGGCTCGCGCTGCTCCGGGACGGGATCGCGATGCACGCGGGTCCGGTCGGCCGGATCGAGCCGCAGGGTACGGGCGCGATCCTGCACCTGCTCGGACCCGACCCGGGCACAGTCGAGGTCTCGGATCTTTTCATTGCGGATAGCACGACCCCCCTGACCGAAGGCATCGGCCTCGATCGAGCCGGTATCAGGCGCGAGAGCGGGCGATTGGTGCTCCGGGCGGATCTCCGCACCACCAATCGCCGCGTCTTCGCCGTGGGCGATGTGATGGGAGCGGGCGGGCCTGCAGCCCTTTCGGCGCAGGTCGGCACGGTGATGCGCGCGGCCTTCCTGCGCCAGCCGATCCGCTACCGGCCGGAGCGCGTCGCGCAGGTGCTGCGCACCATACCCCCGCTCGCGACGGTCGGCCTGACCGAGGCGGAAGCGCGGGCCCGCGGGGCCGCCGTGAGGGTGTTCCGCACCGCCTTCGCGGACAATGAGCACGCGCTGGCGACGGGGGCGACCCAGGGTCACCTCAAGGTCGTGGCGACCGCGGACGGCCACATCCTGGGGGCGGGCGTCGTGGGTGCGCGGGCGGACGACCTGATCGGCCCTTGGGTGCTGGCGGTCGGTCAGGGCCTCCGGCTCGAGGCGATGGCGACGGCGGCCTTCGCGCAGCCCAGCCTGTCGGACACCTCGCGCCGGGCCGCGTTGCCGGTCCTCGTCGCGCGGCTGCGCAGCCCCTGGGTCAAGCGGGCGCTGGCCCTCATGCGCCGCCTGGGCTGACGCGGGCAAGCCAGTCGGGCAGGTCGGCGATGGACGCGAGTTCCGCGAATCGGGGATGGTCGAGCGGCGCGGGGGCGTCCTCGTGACCCCAGACGAGCGGGTACGGGATCAGGGCCGCCCAGCTCCCCGCTTCAAGGGCCGGCAGCACGTCGGAGCGCATCGAATTGCCCGCCATGGCGGCTTTCTCGGGCGCCGCGCCGTAGCGTGCGAAGACGCGGCGGTAGGTGTCGGCCGTCTTCTCGCTAACGATCTCGATTCCCGCGAAGAAATCTCCGAGGCCGGAGGCCGCGAGCTTGGATTCCTGGTGGAACAGGTCGCCCTTGGTGACGAGTACCAGCGTCCGGGTCGCGGCGAGGGCTTCGAGCGCGTCCCGCACGCCCGGGAGCGCTTCGACGGGCTGCTGCATCATCTCGCGCCCCGCCGCGAGGATCTCGCGCGTGACGGCGGCGTTCAGCCGGCCTTCGCTGAGCTCCAGCGCGGTTTCCAGCATGGACAGGGTGAAGCCTTTCACGCCGTAGCCGTAGACCGCGAGGTTGCGTCGACCCGTCTCGCCCAGTGCGGCGCCGATCCTCTCGATCGGCGCGAACTCGGCCAGCAGGGACGCGAACCGCTCCTGCGTCAGGCGGAACAGGGTTTCGCAGTGCCAGAGCGTATCGTCGGCGTCGAGCGCCACGAGATCGATCGTCATGCCTCACCTGTCGCGTCCATCACCCCGATATTGCTCCGGTCCACCACCAGAACCAAGGACGCCTGCGAGCCTTCCAGCAGGGACGCCGCCAACGCACCGAAGGGCAAGCGTTCGCTCCAGCGAGGACTGACGCCGAGGACGATCAGCGTGTGGCCCGCGCGGCGCGCGTGGCCCAGGATGGCGGCGCCCTTGTCGTCCGACACGCGGACGACTTCCCGCGCCGACACGTCGTGGCGCTTGGCCATGGTCGCGGCGTCGGCCAGGACCTCGAGCCGCGCGCGCTCGGTCTTGCGGCGCACCACGTCCCGCTCGGACCGTGGGCGTGTCGCAGGCTCCGGGTCGACCACGTGGAGCACGCTCACCTCGGCGCCTTGCGCGCGGGCCAGGGCGAACCCGACCTCGGCGGCATGACGGGACGCATCGGTGCCGGTGACGGGAACGAGGATGGAGAGCGGCACCTCCTCCGGCCCGCGCAGGTGAGGTCCACGCGCCACCACCACGGCCCGCGCACCTCCGAAACTGTTGACCACCTTGGCGAGGTCCGGATGGAGGCTGCCCTCGGGCGTCGTGGCGGGCTCCATCCCGATCAGCAGGAGGCCGTATCCTTTCCTCGCCTCCGCCGCGACCTCGGCCTCCACATTGGCCGAAACCGCGGGCCGTTCCGTCACGTCCACGGCCGTCTCCGGTCCGCCCAGCATTTCGGCGGCCACCCGGTAGCTGCGCTCGATCGGCTCGCGGCGCGGGGCTGAGCGGGCCGCCGGGGCCTGGCTGTCCGACGAGACGCCGAATGGCAGCAGCGTGACGGGCAGGTGCGTCACCCCTCCGAGCAGGCCGGCGACCCGGGACGCCAGCCGGCCGCTCGCTCCGCCGTCGACGGCCAGCAGGACGCGCTCGACGCTGCCCAGGAAAGCGGTGCGCTGAAAAGCCTCGCGCTCCAGCCGCTCGGCCTCCTCGCGCCCCATCGGCAGTTGGCCCAGGGCCCAGCGCAGCGTGGGCGGCATGATCGTGGTGGTCACCACCGCCATCGTGACGATCATGGTGAACAGCGTGGGGTTCAGCGCGCCCAGCGTCAGGCCGATCGTGGCGACGATGACTTCCGTCGAGCCGCGCGCGTTCATGGCCAGCGCCAGGGCGAGACATTCCGCCCGGCGCAGGCCGCCGACCGCGCCGCCCAGGAAGGCACCGCCGAACTTGCCCGCGCTGGCGATGACGATCAGCACGCCGGTCAGCGCCAGCAATCGCGGGTCCCCGAGCACGGTGAGGTCGGTCCCCAGGCCCGCGAGCCCGAAGAACACGGGTGCGAACAGGGCCACCACGACGCCGCGCAACTCGCCCTCGACGTGCCGCGCCTTCAGGGGCGACTGGCCCATCAGCACGCCCGCCACGAAGGCGCCGAGCACCGTGTTGACGCCGATGCCGTTGGTGACGAGGGCCAGCACGCCCATGACGATCAGCACGGCGGTCACGGTCGCTCGGTCGCTGACGAGGCTGTCGTTCGACCAGCGGACCAGCCACGCCACCGCGCGACGCCCGAGAGTCAGGCTGAGGGCGAGGAACAGCAGGGTGCCGCCGATCGAGCCCAGCACCGACCAGGCCGTCAGTCCGCCCGGCCGCGCCACCCCGAACGTCACGCCGACGATGATCCAGCCGATCGAGTCGTCGACGATGGCCGAGGCCACGATGATCTGGCCGAGGGTCCTGCGCATGAAGTGCATCTCGTCCACCACCATGGCGACGATCTTGATGGAGGAGATCGACAGCGCGGTGCCGAGGAACAGCGCGGTCACGAGCCGCGCGGCGGGGTTGGGCAGCAAGCTGTCGGGCAGGCCGAACAGCCCGAGCGCGACGCCGCAGGCGAACGGCACCGCGATTCCCGCGACGGAAACGCTGAGCGCCGGCCGACCCACGGCGCGCACGAGCGCGAGGTCGGTTTCCATGCCGGTGAGGAAGAGGAGCAGCAGGACGCCGAGGTCCGCCACCCCGTCGATCATGGCTTTCTGGGTGGCGCCTTCGGGAAAGACGAGCCCGTGCAGGCCGGGCGCCAGGAGGCCGAAAACGGACGGCCCCAGCACGATGCCCGCCAGCAGCTGCCCCACGACTGCGGGCTGCCGCAGGCGCAGCATCACTTCCCCGAAGAGGCGGCCGACCAAGAGGAGGACCACCAGCTCCGCGATGAAGACCGCCTCCGACGGCTTGGCCCCGCCTTCCGCGGCCAGGGCGGGCGACGTGGGTATTGCGGCGAGAAGGAGCGCCGCGGCGATCCAGGATGGCCGACGCACGAGGGACTGGACGGAGGTGAGCCTCATTCCCGCGATGTGGCACGGCGCCGATCGGGCGCGCAATCGGCGCTAAGGTCGCCGTGCCCCGCAGATGAGGCCGAGACCGTCGATCACGAACGCAGAGGATCGCTTGCCGTCCATCGGTCGGGATCGCCCCGGAACGGGCCTCACGGTCGACACCGATCCCTACGAGGGGCCGCTAGACCCGAAATGGCCTCGCCCGGCGAAAGTCAGGCGGCGCGGCGCAGCGCCCCGTCCAGCGGCGCGATGGTGACCGCGTCACCCGCGCGCGCGGTCAGGACGCAGTTCTGCGGCACTTCGCGCCAGGCGGTCCGCTCGCCGTCGAGCGGCTCGGATACGACCATGAGGTCGTGGGCGGTCTGGCGCCAGTAGAGCGACGGCGCGTGGCCGTCGGAGGACCAGCGGAACGCGTGCAGGTCGCGGCCGTCCGTCAGCGCGAGGGTTGCGCGCAGCGGTTCCTTGATGCGAGCCTCCAGCATGAGGCCGTGGACGGCCAGCAGGGTCTCGTGGAGGGCCGTCACGGGATCGTCGGCGAGGCCGTGCGCGAAGGCCGCCAGGAACAGGGCCTCGGAATCGGTCGTGCCCGCGCGGTGCTGGTACAGGTCGTCCGGGATCATCGCATCCAGGCGGCGTTTGATGGCGCAGTAGCTGCCGATCTGCCCGTTGTGCATGAACATGTATTTGCCAACCGCGAAGGGATGGCAATTGGCGCGCGCGGTGGCGGGGCCGGTCGAGGCGCGGACGTGGGCGAAGAACAGCGAGGAGCGGACCTGGTAGCAGAGGCTCTTCAGGTTCTCGTCCGACCAGGCGGGACGCACCTCGCGGTAGAGGCCCGGGACGTCCCGGTCGCCGTACCAGCCGACGCCGAAGCCGTCGCCGTTGGTGGACACCTTGGCTTCCGCGGCGCAGACCGACTGGGCGATCAACGATCGCTCGGGCGCCGCTACCAGCGCGTCGAGGTAGATCGGCTGACCCTTGTAGGCGATCCAGCGGCACATGGACGGGGCCTCGCGAGAAACAAACTTAACTCAAAATCACGTTTCGCGAGTTAACGGCGGCTTAACGGTCCTGCCAACGCGACGGTTTTATTGCAGTGCCGCAATCGCATGAAAAAAGCTGCCTGTGACCCAACCGCGACGCGAGCCGGATGGCGGCGGAGCCGATCCATAGGCGTCGGTCACGTCGGCATGGGGCTCGTCGCCGTCAGCGGCGATGATGGAGGCGTAGTGGAACTCGTGCCCGAGCACGCGGGTGCCGACGGACCCCAAGCTTCCACCCGCCCGCAAGGTCGCGGCGCGGTAACCCAGGTGCAGCTTTCGCGCCGCGAAGCTCGTTTCCAACCCGAGCAACCCCGCCATTGCGTGGGCCGTGCCGGACGCGTCGACGAGGCTGCGTCCCAGCACCATGTAGCCGCCGCACTCGCCGTGGATCGGCCTGGTTTGCGCGAAGGTCCTCAAGCCCCGCATGAAGCTGTCCGAGGCTGCCAGGGTACCCCCGTGCAGTTCCGGGTAGCCGCCCGGCAGCCAGCACGCGTCGCACTCGGGCGGGGGCGGCTCGTCCGCGAGAGGCGAGAAGAAGCGGCACTCGGCGCCCGCTTGGCGCCAGCCCGCCAGAACATGCGGGTAGAGGAACGAGAAGGCCCGGTCGCGTGCCACCGCGATCCGCTGCCCCGGAGGACGCAGGGCCGCGGCGAGCCCGTCATGGCGGGTCGGCGTGCCCGGCCGTGCCAGTGCCCGGACGCGGTCGAGATCGACGTGTGTCGCCACGGCATCCGCCATGGCGTCGAGCCGGGCGTCGAGGTCGTTGGTTTCCGAGGCCTGCACGAGGCCGAGATGGCGCTCGGGTAACGCCACCGCTTCGGTGCGCGGCAGGGCGCCGACGACCGGCACGCCCAGCGCTTCGAGGGCGTCACCCACCAGGCGGCGGTGCCGCTCGCTGCCAACCCGGTTCAGCACGACGCCCGCGATCCGGATGCGCGGATCGTAGCTCAGGCATCCCGCGATCTGCGCCGCGGCCGATTGCGATTGGCCGCTCACGTCGTGGATCAGCAGCACGGGCCAGCCGGTCGCGGCGGCCACGTCCGCCGACGACCCCCTGCGTCCCGGCTCGCCGGGCACGCCGTCGAACAGCCCCATGAGGCCTTCGCAGAGCACCAGGTCGCAACCGTCGGCCTGCGATCCGGCGAGCGAGGCGAGCAGGGCGGGCGGCATGGCCCAGCCGTCCAGGTTGACGCCGGGACGGCCCGTCGCGGCCGCGTGGAAAGCGGGATCGATGTAGTCCGGCCCGCATTTTGCCGCCGCGACCCGCACGCCCCGGCGCGCGAAGGCGCGAAGCAACCCGAGCGTCAATACCGTCTTGCCGCTGCCCGAGCGCGGGGCGGCGATCACCAGGCCCGGCGCCGTCATGCCGGACCCTGCAGTGTCAGGGCGAAAGGCGCCAGCGTGTCGTGCAGGTCCACGATAGCGCCGACGGCGACGATCGCGGGCGCCCGCAGGCCCCACTCCGCCGCGTCAGCCTTGGCACGGCTCAGCGCGGTCCGGTGCACGCCCTGCGCGGGCGTGGTGGCGTTGGTGACGATGGCGACCGGCGTATCGGGCGACAGGCCGCCCGCCATCAGCCCGCCCGCGATCTCGTCCAAAAAGGTCATGCCCATGTAGAGGATGATGGGAAGGCCCGTGGCGGCCAGCGCGGCCCAGTCGCACTGGTCGACGGCCCCCCGCGCCGAATGGCCGGTGGCGAGGATCACGGCGCGGTTGGTGTCGCGCGTCGTGGCGGGAATGGCCGCGTAGGCGAGGCCGCCGATGCCCGCCGTAACCCCCGGCACGACGCGGAACCGGATGGCGGCCGCCACCAGGGCCAACGCCTCTTCGCCACCGCGGCCGAACACGAAGGGGTCGCCGCCCTTCAGCCGCAGCACGCGCTTGCCCGCCCGCGCCAGCGCGATCAGCCGCTCGCTGATGTCGCGCTGCTTGGGCGAAGGCATGCCGCCGCGCTTGCCCGCGAACTCGCGCTCGGCCTCGGGAGAGGCCAGCGCCAGGATGTCCTCCCCCACCAGGGCGTCGTAAACCACGTAGTCGGCCTTGCGGAGCGCGTGCAACGCGAGCAGCGTCAGCAGGCCCGGATCGCCCGGTCCCGCCCCCACGAGCCAGACCGTGCCGGGCTCGAAAGCGGGCAGGATCGGACCGGTCACGCGCCCGCCGCCCTGGTGAAGCGGTCGGCCGCCACGTAAATGAGACGGTGATGGACCAGAGCCCCAACCCCGCCCTGCGCCGCGGCTGGACCACGGGCACCTGCGCCACCGCGGCGGCCCGCGCGGCCTACGAGGGGCTGGTGACGGGCCGCTTCCCCGACCCCGTGACGGTGACGCTGCCGAACGGGTCGCGACCGGCCTTCGCGCTGGGTCGCGCGGACCTCGGCGCGGGGTTCGCGCGCGCCGGCGTGGTCAAGGATGCGGGCGACGACCCCGATGTCACTCATGGTGCCGTCATACTGGCAACGGTGCGGCTTGCAAGCGAGGGCGCGGGCGTGGCCTTCGCGGCGGGCGAGGGCGTGGGCACGGTGACGCGGCCGGGCCTGCCGATCCCGCCCGGCGAGCCCGCCATCAATCCGACGCCGCGCGCGATGATCCGCGCCGCGCTCGACGAGGCCGCGGTTCTGCTGGGCGGCCCGCGCGACGTCACGGTGGAGATCGCGATCCCCGGCGGCGAACGACTGGCGGAACGCACCCTCAACGGGCGGCTCGGCATCGTGGGCGGCCTGTCGATCCTGGGCACCACGGGCGTGGTGATCCCCTACAGTTGCGCGGCCTGGATCGACACGATCCACCGCGGGGTCGACGTCGCCCGCGCGCTCGGCCTGACCCACGTGGCGGGCGCCACGGGGGCCGTGTCGGAAGCGGCCGTGCAGGCCCACCACGCCCTGCCCGACCCGGCGCTGATCGACATGGGCGATTTCGTGGGCGGCATGCTGAAATACCTCCGCCGCCATCCCGTGCCCCGCGTCACGGTGGCGGGCGGCGTCGCCAAGATGTGCAAGCTCGGCCAGGGCCTGCTCGACCTGCATTCCAAGCGGGGCGAGGTGGACCGGGCGTGGCTGGGCGAACGAGCGCGGGCCGCCGGGGCCGCGGACACGTTGATTCGGCTCGTGCACCACGCGAACACGGCGGCACAAGCCATTGCAACGTTGCACGAACACGAGGTCGACATCGGTGATGTGATCGCGGGCGCGGCGTGGCGCACCGCCGCCGACGCGCTCGGCAGCGGGACGGCGCTCGACATCCTGTTGATCGATCGCGCGGGAACGATGGTGGGTCGAACGGAGACCAGGCGGACCTAGGGGCCTTCGCCCCCGCGGAAGCGGCGGCGGTAGTCGGCATCGTAGAGCGCGCTGTCGCGGAATCCTGGGGCGTCCAGGGCGCGCCCGACGAGGATCAGCGCGGTCCGCTCGATGGGCCCCGCCTGCGCCGCGAGCGTGGCGAGCGTTCCCCGGATCACCCGCTCGTCGGGCCACGAGGCACGGGTGACCACGGCCGCCGGACAGTCGGCGCCGTAGAACTTCGCGAGTTCATCCGCAATCTCGGACAGGCGATGGATCGACAGGTGGATGGCCAGCGTGGCGCCGGTCGCCGCGAAGGCCGACAGGGTTTCCCGCGGCGGCATGGCCGAGGCACGGCCGCCCGTGCGGGTCAGCACCACGGACTGGGCGACCTCCGGAAGCGTGAGTTCCACGCCGAGCGCGGCGGCCGAGGCCGCGAAGGCCGGTACGCCGGGCGTGACCGTGGTGGGGATGCCGAGCGCGCGCAACCGCCGCAACTGCTCGCCCATCGCGCTCCAAACCGAAAGGTCGCCCGAGTGGAGCCGGGCCACGTCGTGGCCGGCCGCGTGGGCGTCGCGGACCTCGTCCACGATGGCATCCAGCGACAGCGGCGCGGTGTCGACGATCCGGGTGCCGGGCGCGCAATGGTCGAGCAGCGCGCGGGGCACCAGCGAGCCGGCGTAGAGGCAGACGGGGCAGCGGGCGAGGAGGTCGCGGCCGCGCAGGGTGATGAGGTCGGGTGCGCCGGGGCCGGCGCCGATAAAGTGGACCGTCACGGCACGAGCGCCACCGCGCAGGTCACCCCGTCGCGCGCCAGGCGCGGCCCGAGGAGTCGCGCGCCCGGACCTCCGCCTGCGAGCGCCGCTGCCTCGGCCACGGACGCCAGGCCGAAGCGCCGCTCCGCCGCGGGGGATCTCGTGAGCACGTCCGGTAGGACGGCCTGGAGCGCTTCGCGCGCGAGGAAGCCGAGCGGCAGGCCGAGCAGCGCCGCGGCCGCCGCCAAGCCGGGCTCGTCACGCTTATCGACCAGCGTGAACAAGCTGGCGGGAGCGTTGGGTGCCCCTGCGCGGACGTCATCCACGAGCGCTCGCACAGCTTCCGCCGAACTGCCCTTGCGGCAGCCGATCCCGATGGCGAGACGCGTCGTCACGGCTTCAGCCAGAGCCACTGCGTCACCGGCATGGCGGCGCGCCAGCCGTGGAAACGGCCGACCGGTTCGGCCTGGGCGAGGCTGAGCGCGACGAGGTCGCCCCCGTACGTCGCAAAGGCCCTCGCGAGCAGGCTCTGCGACTCGAGCGTGACGGCGTTAGCGACCAGCCGTCCGCCGGACGGCAGCGCGGCGCGGCAGACGTCGAGCAGGCCCGGCTCGGTCGCGCCGCCGCCGATGAAGATGGCGTCCGGTATGGGGAGCCCGGCGAGCGCCCCGGGCGCGCTGCCCTCCACCAGGGTGAGGTCGGCCACGCCGAGCGATGCGGCATTACGCTGGATTCGGGCCCCGCGGTCGGATCTTTGCTCCACCGCCACCGCGCGGTTGGCGGGATGCAGCAGGCTCCATTCGATCGCGATCGACCCGGAGCCGGAGCCGACGTCCCACAGGAGCTGCCCAGGCCGCGGTGCCAGGGCCGCGAGCGTCACGGCGCGGACCCGGGCCTTGGTGATCTGACCGTCGTGCTCGAACCAGTCGTCCGGCAGCCCTGGCGTGAGAGGCCGCACGCGGGCGCCTGGAACCGCCGCAACCTCGACCGCCACCGTATTCAGGTCCGCCACATCGTTGAGGTCGAAGAAGTCGGCCGAGCACGTGCGGCTACGTTCGCGTGGGCCACCCATGGCTTCCAGCACGGTCAGGCGCGACGGCCCGAAGCCGCGCTCGGTCAGCAGCCGCGCGAGCGCCGTCGGGGTCGCGCCGTCCCACGAAAGCACGAGGAGGCGGGCGCCCGGCCGCAGGTGCGGCACGACGCGGTCGAGGGGCCGGCCGTGCAGAGACAGCAGCGTGCAATCCTGCGCGGCCCAGCCAAGGCGCGCCGCCGCCAGCGCGAACGCGGACGGCTGCGGGTGGCAGGTCATCTCGCCGGCCGACACGTGGCGCGCCAGTACGGAGCCGACCCCGTAGGTGAAGGGGTCGCCGGAGGCGAGCACGCAGACCGGCGTGCCGCGCCGGTCGAGGATCGCCGGAAAGGTGTCCTCGATCGGTGAGGCCCAGGGCAGAGCGTGGCGCGCGAGGCCGTCCGCGAGGTCGAGGTGGCGTCGCCCGCCCACGACGAGGTCGGCGTTTTCGACCGCGCGCCGGGCCACCGGGGAGAGGCCGTCGAGCCCGTCCTCGCCCAGGCCCACGAGAGTGAGCCAGGGCTTCAAGCGCGAACCTCCGGAGCGGATCCTTCTCCCGCGAGCGGGAGAAGGTGGCGCGGCGACGCCGCGACGGATGAGGGAACACTTGGGTCAGTGATTCCCCTCATCTCCCCTGTCGGGCACCTTCTCCCGCGCGCGCAGGAGGGGCATAGTTCGACGTCGCCATCGCCGAAAGGCCGACCCTGCCCCTTCGCCTGCTCATCCTCGGCGGCACCACGGAAGCCAACGCGATCGCGCGCTCGCTGGCCGGCCGCGACGACATCGCGCCGATCCTGTCCCTGGCGGGACGCACGGACGTACCGCACCTGCCCCCGATCCCGCACCGCATCGGTGGCTTCGGCGGTGTGGACGGCCTGGCTCGCTTTCTGGAGGAGACGGGGATGCAAGCCGTGGTCGACGCCACGCACCCGTTCGCGCCGCGTATCTCCGCCAACGCGGCCGCGGCCTGCGCCCGCCTCGGCCTGCCGCTCGCGACCTTCACCCGGCCAGCCTGGCAAGCGCAGGCCGGTGATCGCTGGGAATACGTGGACACCTTGCACGCAGCCGCCGCG
>CAXTFJ010000004.1:52785-63966 GCA_964243405.1 uncultured Lichenihabitans sp. | reverse complement strand
GCCCGAACCCTCGCCGCGTGTTTCTTACGACGGGGCGACTCGGGTTGGCGGCATTCCGGCAGGCGCCGCAGCACCGCTACCTGATCCGCACCATCGATCCTCCCGCACCCGCCGACTTGCCGCCGCAGAGTCGCGTCGTTCTCGGGCGCGGTCCTTTCCGGACCGAGGAGGAAACGACCCTCATGCGCGACGAGGGCGTCGACGTTCTCGTCACCAAGAACAGCGGCGGGGCGGCTGGTGACGGCAAGCTCGCCGCCGCCCGCGCGCTCGGCCTGCCCGTCCTGATGGTCGAGCGCCCTGCCCCGCCGGCCGGCACCGTCCTCGCCGCGCTGCCAGACGTGCTCGACTGGCTCGCGACTCATCGGGACGCCCCGTAGCTGCGCGGCGTGAGCAGCCAGGCACCGCCGTCCGGCCGCGCGACGACCCGCGTCTCGCTCGACCCCACGATCACCAGCGTGCTCATGTCCGCGAACGCAGCGTCGGCGCGCGCGAGCGTCGTCACGGTGATCGCCTCCCCCGGCCGGCCCACCGCGCGTGCGAAGGCGACCGGGGTGTCGCCGCGCCGTCCGTCGCGCAGGATCGCGAAGGCGTCGTCCAGCTGGCCCGGCCGGGCCTTCGAGGCGGGATTGTAGATCGCCAGCACGAAGTCGCCCGCCGTCACGGCGCGCAACCGCCGCTCCACGACCGGCCAGGGCTTCAGGTTGTCGGACAGCGAGAGGACGCAGAAGTCGTGGCCCAGCGGAGCTCCCAGCCGCGCCGCGGCCGCCTGCATGGCCGACACGCCCGGCACGACGTCGAGCGGCACATCGTTCCAGGCCGGGTCGCCGCCCTCCAGGGCCTCGAACACCGCTGCCGCCATGGCGAAAATGCCCGGATCGCCGCCGGACACCACGGCCACGCGCCGCCCCTCGGCTGCGAGGCGGAACGCATGGCGGGCGCGGTCCAGTTCCACCCGGTTGTCGCTGGCATGGCGGACGAGGCCGGCCCGCTCCGGCACGCGATCGAGGTAGGGGGCGTAGCCCACGAGGTCGGTCGCTTCCGCGAGGACCGCGGACGCCTCAGGGGTGAGCCAGCTGGCCGGACCGGGTCCGAGCCCCACCACCGTGAGCCGTCCCGTCACGGCCGGCGTCCCCGGCCGGGCACGAGCACGAGCGCGAAATAGGGTGCCTCGTCGTCGCGCTTGTCGGCGAGCGGCATGATGCGCTCCTCGGCCATCGTGCCGCGTTCGACGTAAACGGCACGATCGAGCAGGCCCGCTGCGTGAACCGCGGAACGCACTTTGGGGAGGTTGCGGCCGAGCTTCATGATGACGGCGGCGTCGCAAGTGGCGAGGCGCTCGCGCAGAGCTTCGGGCGGGAGCGTACCGGGCAGGACGCTGAGCACGTCGTCGCCCCAGGTCATCGGCTCGCCCGCCGCGGTCCAGCAGCCCGACATGCCCGTCACGCCCGGCACGATCGTCACGGGGAAGCGTCCGCGCAAGCGAACGTAAAGGTGCATGAACGAGCCATAGAACAGTGGGTCGCCCTCGCACAGCAACGCGACGTCTCGGCCAGCGCCGAGGTGTACGGCCAGGCGATCGGCCGCGGCGGCGTAGAAGGTGCCCAGCGACTCGGCATAGGCCTCGCCGTCGAACGGCAGTTCCGTCGTGACGGGATATTGCAGCGCCTCCTCGACGAGGTCATCCCGAAGCCAGGGCGCCGCGACGGTGCGGGCGATGCCGCAGCGGCCCGCCTTGGCGAAGAAGGCCACGACCCGGGTCTCGGCGAGGCAGCGCGTGGCCTTCACCGTGAGCAGGTCCGGGTCGCCGGGACCGAGGCCCACGCCGTGCAGGCGGCCGGGGTTCACTCCCGCGCACTCGCCAGAGCGTTGACGGCCGCGGCCGCCATGGCGCTGCCGCCCCTGCGCCCCCGCACCACCAGGGCGGGGAGGCGGCCATCGGCCAGAAGGGCCTCCTTGGACTCGGCCGCGCCCACGAAGCCGACCGGCATGCCGACCACGACCGCGGGGGGCGGGACGCCTTCGTCCAGCAGTTCGAGAAGGCGGAACAGGGCCGTGGGCGCGTTGCCGATCGCCACCACCGCACCGCCCAGCCGATCGCGCCAAAACTCAAGCGCCGCAGCCGTGCGCGTGGTGCCCAGGCGCGCGGCGAGGTCCGGCACGCGCGGATCGGTCAGGGTGCAGACGACCTCGTTGCGGGCGGGCAGCCGCGCGCGCGTGACCCCGTCGGCCACCATGCGGGCGTCGCACAGCACGGGAGCGCCCGCGAGCAGCGCCGCGGCTCCAGCCTCCGCGGCACCCGGCGAGAAGGCGAGGTCACGGGCGGCCTCCACTAGGCCGCAGGCGTGGATGACGCGCACCGCCACCCGCTCCTCGACGCCCGCGAAGCGCGCGAGGTCCGCCTCCGCGCGGATGATCGCGAAGGAGCGGCGGTAGATTTCGGCGCCGTCGCGGACGTAGTCGTGGGCGGTCAGCACGCAACCTCCGGTTCCGGGTGGCGCAGCATCGCGGCAACGGCCTCGGCCGACAAGCCGCGTCGAACAGGCCGATCGCCCGCCGACCCGTGGCGCACGAGATCGTAGAGGCCGTCCCTCCCGACCAGGGTGGAAGGCGCGGGGCCGGGATGGGCGCAGCCCTTGGCACAGCCCGACACGTGGAGGGCGATGCCGGGCGATCGGTCGGGGCCGAGCGCCGCAGCGAGGCGCTCGGCATCGGCGCGGACGGGGGTGGTGGCGCGATGGCAGGCCGGCGCGCCCGAACAGGCCGCCACGGTCAGGCGGGCGTCGGCGGGGTCGAGGATCGGAGCATCTGGACCCGATGCGCTGGAGGATGTCAGGGCAGCCAGGAGTGCATGCGCGGTGGTCGAGGTCAGGCCGGGCACGAGGAGGGTGCGCCAGGGCGTCAAACGGAGGTCTACGGCTCCGGCCTCCGCCATCTGCCGCGACAGCAGCCTCAGTCCGTCCGCGTTCATCCAGCCAAAAGGCGGCGCGATGCCCACCCAGTGCCGGTCTCCCGACCATCCGAGGCCGACAGGAACGATCGGTGTCATGGGATGGACGGGCTCCGTCCGCCGATGCGCAAGCCCGGCGCGGTCGAAGACCGCCGCAGCGCCGTTGGCCGCCACGAGGTCGCGGATCCGCGATGGAGCGGAACCGTCTCCACCGAGCTCCAGAGTGACTTGGGCGAGCGCAACGGCGGTGTCCGCGAGACCGGATTGTTCGCACCAAGCCGCGCGGGTCCCCTCACCCGCGAGGCGGATCGCGAAGCCGGCACAGCCGTCGCGAAACCCGGCCTCGAACCGGACGTCGGCCGCGACCGTGTCGAGCGGGAGTGCCCCACCGCCGTCCACCACCCAGCAGGTCTTGGGATACAGCCGCCACAGGAGGGGGTTGCGGACCAGCTCGTCCTCCAGAGCCGCCGTTGCAGGCCGAACGTCCAGCACCGCGGTGGTGTCGTGGCCCGCGAGCGGACTGGATACGACGTTGCGCACGGCCTCCGCTTCGACCGATGGGTCGAGCAGGCCCAGGGTCGCGAGACCGGCCGCGAGGGCCTCGACGCCGTCGGCCGACACGCCGCGGATCTGCAGGTTGGCGCGGGCCGTCAGCGTCAAGGCCCCATTGCCGAACCGTGCCGCGAGGTCGGCGACGCCTACCGCCTGCCCGAGCGTGAGCACGCCGCCGCGCGGCTTGATGCGCACGAGCAGGCCGTCGCCCGCGGCCATCGGCCGGAGCGCGCCGGGGCACCAGCCCACGCGGAGGGCGTCGGGCCCGCTCACGCGGGTTGCCCCAGCATGTCGTCCAGGATGGCGGCCGTGGAGTTGCGGCGCGACACCCAGAACCCGCGCTCCATGGCGCGACGGAAGCGCGCCGCGATCGCGCGAGCCGCGGGAGGGTTGGCGTCGCTCAGGAAGGCGCGGACCGCCTCGTCGCCGCAGGTCGCCTCGAACAGCAGGTCGAAATGACGGCTCGGCACGGCTTCGCTCGTCGCCGCGAACGCGAACAGGTTGTCGACGGTCTCTGCGATCTCGGCCGCGCCGCGGTGGCCGTGCCGCATCTGCCCGGCGATCCAGCGCGGGTTGGCGGCGCGGCCCCGCACGGTACGGGCCACCTCCTCGTCCAAAGTGCGGACGGCCACCCGGCCGGGCACGGTGGTATCGACGTGGTAGAGCGCGGGCGCGGTCCCGAGCACCGCGGCCGCGGCCGCAAAGCCACCCTCGTGATCGGCGGACGCGGCGGCGTCGAGCAGGTCGGTCCCCGGCAGGTCCTGCGTGTGCACGTAGGCGGAGGCGGTGCGGACGCGGTCGCGGAAGGCGTCTGGGGCGGCCCGTCCCTCCCCGCCCGGGCCGTAGCCGTGCGAGGTCGCGGCCAGGTAGGCTTCGCCCAGGGCCGCGCGGTCCACCCACCCGTCGCCGTCGATGGTTCGGCCGAGCCCGGTGCCGTAACGACCGGGCGCGGCGCCGAAGACGCGCGGTCCGAGCTGTCCGTCCGGCGAGGCCCGGCGGCTCTCGACCAGCGCGTTCTCGTCCGACGTCTCGTCGAGCGTCGCGACCGCCCGGCTGGCCGCGTCGAACAAGGCGACCTGGTCGCGAAAGGTATCGCGGAACAGGCCGGAGATGCGCAGGGTCACGTCGACGCGTGGCCAGTCCATGAGGGCGGGCGGCAGGACCTCGTAGCCGAGCACGCGGCCGGTGGCTGGGTCCCACCTCGGCCGGACGCCGATCAGCGCGAAGGCCTGGGCGAGGTCGTCGCCGCCCGTCCGGACCGTGGCGCTGCCCCACAGGTCGAGCACGAGGCGGCGGGGCCATTCGCCATGGTCCTGGGCGTGGCGGGTCATCACCTCGCCCGCGAGCCTGCGGCCGAGGTCCCAGGCCGTGCGGGTCGGAATGGCGCGAGGATCGGTGGTGAACAGGTTGCGGCCGGTCGGCAGGACGTCCAGCCGTCCGCGAGCGGGCGCCCCGCCCGGACCCGGCGGCACGAAGCGTCCGTCGAGCGCGGCAAGCAGGCCCGCCATCTCGGCCTCGCCGCAGCCCGCGAGCGCGTCGGCGCGGAGGTCGGCGTGAGCGTCCGTGTCGGGAGCCGAGCCGAATACGTGCAGCCCGTCGCCGATCCGCATCTCCTTGACGTCGCACAGCCAGGCGTCGAGCCGGGTCAGCGCGGCTTGCGGGTCGGCCTCGTCGGCGATGCCGCTGTCGGCCGCGAGGCCGCTGTCTCGCGCGCGCTCGAGAATGGCGTTGGCGAGCATCCGCGCGCGCCGGGTGTCGAGGGTCAGCGCCTGGGCGTATTCGTCGAACAGGGTTTCGAGGTCGAGCGCGGCGCCGTGCGCGCCGGCCTCGCGCAGCGGCGGGGTGAGGTGCCCGACCGTGACGGCCGCGATGCGGCGCTTGGCGGGCGCGGCCTCGCCCGGGTTGTTGACGATGAAGGGGTAGATGACCGGCAGCGGGCCGAGCACGGCGCGGGGCGCGCAGTCCGCACCCAGCGCCACGGGCTTGCCCGGCAGCCATTCGAGCGTGCCGTGGGTGCCGAGGTGGATGAGGGCGTCGACCCGCTCGACGTGGCGCAGCCAGAGGTAGAACGCGAGATAGGCGTGGCGCGGCGGCAGGGCCGCGTCGTGGTAGTCGGTGCGGCGGTCGGCGGCGGCACCCCGGTCGGGTTGCACCGCGACCGTGAGCCGCCCCGCGCGGACGAGGCGAAACGCGAAGGCGCCGCCCGCGAGCGCCGGATCGCGCTCCGGGGCGCCCCACGCGGCCTCGACCGCGGCCGTGAAGGTCGTGGGCAGGCCGGTGATGAGGTCGCGGTAGTCATCCAAGGACAGCACGGGCGAGACTTCGCCCTCCGTCAAGGCGTGCATCAGCGGCCCCGCCTCGGGCAGGGTACCGACCCCGAACCCCTCGCGCCTCAGCCGATCCGTGATCGTCGCGAGGCTCGCGGGCGTATCGAGACCGACCGCGTAGCCGGTGCGGCCGCCGCGGCCGGGGTAGTCGGACACGACGAGGGCGAGGCGCCTGTCCGCGCGCGGGGTCCGGCGCAGCCTCGCCCAGGCGAGGGTGAGGTCGGCCGCGTGCGCGATCCCCTCGGGGTCGGGGCGGTGTACCACGCGGGTGAAGGCGAGGTCGGGCCGCCGCTCCGACGCGGCCTTGAAGGACACGGCGCCGACCAAGAGGCGGCCGTCGACCTCGGGCAGCACGACGTTCATGGCGAGGTCGGCCGGGCCCAGGCCGCGCGGCGACCCCTCCCAAATGTCGCGCGACGCGCCCGCGAAGACGACCTGGAACACGGGGCAGTCGGCGCGGTCCAGCACCCGACCGCCCTCCCCGTCCCCGGCCGAGAAGGCCGTGGCGTTGAGGATCACGTCCGGCGCGTCGCGGGCGATCCGATCGGCCAGCCACGCGTGGCACGCCGGGTCCTTGAGGCTCGCGACCGCGGCGGCCGTGACGCGGAAGCCGCGCGCCGCCAACGCGTCGACCAGCGCGGTGACGGGTGCCGTGTCGGCGGCGAGCAGCGCGGAGCGGTAGAACAGCAGCAGGGCGTGCGGGGCACCGGCCCCACCTGCCCGGCAGCCCTCCGCGAACACCGCCGCCTCGGGCACCGGGCGCGGCTCTTCCCAGGCCGTGCGATGCCCGCTCCAGGCCGCCATCACGCGGAGCGCCTGGGCGAGGTTGGCGGGTCCGCCGGCCTGGAAACAGCGCCACAGCAGGTCCAGCACAGCTGTCGGAACTGTGGAAGCCGCGTCGAGCCGGGCGTCGCCCCGGCCATCGCCGGGGATGACCGCGAGGTGGAAACCGTGCCGCCGGGCTGCGGCCGCGAGTTCGTCCACGCCGTAGCGCCAGTAGTCGAGGCCGCCCAGCAGCCGCACCAGGACGAAGCGCGCCCGCCCCGCCGAACGTCCCACCAGGAGGTCGACCGAATACGGGTGCTTCAGCCGCGCGAGGCTGGCGAGCCGCAGGTCCGGCAGGACGGCCCCTTGCGCGGCGTGCGCGGCGGCCGCGACCGCGAGGTCGCTGTCGGTGAAGGACAGCAGCACCAGGTCGGCCGGGTCGAGTTCCAAGTCGACGGCTTCGGCCTCGTCGTCCAGGGAGCGCTCTTGGGTCCGCAGCAGGTGCATGGGGTCGTGCTAACCCGCCCGGAGGTCGGCTTCCACCGCGGCGCGGTCGAGGCCTTTCTCGCCGATGACGACGAGCCGTCCCAGCCGCGGCTCACCCGCCTTCCAGGGGCGGTCGAACTGCTGGCGGAAGCGGGCGCCCACGCCCTGCACGAGCAGCCGCATCGGCTTGCCCCGCACGCCGAGGAAGCCTTTCACGCGCAGGATGTCGTGCCGGGCCGCGACGGCGGCCAGGCGGTCGAGCAGGCCGGAGGTGTCGTCCAGTTCAGGCACGTCCAGCACGAAGCTGTCGAAGTCGTCGTGGTCGTGGCCCTCCTCCGCGTCGTGGTGGGAAGGTCGCGCCGCGAGGTCGTCCTCGGCGGCGGCATCGAGCCCGAGCAGAACCGCGGCGTCCAGCCGCCCTTCCGTCACCGCCACTACCTTGACGGCGCGCGGCACCGTGGCCCGCACGCTTTCGCGGACGATGGCGAGGTCCGCCTCGCCCAGGAGGTCGGTCTTGTTGAGCACGATCAGGTCGGCGCAGAGGAGCTGGTCCTCGTAGACCTCCTCCAACGGGTTGTCGTGGTCGATCGAAGCGTCCGCCGCCCGCTGGGCCGCGAGCTTGGCGGGGTCGTCGGCGAAGCGACCCGCCGCCACCGCCGCGGCGTCCACCACCGCCACGACGCCGTCGACGGTGAGCCGGGCGCGGATGGCGGGCCAGTCGAAGGCCTTCACCAGCGGCTTGGGCAGCGCGAGTCCCGACGTCTCCACCACGATATGGTCGGGGCGCGGCACGCGGGCCAGCAGCGCCTCGACGGCCGGCACGAAGTCGTCCGCCACCGTGCAGCACAAGCAGCCGTTGGCGAGTTCGACGATGTTCTCCTCCGGGCAGGATTCGATTCCGCAGCCGCGCAGGATGTCGCCGTCCACGCCCACGTCGCCGAACTCGTTGACGATCAGCGCGAGCCGGCGCCCACCGGCGTTCTCCAGCAGGTGGCGGATCATCGTGGTCTTGCCGGCGCCCAGGAAGCCGGTCACCACCGTGACGGGGACTTTGGTGAGACTTGTCACGCGGCATCGTCCTTCAACGCGGTACCGCGGGGCGGCAACCGGGCCACGACGCCCTTCTTGATGGCATCGGCGCGAAGCTTCCAGGGGATCAGCCCGTCGGGCGCCGCGGCGTAGAGCCGGGCTGCGTCGAGGATCACGGCGGCCGCCGACTCGGGCGGCAGATCGCCGTAGACGTAGGTCCACTTGCCGGGCGCCTCGAAGCTCACCGTGCAGGGGCGCTTGCACACGCTCAGGCATTCGGCGCCGACGAGGTCGACCTCCGGCCCGGCGGCCGCCTGCAGGGCGCGCAGCAGCCGCGCCCCGGCGCGCTCGTCCATGGGCAGGGCCGGCTCGCCCTCCGCCCGGCAGGTCGTGCAGACGGTGATGCGGGTCGTTGCGGTCACCCGTGGTTCTCCGCGTGCCGAAACGGGCACGGTCGACGGGCAGCACCACTTCCGGCGCGCAAACGCCGGAACACCCGGGACCGGGACACGTGGCCCCGGAACCGGACGGCTTTCGGGGCACCCCGCCCGACCGCGCGCTTGGTCGTGGTCCTGGAGGCAGGTTTCCTGGCTTGCGGATGATGACGCGGTGCGGCGCTGCCTTCCCGGCCCGCGGATGCGGACCAGTGGCCTGAAGCGCGCCGACGCTCTCCGCTCACAGTTGCGGGGGCAGCCGCGGCGTCCCGGCGAACCGGACCGCGTTCCCTCGGAGCTTTCCCAAGCGGGAAAGCCCCACCCCTTGCGGGGACCTTCGGACACCCGTTGGTAGGACCCGCGCCGGTCCCCTGTCAATGTCCGCTTGGTTTTCCGAGCCCGCAGCCGCTATGCAGGGCGAAATCGGGGAAACGGCACGGATGAACAAGTCGCTGAGACGGTCGGAGCGGTTCTACAACGCCGGGCTCTGGCTGGTGGCGCTGGTGTTCGCGGGTTGCCTGGCCGGCCTGGGCGGGCTGGTGGTGGACGACCTGCCGCAGGTCGAGCACCAGGCGACCCGGGACGATTTCCTCGACTCCTCCGCGGTGAAACCCCTGCAGGCGTCCATCAGGGCGGCGCAGGGCGCGCAGGAGGGTGCGAGCGCCGACCTCGACCAGGCCAACCTGAAGCTGCAGGCCGCACAGCAGGCCTATGGCAATGCCAAGGACGCGTTCGGCAACTGGCTCGAAACCCGCAAGGCCACCAACCTCCCCGACCAGGACGCCGAGCTGGTCGAGCGCACCAGGCAGCTCGACGCCCTGAAGGCCGTTCAGGTTGCGGCGCAGCGCGACGTCGACGCCCGCAACCAGGAGGCCCTCGACGCCCAGCAGGCGCAGGCCGCGGCACAGGGCAAGCTCGATGCGCTGAACGTCGAGGCGGACCGGCAGGTGGAGCGGGAGGAGACCAGCGCCGAACTGCGCGTCTTCGCCGACCGGCTCGCCGTCACCGTGCCGCTGCTGGCGATCGCGGGCTGGCTGTTCGTGCGCCGGCGGCGGAGCCCGCTGTGGCCCTTCGTGTGGGGCTTCATCCTGTTCGCGCTCTACGCCTTCTGCGTGGAGCTCGTGCCCTACCTGCCGAGCTACGGCGGCTACGCCTACTACGGGGTCGGGCTGGTCGCGACCGTGCTGGTGGGGCGGTACACGATCACCGCGCTGAACGGCTACCTCGCCCGGCAGCGCGCGGCCGAGCAGCAGCCCGACACCGTCCGCCGTCAGGAGCTCGCCTACGACACGGCGCTTGCCCGGCTCGGCAAGTCGGTCTGCCCGGGCTGCGAGCGGGCCGTCGACCTGAAAACCGGCGAGAACGACTTCTGCCCGCACTGCGGCATCGGCCTGTTCAACCACTGCGCCCGCTGCGACACCCGCAAGAACGCCTTCTCGCCCTTCTGCCACGCCTGCGGCGCGCCCGCCGCGGCGGAGGCCGCGCGACCGCTTACCACCGCTTAGGATTTGTGCCGTAGCGTCCCGAAACCTCGCCATCACGCGATCGGAGACGGCATGTCCACCCAGCTTTATCGGCTCGTCACGCGCAGCGACTTCGACGGCCTCGTGTGCGGCATGCTGCTGCGCGAGGCTGGGCTGATCGACGACATCAAGTTCGTCCATCCGAAGGACATGCAGGACGGCACGGTGCCGATCACCGGGCGCGACATCATCACGAACCTGCCCTACGTGCCGGGTTGCCACCTGGCCTTCGACCACCATTCGAGCGAGGTCAGCCGCAACCGGGCCGCGAGCCCGGCCAACCACGTCATCGACCCCGAGGCGCCCTCGGCGGCCCGCGTCGTCTTCGACTACTACGGCGGCGCCGAGTTCTTCACCAAGATCAGCGCCGAGCTGATGGACGCGGTCGACAAGGCCGACTCGGCCCAGTTCTCCCGCGACGAGATCCTCGAGCCGAAAGGCTGGGTGCTGCTCAACTTCCTGATGGATTCCCGCACGGGCCTCGGCCGGTTCCGCTCCTTCCGCATCTCGAACTACGAGCTGATGATGCAGCTCATCGAGCAGTGCCGCCACCTGTCGGTCGAGGAGGTGCTGGACCTGCCGGACGTGCGCGAGCGCGTCGACCTGTTCCTGGAGCACCGGACGCCGTTCGAGGACCAGCTCCGCCGCTGCACGAGCGTGCACGGCAGGCTCGCGATGCTCGACCTTCGGGACGAGGAGACCATCTACGCGGGCAACCGCTTCATGATCTACGCCCTGTTCCCCCAATGCGACATCTCCGTCCACGTCATGTGTGGGCTGAAGGGCCAGAACACGGTTTTCGCGGTCGGCAAGTCGATCCTCGACCGCGGCTCGCCGGTGAACGTGGGCGGCGTGTGCCTCAGCTACGGCGGCGGCGGCCACAAGGCGGCGGGCACCTGCCAGGTCGCCAACGACAGGGCCGAAACGGTGCGGTCGGAGCTGATCGACAAGCTCAACCCGCTGCAGCGGGCCGCCTGAGGCGCGCGCGAGTCAGGTTCGCGGACCGCTGCCGGCAGCCTCCACGGTCACAGAAGATCATGGTGTCGTGGTCCGGCCGATCTCGCCTCAGTTCAGCAAGCGCTTGTCGCGCGGGCTGTCGAGCGCCGTCAGCGCGGCGT
>CAXTFJ010000004.1:0-52775 GCA_964243405.1 uncultured Lichenihabitans sp. | reverse complement strand
GGCGTCGAGCGAGAAGGCGGGGATCTCGACCTCGATCGCGCCGCCCGTGTCGTCCACCATGCGGTAGTGGCCCACCATGATGCCGCTCGGGGTCGGTAGCGGGCACCCCGAGGTGTAGCGGAAGGTTTCGCCGGGGTTAAGCACCGGTTGCTCGCCCACCACCCCCAGGCCCCGAACCTCCTCCACGCGGCCCGACGCATCGGTGATCCGCCAGTAGCGGGCGATCAACTGCACCCGGACCGGGCCCAGGTTGGCGATCTCGATCGTGTAGGCCCAGAAATAGCGGCCGTTCTTCGGCTCGGAGCGGTCCGCCACGTATTCGGGGAGGACGGTGACCTGGATGTCGCGCGTGACCGCCATGTACATGGGCTGAACTCCGCTGGCGCGGCGACCGACTGAGGAAGCCCCGGCCGTCGTGGCGGCCGCGCCGGACGGATCAACGCATGGCGACCACGCCCGTTTCCCGCCAGTCGAGTTTCTGCAGCGCCTGGCCGATGTCCTCGATCAGGTCTTCGACGTCCTCCAGCCCGAGCGACAGGCGCAGGATGCCGTCCGTGATCCCCACCGAGGCCCGCGCCTCCGCGCTCAGGCGCTGGTGCGTGGTGGTGGCGGGATGGGTGATCAGGCTTTTCGAATCGCCCAGGTTGTTGGAGATCAGGATCACCTTGAGCGCGTTGGCGAACGCGAAGGCCGCGGCCTTGCCGCCCCGCAGCTCGAAGGCGACCAGCGTGCCGCCGCCCTTCATCTGCCGGCGCGCGAGCTCCGCCTGGGGGTGGTCGTCGCGGCCCGGATACAGCACGCGGGACACGCGGTGGTGGTCGCCCAGCAGGTCGGCCACCCTGGCTGCGCTGGCACACTGCGCGTTGACGCGCAGCGGCAGGGTTTCGAGCGCCTTCAGCATGACCCAGGCGTTGAACGGCGACAGCGCCGGCCCCGTCTGGCGCAGGAAGGTCTGCATCTTGGTTTCGATGAACTCCTTCGAGCCCAGGATCATGCCGCCCAGGCAGCGCCCCTGCCCGTCCACGTGCTTGGTGGTCGAGTAGACGACGCAATCGGCCCCGAGCTCGAGCGGGCTCTGCAGCAGCGGCGTGGCGAACACGTTGTCGACCACCAGCGTCGCGCCGCCCGCGTGCGCGATGTCGGCCACGGCCGCGATGTCCACGAGGCCCAGCAGCGGGTTGGTGGGGGATTCGAGGAACGCCACCTTGGTGGTGGGCCTTACGGCGGCGCGCCACTGGTCGAGGTCGTCGCCATCGACGAGCGTGGATTGCACGCCGAAGCGGGGCAGGAGCTCCTCGACGACGTAGCGGCAGGAGCCGAACAGGGCCTTGGCGGCCACGACGTGATCGCCCGCCTGCAGCTGGCCCATCAGGGACGCCGTCACGGCCGCCATGCCGGTCGCGGTGGCGCGCGCGTCCTCGGCACCTTCGAGCAGCGCCATCCGCTGCTCGAACATGGCGACCGTCGGATTTGAGAAGCGCGAGTAGATGAAGCCGGGGTCGTCGCCGGTGAAGCGCCGCTCGGCGGCCTCCATGGTCTCGTAGACGTAGCCCTGCGTCAGGAACAACGACTCGGAAACCTCGCCAAACTGCGAGCGCAGCGTGCCGCCGTGCACGAGGCGTGTGGCGGGACGGAGCGTGGACGGTCGGGTCTTCTCGGTCTTCACGGGTTCGATCTCCACAACAGGCCGCCGCGGCGTCCTTCGCCATCGCGAAACGGCTGGCCCGCGGTCCGAGTTCGGACGGCGTCACAAAGCGAGGGGAGATCGTCTCGGCCCTTTAGCGCTTTGTTTAACGTGGCGGCAAGCCAGCCGGCTCAAATGACCACGACCTGACGATAGAGGGAAGCAGGGAGCCGCGTCAACCGAGCCGCTGATGGGTGATGTCAGCTGATGAAACGCGGCCATCCGGACGCTCTTGGTCGGGAACAGGTTCCGAACCTCGGATCGGCGTCGGAGCCCCGACCGGTTTCAAAGGATCGGGGCTTCAACGCGGATCGTTATGCACGTCGGTTTCCACGGCGCGCGTCAACTCGTAGGAGGGAATGGTCGGGCTGAAAGGGCTGGACCCCTTCAACACCATCCAGCCCGCGTAAAGCGCCACCGCGACCAGCGGGATGGCGACGATCGTGTAGGTTCCGTCGGGATAGTCGAAACCCATCAGGACCAGCACCCCGGCGAGGAAGGCGAGGGTCAACCAGGACGTGAACGGCGCGAAGGGCATGCGGAACGCCACCGGCTGAATGAGCCCGTGGTCGATTTTCCTGCGCAGCAGCATCTGACAGACCACGATGAAGGCCCACGTGCTGACGATGCCGAGCGAGGCGATGTTCAGGACGATCTCGAAGACCTGGCTCGGCACCACGTAGTTGAGCACCACGCCGAAGAGGTACACCACGAGCGTCACGATGATGCCGCCGTACGGGACCTTGGCCCTGTTCATGCGTGACACGAAAGGCGGAGCCGAGCCGCCCATCGCCAACGAGCGCAAGACACGTCCCGTCGAGTACAGCCCGGAGTTGAGGCTCGACAGCGCGGCCGTGAGCACCACGATGTTCATCGCGGTGCCGATCCCCGGAACCCCGAGGGCGCCGAAAAACGTGACGAACAGGCTGACGCCGGCCCGGTAGGCCGTCCATGGAAGCAGCATGACCAGCAGCACCACCGAACCGACGTAGAACAGGGCGATGCGCCACATCACGCTGTTGATGGCGCGCGGCAGCACCTTCTCCGGATTTTCCGCCTCGCCGGCGGCGGTCCCGATCAGCTCGATCCCGGCGTAGGCGAAGACCACGCCCTGGATGATGATCACGGCCGGCAAGAGGCCGTGCGGAAACAATCCGCCGTTCTCCGAAATCAGGTGCAAGCCCGGTGTCTGCCCGCCGGCGCCGTGTCCGGTGACCACGAGAGCGGCGCCGAGGATGAGGAAGAGCACGAGCGCCCCCACCTTGACGATCGAGAACCAGAATTCGATCTCCCCGAACCATTTTACCGCGACCATGTTCATGGCCCCGACGAAGGCGAGCGCGACGAGCGCGAACGCCCACTGGGGCACATCCGCGAAGGCTCCCCAGTATTTCATGTAAAGCGCGACGGCGGTGATATCCACGATCCCGGTCATCGCCCAGTTCAAGTAGTACATCCAGCCCGCCACGAATGAGCCGCGTTCGCCCATGAACTCGCGGGCGTAGGAGACGAAGCTGCCCGATGTCGGGCGGTACATCACGAGTTCGCCTAGAGCCCGCAGGATGAGGAACGAGAAGAAGCCGCAGAACAGGTAGACGAGCGCCAGGGCCGGCCCGGCGATCTGCAACCGGGCACCCGCGCCGAGGAACAAGCCGGTGCCGATGGCGCCACCGATGGCGATCATCTGCACCTGGCGAGGCTTCAGGCTCTTTTCGTAGCCGTCCTCGTGGGAGTCGAGCAGCGCCCGCTGGTCGCTGACCGCACCTGGGTCGAGCCCGGTTCGCGCGTCGATGGCGGTCATGGCGGATCCCTTTACTGGCCTCAGTGGAGATGCACGGGCGAGGACGTCGACCAAGCGATCGGTCGAGGTCTGTCGTAGACCGACACCGACATCGCCGATGTGCGATATCGTTGGCTGGACGTCCCATCGAGGTGACCGGCGGCGGTTCTGTCCACGGCCTCCTCGTTGTCGTTAGGCGCCGCGATGACTTCCACCGTCGACTGGTGAACGGAAGCAATCACCAGCGTGCGGGCAGGTCCACCAATAGCCGACGCGCCAGCCGGTTCATCCAAATGCACCTTCAAGCAACCTGACTGGTCTTGTGAGCAATCTGCATGCCAAGTCGCGGCGCGACGAAGCTGAGTTCTGCCGCTCCTCCGCTGCGGGGCTATCCTCGGCCGCCGCGCGAAGAGGTCCGTGCGTCGACACCGACCGAAGCGCGAACCACAGACAACGGCTGCCTCATCCCGCCCGGCCCCGGCTCATTCCTGCCGCCTTGCCGCGCTAGACGCCCGCCCATGTTCCGCTTCTTCGAGTCCATCATCGCGCCGACGCGCGCGGTCGAGGTCGTGCAGCCTCCGGCGAGCCTCGCGCAGTTCTACTGGCACTACGCGCGGCAGGCCAAGGGCCTGTTCGGGGCGCTGTTCGCGGCCGGCCTGTGCGTGGCGGTGCTCGACGCCTCCGTGCCCTGGTTCATCGGCCGCCTCGTCCGGCTGATCTCGGCGGGCGGGCGCGACACGTTCTTGGCCGACCACGGGCGATTCCTCGCCGCCATGGCGGCCGTGGTGCTGCTCGGCCGCCCGCTCGCCGTGGCGGCGCAGAACCTCGTGTCCAACGCGGGCATCGTGGCGGGCGTCACCAACCTCGTGCGCTGGCAGAGCCACCGCTACGTGGTGCGGCAGAGCTGGCCCTTCTTCCAGAACGATTTCGCGGGGCGCATCGCGGCGCGCGTGATGGAGACCGGCCCCGCCGTCCGCCAGAGCGCCATCGCTGCCATCACGGCGGTGTGGGGCATCCTGGTCTACGGCGTGAGCGCGCTGACGCTGCTGGGCAGCGTCAAGCCGGTGTTGATGCTGCCCATCGCGTTCTGGTTCGCGAGCTACGCGGTGGTGCTGCGCCTCTTCGTGCCGCGCATCCGCGACCGGTCGAAGCGCAATTCGGAGGCGCGCTCGCTGATCGTGGGGCGCATCGTCGACAGCTACACCAACATCGTGACGCTGAAGCTGTTTGCGCGACTCCGGCACGAGGACGCCTACGTGCGCGACGCCATCGACAGCCACACGCTGGCCTTCCGCCGCCAGCTCCGCATGATGACGGGGCTGTTCATCACGCTGCAGACCCTGAATGCCCTCATGCTGACGAGCGAGGTCGCGCTGGCGGTCACCACGTGGCGGCGCGGCGCGATCGACGTGGGCGTGGTCGCGATGGCGATCCCGCTCACCTGGCAGATCGCCTCGGCGGCGGGCTGGGTCGCGGCGCAGGTGACCGACATCTTCGAGAACGTCGGCACCATCCAGGAAGGCATGATGACCATCGCCCGGCCGATGACGCTCGTGGACGAGGACGGCGCGCCCGACCTCGCGGTGAACCGCGGCGAGATCCGGTTCGAGCGCGTGACGTTCGGCTACGGCCGCGAGAACGGGCTGATCCGCGACCTGTCGCTCGTGATCCGGCCGGGCGAGAAGATCGGGCTCGTGGGCCGCTCGGGGGCGGGCAAGAGCACGCTCGTCAACCTCCTGCTCCGCTTCCACGACCTCGAGGGCGGCCGCATCGCCATCGACGGGCAGGACATCGCCGGGGTGACGCAGGAAAGCCTGCGGGGCGCCATCTCGGTCGTGACGCAGGACACCTCGTTGCTGCACCGCTCCATCGCCGACAACATCGCCTACGGCCGTCCCGAGGCGAGCCGCGCGGAGGTGGAGGACGCGGCCCGCCACGCCCACGCGCACGACTTCATCCTCGGCCTGGAGGACTGGCAGGGGCGGCGGGGCTACGCCGCGCAGGTCGGCGAGCGGGGCGTGAAGCTGTCGGGCGGGCAGCGCCAGCGCGTCGCCATCGCGCGCGTGGTGCTCAAGGACGCCCCCATCCTGATCCTGGACGAGGCCACCTCGGCGCTGGACAGCGAGGTGGAGGCCGCCATCCAGGACAGCCTGATCGACCTGATGGCGGGCAAGACCGTGATCGCCATCGCGCACCGCCTGTCGACGATCGCCCGCATGGACCGGCTGATCGTGATGGACGGCGGCCGCATCATCGAGGCGGGCAGCCACGCCGACCTGCTGGCGAAGGGCGGCGTCTACGCCGACCTGTGGCGGCGGCAGTCGGGCGGCTTCATCGACGCGGAGGACGCGCTGGAACGGGCGTGAGGTGGCCCTCGCCCCGGCGTGTTCGAGGCAGAATCGTGAGCGCGCCATCATTGAAGCTTGCCGGTGTGAGGAGGCAGCCTGCCATCCGGCCGCTTCGCGCCGCGCCGCAAGCCCTTGTCGCAAGCCAAGTTCGTCTTTATACACCGTGGCGAAGCGCCCATCGTCTAGCGGTCCAGGACGTCGCCCTCTCACGGCGAAAACAGGGGTTCGATTCCCCTTGGGCGCGCCAAGCGGCGTCCGGTCGTCAATCCAGCCCAGCAAAGTCAATGACTTCAGCCCCTTCGGCCCGCTTGCACCGCGGCCGGATGCGTAACATGGGCATCTCGTAGAACGTCGTCCCGCGCGCCGGGTCCTGCGTGTCCTTGCGCATGTCTGGCGGGAACAGCAGGTCATCCTTCGCCTGCTGGAACGCCGCCGACGGCGCATCCTGGGCGGATGTAGAAGTCCGGCGTCCTGGCCGCGACACTGCTTCGCAGCCGTTCGGCATTCGCCAGCATCCGCTGTGCACGATCAGGCCGGGCCTGCGGTGCGAGAAGCCGAGTGTGCGGAACTCCAGACGACGTCGAAAAGCAACGCCGGGATGCTGTTGAACGCTTCAGCGCTCAGGCGATGCCGAGTCCGCGGATCAGCACGAAACTGACGAGGCCGAGCAGCAGCAGCGAAGCGCAGACCGCGGCCGTGACGCGACCTCCGGCGTGGACCACCACCCGCACGTCCACACCCAGGCCGAGCGCCGCCATGGACAGGATCGTGAGGACGTTGGCGATGCCGGCGCTCGGGGCCAGGGCGGCGGTCGGCACGAGGGCCAGCGAATGCAGGGTGGCGAGCGCCAGGAAGGCGACGATGAACCAGGGCACGAGGCCGCGCAGCGAGACGTGGCCCGAAACCGGACGATCGCTCGCCGTGATGGGCGGAGCCGGCTCGTCGGTCTCCTCGCGCAGGCGGCTTGCCAGCAGCGACAGGACGAGAACGACCGGGCCCAGAATGAGCACCCGGACGAGCTTCACCAATGTGCCGAGCTGCACGGCCGCGGGACCGACCGGGGCCGTCGCCGCGATGACCTGCGGCACCGCGTAGACCGTGAGGCCCGCGAAAACGCCGAATTGCGGGATGCTGAAGCCGATCAGGGGAACCAGCAGCGGAAGGCCGAGCACGACCAGCACGCCGAGCACCGCCGTGAAAGCGATGGAGGCCGCGACGTCCGCACCGTTCGCGCCGATCACGGGCGCCACGGCCGCGATCGCCGAATTGCCGCAGATCGAGTTGCCGCAAGCGACCAGGATGGCCATCCGCTTGGGGAGGCCGAGGAAACGGCCGATCGTGAAACTCCCGATGATCGCGAGCCCCACGACACCCGCGATCCCGAGCAGCAGTGCGGGACCGACGTCGGCCAGCGTGCGGAACGAGATGCCGAGACCGAGCAGCATGACGGCGACTTCGAGAAGGGTCTTGGCCGAGAACGCGATGCCGCCGTGCCAGCGCGCGCCGGGTGTCCACAGCGTGCGCACCGCGGTGCCGATCACGATGGCAAGCACCAGGGCTTCCAGCCAGGTCCGCCCGAGCAGGCGCCGCTCGCCCGCCTCGATGGCGAAGGCCGCGAGCGTCACGGCGCCGCAGAGCGCCACGCCCGGCAGAACACGGGTTGCCGCATCGAAAGATCGCCGCGCGACTGTCGCGAGCCTGGATAAACGGTGTGCGCCGGTGTGCTGGATGAAGCTGATGGCGGTCATGGGGCTTCTCGCGGTGTTGAGAAGACCATGAGCTGAGCCGATCAATCTCTCCAACGCACGCTGTCGATCAATCCGATCGCCATCGACGCTTGATCGCAGTCCCTCGCTTCCGGTCACACCGTCTTTGCAGCACCGGCCATGATCGCCATGAAGGCCAGGGCCGCGTGACTGCTGCGGCGATCCGCATGGCGCAGCAGCATGAAGGACCGCTCGGGCAGGGTGATGCCGACATCCACGAGCAGTCCCGCCTCGAGACTCGGGGCCGCGACGGAGGCCGAGATCGCGGTCGCGCCCATGCCGGCCTCGACAGCCGCCCGAACGGCCTCATTGGTCGGAAGCTCGATCGCGACGCGCAGGTGCGATCGATCAACGCCGAGACCGACCAGGGCGGTTTCGAACACCGATCGCGTTCCGGACCCGGGCTCCCGCAAGACCCACTCCGTGGTGACGAGATCGGCAGGCCCGATCCTGCCCCGGCTCGCCCAAGGATGGCCGTGCCCGACGACGACGACGAGTTGATCGCGGGCGACCGCCTCCGCCTTGAGGTTCGGATCGTCGACCGCGCCCTCGATGAAGCCGAGTTCGGCAGCACCGCACTGGACCGCGGCCGCGACCTGAGCCGTATTCCCGACCGAGAGCCGGATGTCGATTCCCGGATGAGCCTTGCGGAACGCCACGAGGTGGCGCGGCAGCCAATAGCCGGCAATCGTCTGGCTCGCCTGGACCGACAGGGTGCCGCGCCTGAGCCCGCCGAGGTCTTCCAACGTTCGCTCCGCGATCTCGACACGGGCGAGGACGGCCCGTGCGTCGAGGAGGAACAGGGCGCCGGCCTCCGTCAGCTCGATGCCGCGTCCGACACGGTTGAACAGTTTGGTGCCGTGGCGCGCTTCCAGGGCCGCAATGGCCGCGCTGGCGGCCGACTGCGCGAGATTGAGCGACTCGGCCGCGCGCGTCACGTGCTGGCGCTCCGCGACGGCGACGAAGACGCGGAGCTGTTCGAGCGTCATGCCGATGGTCCGGCGAATGGGGCCATGGATCGTGGCGCCTTCCGGGCCGGCAGGGGCAAGCGAAGCTCCTCAGAAATGGCAAGCGGCGCTGACCGTAGCCCCGCCATTCTTCACTGTCGCGATCTGCTGGCATTCGCCGCGCCGTCACAATGCGGAGAGTGAGCCGCCGTTCAACATGCGGCCCAGGTCCCGGGTGCACCATCATGGTTCGAGGTTGAATGCCACCCCTTCCCGCACCCACGAGAGCACTCCGACAACTGTCGCGTCCCGACCCTGTTCTCTCGGCAGCCGCGTGGGAGCACTGACGATATCGAGCCGATCTCCGTCGAGCGTGTAGGTTCGGCTTTGGTCCGTTCCGACCCAGGGCTGAAACCAAGCCACATCAACGGAAGTCACGAAACGATCCGGCGACTCCAGCCTGTATCGGCCTGAATAGGCGATGAGTTTCTGGAAGGCCATCGCCTGCTCGGCTTCGTTCGCGGGCGAGGTCCGTTCCGAAGGAGTGATCAGCGCGGCCATCCGACCGCCCGCGTTCAGGATGAGTGTGCCGGTCGGATGAGGTCCGAACGGCTCGGTGCGCTCGCCGGTCTCCGTGTCTTCCAGGTAAAATGACCTGAGCATCCAGACACCCGTCAGTCCGTCATGCATTGCGAGACCTTTGTCTAGCTGTAATTGATCAACCTGTCAGGAAATCTGACTTCTTACAGTTCAAGATACGTCAGGAGCAATAATTTCTTCTACTTTTCTCCATTCCGCTTCGAAACTCTCAATCCACGGCTCTAACGTGCCGCACCAAAGTGAGATCATGGTGGGCGAGCCCGGAGTCGGGAACGCCGAACGGGTCTCGCGACATGCCACGTGCAGGGCGCTCGACCTCTCATGCAAGGACGCTGGCGTCTCGGCTTCCGAGGCTTCCACGTTGTTGCCCAAGGTTTAATCGCTGAATGACGGAGAGATTTTGTAAAACGCACAGATTAAAAGCAAAGAAATTCTTTTGCCCAGAATAGAATTCCGAACTCAATCAAAAGCGCGCAAGAAATTTTACTAGACTTATCTTTTGTTCGATTTCCTGGCTGAAGGGCGTAGTTGGCTCAGGAGCCGTTCGGAGCTAAGGACCCTCGCATCAGGGCCGTGTGGCCAAGACTCCTTCACCGGATTGCAATCTTCATGCCGACGCTGTCGATCTGCATCCCGACCTACAATCGGTCGTCTTGCCTCGCCGAACTGCTCGACAGCATCGTCGCGCAGGACATGCCGGATCTGGAGGTCGTGATCAGCGACGACTGCTCTCCGGACGACACTGTCGCCGTCGCTGAACGCTATCGCGCCAATCTCTCGAACCTGCGGGTCATCCGGCAGGTGCGGAACATCGGCCTGGATCGAAACTTCCTGGCCGTCGTTGAAGCCGCGACCGGCGACTATGCCTGGCTCATGGGAGACGACGACAGGTTCGAACCCGGCGGGGCGCGACGCGTGCTCGAGGCCCTGGGCCGCTGGCCCGGCATCTTGGGTTTGACCGTCGGAGTGATCGACTACGACCCCACGATGCGCCACCCGGTGGGCATCCGCGCCATGCCTGCCTCTCAACGACTCGAGGGCGCCTGCGCCACGTTCAGCATGCTGGCAGAGCACCTGGGCTTCATGTCGGCGCTCGTCATCAGGCGCGAGCCGTGGCGCGCGGTCGCGCGGGATCCCTCGACGTCGGCTTTCGAGAACCTTTACGTTCAGGTCTACATTGTCGGGCGGGTGCTGGATCGCTCCGGAGGCTGGGGCGTGGTTCAGGAACCGTGCGTCGGCTTCCGGACGAGCAACGATCAGTTCCTCGCGAGATTCGGGTGGTTCAAGCGCCTGATGATCGATGTCGTCGCCTACGATCAGATTGCCGATACGCTGTTCGGGGACGACGATGAAGCGCACGGGACGATGCGCCGGCGCATCTTCGACACGCACGTGATGGCGCGTCTCCGCAATGCGAAAATGGGGGCGGGCAGGACACCGGACGTATGGCGCGCGATGCTGTTCCTGTTCGCCCGGTACAAGGTGATGCGAGGCTTCTGGTTGGGCGCCCTGCCGACGCTGCTCGCACCCAAGTGGTTCATTCGTACGGCGCGAACCGCGTACCAGCGCTTCCGCACATCTTCAGGCGCCGGCCGGGCACGCGCACTTGGTACGAGGTGAGCCTGACGGGCGGTGCCATCTTGCAAGCCCGACGTCGAGACCGCGCCCGCGCTGGGTTTCGCCACTCTTCCGGCGGACCTCCCGGCGATGGCGCGGGGCCGACTGTCCCAAAGCTCGGATTGCCCAACCGCAGCGGATATCCTCCAGAGGCACATCGTCGTGATCGAAAGCGGGAGATCCGCCATGGACGTCGCGGCCCTGGCGGGTCGGTGCGGCCGGACGGTTACGGTCGTGGCCCGCCGCGCCGTCGCGCGCTTCCATCCCCCGGGTCACCAAACGACCCTCTGAATCCAACGGATCGCTTGGTGTCCAACCGATGGACGTGTCCGTCCCTGAAAGCGTTGCACGAGGGGATCCGAGGTCAGGTGTCCGTTTCGCTCGGAAATCGCCAGCCTCGATATCGATTGCGCACAGGAGCGCGTTGATGTATAAACATATGTTATCGACGGTATGAGCTTCGGACGCCGCCGACTGAGAGACATTCCGCTCCCCCGATCGCTGGAGGGGCGCCGTATGCCGCGGTACTTTTTCAACGTCTACGATGATCACGTCTCGATCGACACGGTCGGGCTAGAACTCGCCGGCCACAAGGAAGCGCGGCGGGCGGCGGTCCGAAGTTGCGGAGTGATCATCGAGAGCGAGGGCGAAAAATTTCGCTTCGACGAAGATTGGCGCATGGAAGTCGTGGATGAAACCGGATTGATCCTGTTCCGACTGGACTTTTCCGTCATGGACTCGCCTGCAGTCTCGAATAGAGTTTCAACTACCGTGTAGTATATATATAATGAAATCGCTCTAAGTAGCAAAATATCTTGCAAAATAGATGTACTAAATAATCCATCTCGCAGTATTATTGGACAGAAATTCGGTCGGGTTTGTCGCCTACGATGCCTTTGACGGCGCCGACGTGAAGATCGTCGGTCAGAGCTTAACCGAGCGGGCCACGACGCTTGCCCGTTGCTATGACGACACGTGCAATGGCTTCCCTCGACCCCCCGAACGCGCGTGAGCGCTAAAATATCGACCCTCCGCTCTGGTGGCCCAACGTAGAGCTTCCTGCCTTCTTCGAGCCGCGATCGCCGGCGTCGCGTGGCGAACGGCGGCGAGGTCGAGAGCCCGTTCCCGTGCATCGAGGCGGTCATGTCACACGTCCCCTGCACGCGGGCTCGGGCGGCAGATTGACATAGCCGCTGCGACCAAGGGAATGACCGTTGAAGCTCGTCTTGCAAACAGCGGCTGACAGAACTAGCCAAAGCCTTGGAGTTCGGCCTTGAAGACAGCCCTCACGGTTCGGATCGAAGCGGATTTTCCGGCGGCGGTGCGCGTGCGCGCTCGCCAGGAGGATCGGACGCTGACGAACCTCATCGAGACGATACTCCGAACCCACGTGGGCCGAGGGTCCAGGTCGGGGAACAGGGACCACAAGGGAAAGGCCGGATCGAAGCGTGAGTCCACCCGTGCGAACTGACGCGGCCGCGCCCGCTTCGCTGCCCAAGGCGCCTACCGGCATCGACGGGTTCGACGATGTCACGCTGGGCGGTCTGCCCGCGGGACGTCCCTCGCTGATCTGCGGGGCGGCCGGCAGCGGCAAGACGCTGTTCGCCGCGACCTTCCTGGTCAACGGCGCCGTGCGGTACGGCGAGCCCGGCGTGTTCATGAGCTTCGAGGAACGCGCCGAGGACCTGGCCGCGAACGTCGCCTCGCTCGGATACGACCTCGATCGATTGGTCGCCGAGGAGAAGATCGCCATCGACCACGTCCGCGTCGAGCGCAGCGAGATCGAGGAGTCCGGCGAGTACGACCTGGAAGGCCTGTTCGTTCGCCTGGGCTTCGCGGTCGATTCCGTGGGCGCCAAGCGCGTGGTGCTGGACACCATCGAAACCCTGTTCTCAGGCCTGTCCGACACCGCCGTCCTGCGCTCGGAGCTGCGCCGCCTGTTCGGCTGGATCAAGGATCGCGGCCTGACGGCGGTCATCACCGGGGAGCGTGGCGACGGGCAGTTCACCCGGCAGGGCCTGGAGGAATACGTCTCCGATTGCGTCGTCCTGCTCGACAACCGGGTGCAGGACCAGATCACCACCCGCCGCCTGCGCGTGGTGAAATACCGCGGGTCGGCGCACGGCACCAACGAGTACCCGTTCCTCATCGACGACGGCGGCATCAGCGTGCTGCCGGTGACCGGGGCCGGCCTCAGCCACGGCGTGTCGGACGAGATCGTGTCGACCGGGGTCCCGGGCCTGGACGCGATGTTCGGGCCCGGGGGCGTCTACCAGGGATCGAGCGTCATGGTGTCCGGCGTCGCCGGGAGCGGGAAGACCACCCTGGGCGCGATCTTCGCCGACGCGGCCTGCAGGCGCGGCGAGCGGGTCCTGTTCTTCGTCTTCGAGGAGAGCGCCGAGCAGATCTGCCGCAACGCCCGCTCGGTCGGCCTCGACCTGCAGGCTCATATGCAAGCGGGGCTGCTCCGCTTCGAGGCGGCCCGTCCGAGCCTGTTCGGTCTCGAAATGCATCTCGCGCGCATGCATCGCGACATCGAACGGTTCCGGCCCGACGCCGTGGTGGTCGACCCGATCTCGGCCTTGCGGGGGCCGGCGTCGGAGGTGCACTCGACGCTGCTGCGCATGGTGGACCTGCTGAAGGGCCGCAACGCCACGGCCCTGTTCACCAGCCTGCGCAACGACGACGGCATCCTGGACGAGCGGGATCGCGGCCTGTCCTCGCTGATGGATTGCTGGATCAAGCTGATCAACGTCGAGGTCAACGGCGAGATCAACCGGTCGCTCTACGTCATCAAGGCGCGCGGCATGAGCCATTCGAACCAGGTGCGCGAGTACAGCATCGGCGCGACCGGCATCGAGTTGATCGAGCCCTACATCGGTCCGGCGGGCGTGTTGACCGGAACGGCTCGCCTGACCCGGGTCGCCGAGGAGAAAGCGGCCAAGCTTCGGCGGCAGCAGGATGTCGAGCGCAAACGGCGGGAAGTGGCGCGCCGGCGTCAGACGTTGGAGCGGCAGGTGGCCGAGATGCGCGAAGCCCTGCAAGCCGAGGAGGACGAGGCCGGCACGCGGCTGGACGAGGAGGCCTCGCGCGAGGCCGCCCTCGACGATGACCGCACGGCGGTTTCGAGCCGCAGGAGCGCAGCGGAATGACCGACGACACCGATCCGCACCACGACGCGGCCGACCTCGACTCGGATCCCACCCACTACCACCTGCGCCTCTACGTGGCCGGGCAGACCACCAAGTCGCTGGCCGCGATGGCGAACCTGAAGCGCGTGTGCGAGGAGCACCTGGCGGGCCGCTACGAGATCGAGGTCATCGACCTCGTCAAGCAGCCCAAGCTCGCGGCGGGAGACCAGATCCTGGCGATCCCCACCCTGGTGCGCAAGCTTCCGGCACCGCTGAAGCGGATCATCGGCGACCTGTCCAACACCGAGAAGGTCCTGGTCGGCCTCGACATCCGGCCCAAGAGCGGCACCTGACCGGTGGCCGAGGAGCTGCCGGCCGAACGCTATCGTCTTAGGCTGTTCGTCGCCGGAACCAGCCAGCGGTCGCTGCGGACCATCGCGACCCTGCGCCGCCTCTGCGCCGAACACCTTCGGGGTCGCGTCGACATGGAGGTCGTGGACATTTATCAGCAGCCGCATCTAGCCGAGCAGGACCAGGTCGTGGCAGCCCCCACCCTTGTCAAACTGTGGCCGATGCCTGTCCGCCGCATCATCGGCGACCTGTCCGACGAGCCCCGTGTGCTTCGCGCCCTGGATGTGTCGCCAACCGCGACTTTCGTCGATGAACCCTGATCGCGCGCCTCCGGCCTCGAATGGAGATCTCGATCCGCTCGCCGCGAGCCGTCGTCGAATCGAGGAGCTCGAAGCCCGGCTGCAGGAAAGCGACGACACGCTCGAGGCGATCCGTCGTGGCGACGTCGACGCCGTCGTGGTCAGCGGCGGCGCCACCGACCATCGCGTCTACACGCTGGAGAACGCCGACCGGCCCTACCGCGTTCTGATCGAGCAGATCCAGGAGGGCGCGGTCACGCTCGGGCGGGACGGCACGGTGTTCTACTGCAACCGGCGCCTCGCCGAGATGCTCGACGTGCCTCAGGAGCGCATCATCGGTCAGCTCATGGAAGTGCACGTGCAGCCATCCGACCGGCCGGTGCTTCAGCGGCTCTTGATGGCGGGACGCCGGGACAGGGTCCGCGCCGAACTGGCACTCCGCGCGGCAGACGGCACCGACGTCCCCGTCCAGATGTCGTTGAGCCTGCTGCAGGGCGAGTCCGAGGGGGATCAACTCCTCTGCGGCGTGGTCGCGGACCTGACGCAGCAGAGGCTGCATGTGCAGGCCCTGTCCGAGGCCAACGCTCGGCTGGTCGCCGAAGGCAAGCAGCGCGAGGCGGTGGAGGACGCGCTGCGGCAGAGCCAGAAGATGGAGGCGGTCGGCCAGCTCACGGGAGGCCTGGCGCACGACTTCAACAACCTGCTGACCGGCATCGTCGGCAGCCTGGAGATGATCCGCAAGCGGGTGGCGCAGGGACGGATCGGGGACGTGGAGCGCTACGTCGCCGCCGCCCTGACGTCCGCGGATCGTGCCGCCGCCTTGACGCACCGGCTGCTCGCTTTCTCCCGTCGGCAGACGCTCGACCCCAAGCCCGTCTCGGTCAATCGCCTGGTCTCGGGGATGGAGGACCTGCTCCAGCGGACGATGGGACCGGCCATCGCGGTCACGACACGGCTGGCCGACGGTCTTGTCTCGACGCTGTGCGATCCGAACCAGCTGGAGAACGCGCTGCTCAACCTCGCGATCAACGCGCGGGACGCGATGCCGGACGGAGGCCGTCTCACCATCGAGACCGCCGCCGTCGACATGGAGCCGGAGTTCGCGGCCGCGCGCGACATGCTCCGGGGGTCCTACGTGTCGATCGCGGTGACCGACACCGGCACGGGCATGACGCCGGACGTGGTCGCGCGGGCCTTCGACCCGTTCTTCACCACGAAGCCCCTCGGCCTTGGCACCGGGCTCGGGCTGTCGATGATCTACGGCTTCGCGAAGCAGTCCCAGGGCCAGGTCCGCATCCACAGCACGCCGGGCCTGGGCACCACCGTTCGGCTCTACCTCCCGGCCATCGCCCTGTCGGAGCAGGCGGCTTCGCGTGATGACGGAGTGCCAGATGTACCCCGTGCCGTCATGGGCGAAACGGTCCTGGTCGTCGACGACGAACCGGTCGTCCGCATGCTCGTTATCGACGCCCTCCAGGAGCTTGGCTACGCCGCCATCGAGGCCGGTGACGGTGGGGCGGGCCTGCGCCATATCGAGGCCCAGGGCAGGATCGACCTCCTGGTCACCGACGTCGGACTGCCTGGCGGCATGAACGGACGCCAATTGGCCGACTTGGCGAGGCTGAGGCGGCCGGGTCTCAAGGTGCTGTTCATCACCGGCTTCGCCGAGAACGCCGTCGTGGGAAACGGCACGATGGAGCCCGGCATGGAGGTGATGACGAAGCCGTTCGCGATGGATGCCTTGGCCACGAGGATCAGGAGTTTGATCGAGGGATGAGGCTGGCAAGGTGGATGCGGTTCGGACCTCCAATACATCCTGTCACCTCACGGCCCCGGGCGACTCAACTCCGACCGTAATGCAGCCTGGGCTCCGAACTCGGGTTGACGCGATCGGTGCCGAGCGATGCCCTTCGCCCCGCTTGCGCGGCTATGCCATTCACACATCTCGGCGCCCTGCCGGTTCCGCCCTTCTCCCGCCTGGGCGGGAGAAGGTGGCCGACAGGCCGGATGAGGGTGGGGCCACGCGCGGCACGAGACCCCTCATCCGCCCTGTCGGGCACCTTCTCCCCGGAGGGGCGAAGGGTACACCGGCCAAGCCGTGAAGATGTGTGAATCTTACAGCCGCGCAATCTGGGAGAAGGGCAGAACCGGCCGTCGTTAACCTGAAGTCGGAGTCCCGATAATGCGGCGCCTGTGCTTTTACGCACTCGATGTTCGACCCCAGAGGAGATGTTGAGCAGCTGAACCCTCAACGGCGCTCACAGCGGCGCGTCGGCAGCTGTGGCTCAGAGCAGGCCGTTCTCGTTCCTCGACGCCGCTGGGGAGGGGAAAGCCTGCGGAAAGCCCCAGTGCTCGACGAGCTTGCCGGCCGCGACCCGGTACAGGTCGACGTAGGCGCAGGGTGCGCCCTCGTGCGTTCCCCTGGCGACGATGAAGGCAAAGTCACCCTGGCCCACGAGCAGCACGATCTCGTCGATCGTCCTGGACCGGGTCAGCATCCCGAGGTCCCGCTCGAACGCCGCGACTCCATCCCGGACGCCGGGCTCATGGCGGATCTGGCGGTCGTCCGACATGTAGCGACCGATCTGGTCGTGGTTCCCGCCGATGTGCACGGTCTCGTAATAGTCCCGCACGACGGCCTTGACGCTGTCCGCATCCTGCCCGCCATCCGGCTCGGTCGGCCCGTCGGTCTGGGTATGCCCGCTCTCGTTCGGAGGAGCGGCGGGTGCCGCGAAGCGCCAGTGCTCGACAAGGAGACCGTTCTCGAACCGGAACACGGCGAAGAACACGTCGCTCCCGTCGCCGTTCCCGGTCCGGCCGTGCGCGACGACAAAGGGCCCTTCCTCCAGAACCCTGACGACTTCCAGGCCGCCGCTCGCCGCCGACCGGATCGCCTGCTCGCGTAAACCGGCCACGCCGTCCGCCACGAGGGGGTCATGCTGGATGAACCCGTCCGGGCTGACGTGCCTGGTCACTCGTTCCGCGTCGCCGGACGAGACGCTCCGAAGCAGCGCCATCGCTTTCTCGACATTATCCGAAGCCATGTTTCGTCTCCCGCAATCGCCAGCGCCACGAGCCTTCTACGCCACGAAGCGGACCACGCCGCCATCGACGCGGAGCGCCGCCCCGCTGGTCGCGGAGGCCTGCTCCGAACAGGCGTAGACGATCATGTTGGCCACTTCATCCGTCGTCGCGAACCGACCGAGGAGACTGGTCGGGCGGGCCGCCTTCAGAAACATCTGCTCGACCTCGTCCTGCGCGGTGCCCTGCGCCTCGGCTTGCTTCGCCATGAAGTTGCCCATGATCTCGGACCGGGTCGGGCCGGGCAGGACGGCGTTCACGGTCACGCCCGTGCCCGCGACCGCCTCGGCCAAGCCGCGCGAGACGGCGAGCTGCGCCGTCTTGGTCATGCCGTAGTCGAGCATCTCCTTCGGAATGTTGACCCCCGACTCGCTGCTGACGAACACGACGCGGCCCCAGCCTCGCTTCACCATGCGCGGCAGGTAGTGGCGCGTCGCGCGCACGCCGCTCATCACGTTGAGCTGGAACAGGCCGAGCCAGTCCTCGTCGGGGATCTTCGCGATATCCTCGATGCCGTTGTACTCCCGGATGTAGGCCGTGCCCACGTTGTTGACGAGGATGTCGGCGTCCGGCACCTGCGCGATTAGCGCCGCGACGCCGTCGGCCGTCGCCATGTCCGCCGCGAGCCCGGAGACGTCGCTCCCGGGAACGGCCTGCCGGATCTGCCGCACCGCCTCGTCGACACGCTCCGTGCCGCGCCCGTTGACGACGACCGTGGCGCCGGCCCGCGCCAGTCCTTCCGCGGTGGCGCGGCCGATGCCGGCGGTTGATCCGGTGACGATCGCCTTGCGGCCCTTGAGATCGATGTTCATGTCGGAGTCCTCGGTTGTCGATGGGTCGGGAATGAGGAAGGGAGAGGCGGCCACGCACGCCCCCCGTCGTCTCGGGTGAATGGCTCGCGAACGTCACGAGATCCTGGATATCGAGCGGAGACCTGCTTTTGCTCCACGCCTGGCTGAGAACGGGCCCTCGGCGAGCTTGCCGAGAGACCGGCGCGTAAACGATCTGCTCCATCGCCTCGGCGGGTCGTTGCAACGGCGCCGCTTCGCAGGCGCTTCAAAACAGCCAGTCGACCAGCAACTCGCCGCCCGAGACCTCCACCACGCTGCCCGTCACGTAAGGGTTGGTCATCAGGAACACCGCCGCATGCCCGACATCCGCCGCCGTTCCGACCCGCCGCGCCGGAAACGTTTCACGGACCTTCGCGCGCAAGTCGTCGAGCTTTCCCGCGGGCAAGAAGTTCCACATCTCGGTGTCGATGAAGCCCGGACGGATCGTGTTGACCCGGACCGGCGCCAGTTCGAGGGCCAGCGACCGCGCCAGGGCCTCCACGGCAGCGTGGGAGGACGTGACGGCGGCGAAGCCGAGCTTCGAGCGCGTGCCCGTGCCGCCCGTGAGGAAGGTGATGGAGCCGTCGGTCGCGAGGTGCGGGGCGGCATAGCGCGCGCAGGCCCAGGTGCCGAGAAACTTGCCTTCCAGGAAGCTGCGGACGCCGCGCATATCCTCGTCCATGAAGCGACCCGAACTCCCCACCTCGGGCCCCGCAGCCACGACCAGATGATCGACGGGGCCGACGCGGTCGAAGGCGTCGCGGACGGCCGCCTCGTCGTGAACGTCGAGGACCACCTGCTCGAAGCCCGCCAGATCCGGACTCCGATCGACCGGGACGGTACGCCGGCTGGCGACGGTGACGGTGGCGCCCGCCGCCTTCGCGGCCTGGGCGATGCCGAGGCCGATTCCGACTTTTCCGCCAACCACGACCACTCGCTTGCCGGTGACGTCGAAGGTCGGCGTTGGTCGAGGTCTGCTTGCTGATGAAACCGCGCTCATCTCGATCTCCTAAGGATGGAGGGGAGTGTCGACCCGAAGTCTGGTCTCGGCCGCACGAGCAACCGGAATTCGTCGGTGCGGGATGGCCGAGCGCACCCGCTGTTATCGGTCTGTCCCGTGCTTCCGGTCAGCTTGCCTGGCGACGGGCTTCGTCCGGCACAGGCAGCGGCAGGTTCTGGCCGTCGAGAAACGCGACCGCGGTCCAGTCCGGATCGGCGTCGTCGATAGTCTCGACGCAGTGGAGCAGATACTCTCGATCGCCATCGGCGATGTGCCGGGTCTGAAATGGAGAGCGGGACATCAGCGATGAGCCCGTCCTCGTCGTAGGACGCGTGAGCCTTGAGCCCGCGGCAGGACCATGGGCGAGCGCCGAAACGGAAGCCGCCGGCGCTCCCCGAAGCCCGGACTCAATCGAACTTGACGAAGTCCTGAAAGTTCAGCGGCGACCAGCTGTTGCCGCGGGCCGAGGTGAGCGGGCTCCCTTCGGCCAGCGTGCCGAGGCTGACCGGCGCGTAGCCGAGCTGCTTGGCCAGATCCGCCGCGGTCGCGAGCGCCGCCTCGTCGTCCCCCGCGAAAAGGATAACTCGCCGGCCGCCCTGGACATGCGGATCGGCGGCCAGCTTCGCCGCCGGCAGGTGATTGAAGCCCTTAACGAATTTGGCGCCCGGAAACTTCTTCGCGTTGACGGCCGAAGCGGTCAGGCCGTTGAACTCCGCGAGCGGCGTGCCGTAGGCGTTCGTCGCGTCGATGACGGTCTTGCCGCTCCAGGTCGAAACCGCGCCCGCGACGTCGTCGACCTTGGAAAAGGGAACGGCGAGAATGACCACGTCGGCCTTCACCGCCTCCGTCAATGCCTGTGGAATGACCGACGATCCGATGGCCTTGGCCTGGTCCGCCAAGTCGTCGGGCGACCGTCGCGTCGCCACCGTCACCTCGATGCCCTTGCGGGCGAACCCCTTGGCAAGCGCCTGACCGACAGCGCCGAAGCCGATAATCGCGTATGTCATATGATCCTCCGATTTCTAAAATCATGGGGCTCGTAAGGCCCCGCCGGCGCTGGCTGCGTCAGGCGCGCTCGCGCTCGCGCTCGACCGCGACCTCGGCGAGATCCTTCAAAAGCGTCTCGTGGGTGCGCCAGAACACCTCAGGATCCCGCTTGGCCAGCTCGATCCAGAGCGGACCCTGCATCGTCTCCTCGGTCCAGAGGAGGGTGCCCGTCGCGGTGGGCGTGATGATCCAGGCGTGATAGGCCTTGGAGGCCTCGGAACTCTTGGGGCCGCCGTACCACGCGATGCGCGTCAGCGGCTCGCACTCCTGGACCGACGCGGAAACATCCTGGCCGGCCAGATTGGTTTCGAACCGCGTGCCGAGGCGGAAGGTCTCGTGCCCGTCGAGCAGGCGGACGTGCTCGACTCCCGGGTAGAAGCGGGGCCACGCCACGGGGTCGGTGAGCAGCGACCAGACCGTTTCGGGCGACGCCTCGACCTCCAGCTCGTTGGTGAAATGAATCGGGGAGCGGCTGGGAGCCATGTGCTTCGGCCAGTTGATCGCTTCGAACATGTCAGCCTCCGAATTTCGTCCCGCCAGGTCGGCTCGCGGCATGCAGCCGGCGAGACCTCACCCGACCGTCGCGTGACGACAGGCTGACGGCTCGCCGCTTGCACTTGGCAGACCATCGCGGTTCACCTGAAGTGGGGCCGAGCGGAGCTGGGACGGATCTGCTGTTTCGTCAGATCGATTGTGCGCTTTCGCACCACGTCCTTGCCCCGGCGAACGATAGGCGGCGCGTCACTCGAGCGAGTGGACCTGTCCCGCGAGGAGCGGCACGTGGGCGGCGAGCCGTTCGGAGATGAACTCCGTGAAGAGCCGCACCCGCTTGGTCTTGCGCGTTTCCCCTTGCGTCAGAAGCCACAGCGTGCCGTGCATCCGCAAACTCGTGCCGGGCACCCTGGCCAGCATCGGGTCGGCGTCGCCGACGAAGCAGGGCAGCGTCGTCATGCCGAGGCCCTGCCGGACCGCGACGATCTGCGCGTCGGCGTTCGTGGTCCGGAACGGCACCTCCGTGGTCGGTAGATCGCCCGCGTGGGCCCAGTCGGGCAGGCCGATATTCTCCTTGACGATCCAGCGGATGCGCTCGGTTTTACCTGTCCGCCACGCCGCGAGGAGCTCGCGCGACACGTAGACGCCGCCGTACACCTCCGGTCCCTTCAGCCCGTAGAGGTTGGGCGGCAGCGTCTCGCGGTCGTAGACCACGCGGATGGCGACGTCCGCTTCCCGGTTGGTCAGGTTGACCGGCTCATCCAGCGACAGGAGGCTGACCTCCACCTCCGGATGGATCCGCCCGAACTCCGCGAAGTCCGGCATGAGCAGGTGGGTGGCCACGGTCGGCGCCATGGTGACCCGCAGCAGGCCGCGGACGCCCTGGTCACGTCCTAGGACACGCGCTTCCAGCTGGTTGGACGACACCTCCATCTGCGCGGCGAGCCCGAGCACCTCCTCGCCCGCTCCGGTGATGCGGTAGCCCGAGGGAAGCCTGTCGAACATCCGCGCGCCCAGCCGTCCCTCGAACTGGGCGACGCGCCGCAGCACGGTCGCGTGATTCACGCCGAGGCGCTCCGCGGCCGCGCGCACCGAGCCGCCGCGAGCGACGGCGAGGAAGTAGCGGACATCGTCCCAGTCGATCATGCCTCACCTTCCGTGCGGCGGCCCTGCCGTTAGGATGCTGCCACGGCCGGCGCGCCGCCGTAGCCGGTTCGCTTCTGCACCACCGCTACGCGCGGTTTCGCACTGAACGCTCTACCGCGTCGATCCTACTTCGCAGCATTCACAGCGCTGGCGCCGATGGCAACCGGCCCGAACGCCAGCGCCTCGACATTCCCCGGTCGACGCGCGAGGGCAGGAGAAAAAGCATGCTCGAGCACGTGATCTACCCGCCGCAGTACGACCCGCGGATCTCGCCCATCTACGCGCTGAACGAGATCGACGTGAAGGCGCCGGCGGATGTCGTGTGGAGGCTGCTGGTCGAGGCCGAGACCTGGTCGAGCTACTTTCCCGCCGAGAACGAGGTCAAGATCCTGAGCGGTGGGCCCGAGCTGGCGCTCGGAACCAGGTACAACCGGGTGACGATCGGGTTTTTGATGCATCTGGTCGTGACGGAGTGCGTGCCCGGCCGCAGGCTGTCCTGGTCGACGACCGTCGACGGCGACGATACCGGTTCGACGGCCTTTCACGGCTGGGTCATCACCCCCGCGGACGATGGGTGCCATGTGCTGTCCGAGGAAACGCAGCAAGGCCCCTGGTTCCTCGATCAGCTGGGGCACAAGCATCCCGGCGGTCTTTACAGCTATCATCAGGACTGGATCGAAGCGCTCGCGCGGGCGGCCGAGGCGGAATCCGCCAGGGCGGCTTGACGTCTCCGGGGTGACCGGTTCCGTCCTGGCGCCTCCCCCCGGCGCCGGCTCTCACCGGTTGCTCGCCTTGCCCAGCACCGGCCCGATTCCTTCGGGAATGAGCCTGTCGGTGCTAGGATTCCGCAAGCTGCGGCGCGGGCGGGTCGATGAGCGGGGCAAGCCTTTGCTGGATTAGAACGACGGCTGCCGGGAAACGCCGAGGGGCGGACACGCTGCCAAGCCGTCCACGTCGCACTGGGTCAGACGTGTCTTCCAACCGGTGCGCGGGATCCGCTCGGACCGAGATCGCGCATCCTGGGATCATCGCGATCCGGCCGTGGGTCCAAGGAACTCAGGTCGCGAAGGCGGGATCGTCGCGCAGGAGCACCCGCTTGACGCTCTCAAGATGCAGGCGCGCGCTCTCGGGATCGCCCTCTCGCAGCTGGGCCGCGACGCGCCGGGCGACGTCGGGGTCCACGGGGCGCAGCGGCCGGCCCGTGCTGAGCGCCTTGACCTGCACCTCGGCGGCCCGCTCCAGGTAGTAGAGGTCGTCCCAGGCCTCCGCGATCGTCGGGCCGGTCACGATCACGCCGTGGTTGCGCAGGAATACCACGTCGGCGTCGCCGAGCGTCGCGGCGATCCGGTCGCCTTCGGCGTCGTCGAGCGCGAGGCCGTTGTAGGCATCGTCGACCGCCGTGCGGCCGTAGAACTTGAGCGCGGTCTGACCGGCCCAGGCGAGCGGCTCCCCCTCCACCATGCTCAGCGCGGTGGCGTTGGGCATGTGGGTGTGGAAGGCCGCGCGGGCGCGGGGCAGCTTCCGGTGCAGCCGCGCGTGGATGAAGAAAGCGGTCGCTTCCGGCCTGCCCTCGCCCTCCATCACGTGTCCGTCGAAGTCACAGACGAGCAGGCTCGACGCCGTCACCTCGGCGAAGGCCATGCCGTAGGGGTTCACGAGGAAGAGGTCGTCGCGGCCGGGAACGAGGGCGGAGAAGTGGTTGCAGATCCCCTCTTCGAGGCCGTGCCGCGCCGCCATGCGGAAGCAGGCCGCGAGGTCGATCCGCGCCTGCCGGAGCGCCGCGCGGTCGACCTCAGCGAGGCCGCCCACCTCCGTCTTCAGCGCCCTGCGCAGGTCATGGGCCATGTCGCTCGATCTCCTTCCGCGGTTTACATCCATCCGGCATCGTGGAACAGCGCCGGCAGCCCGTCGAGGCTCGGCAGCACGGCATGCGGCTCGTAGCCGTGGGCCGGGCGCCGCCCCGTGCCGCGGTCGATCCACACGTCGCGCAACCCGAGATCGCGCGTGGCGACGAGGTCGAGGTGGGGGCTCGCGCAGACATGCACCACCTCGTCCCCGGTCACCCCCAAGGACGCGTGGGCGACCTCGAAGATGCGGCGCGACGGCTTGTAGGCGCCCGCCTGCTCGGCCGTGATCACGCGGTCGATGTGACCGCCGAGCTGGGCCACGTTGCCGGCGATGATGGCGTCGTCGGTATTCGAGATGATGCAGAGCATGAACCCGACACGTTTCAGCGCCACCAGCGCGCCTTCCACCTCGGGAAAGGGCGGCATTTGGCCGATCGCGTCCGTGAGGGTCACGGCGTCGGCCTCATCGGCCTGGGCGCCGAGATCGCGAAGCGCGAGCCCGAGGGCCTCGCCGGCGACGGCGCGGAAGGACCGGTGAGGCGACCTCTGCTCCAACGCATGCTCGTGCTGATCGTAGGTCGCGATCAGCCGCCCGACGTCGATCGTGTCGCGCTTTCCGACGAGGATCGCCGCGACGGCGGCCCGCAGGCCTTCGTCCCATTGGATGAGGGTGCCGTAGCAATCGAAGGTGATCCAGGCAGGGCGGGGTCCGGACAGCATGGCGTGGCTCTCGTCGACGGGTCTCGCTAAACCGTGTATCGGCTGCGAAACTCAGTTGGAAATGAGATCGCCGAATGCCGTCCATCGGCTTTGCAAATGCCCCTTCGCTCGATCTGCTCCTGCTGCGGACTTTCGTGACGGTTGTGGACGCCGGCGGTTTCACGCGGGCCGGCACTCGCTTGCACCGGACGCAGTCGACGGTCAGCCAGCAGATCCGCAAACTCGAGGAGGATGTTGGGCGCTGCCTCATCGACCGCGCCGGAGGGCTGCTGGTCCCGACCGAGGACGGGGAGGTGCTGCTCGGCTACGCTCGGCGCCTCCTCGCCATCTCGGCCGAGGCACGCGCCGCCCTCACCGACCCCGGCCACAGGGCCGTGGTGCGGTTGGGAGTACCGGAAGACTTCGCCGGCCGGCCGCTCACCGATCTTCTGTCCGGTTTCGCGCGATCCTGCCCTCACCTCCGCCTCGATACGACAAGCGGCTGGAGTGCCGCGCTGCGCCGAGCGCTTGACGCGGACGACCTCGACCTGTCGCTGGTCAAGCGAGACGTCGACGGCAGCCGCTGCCTTGCGCGCTGGCCCGAGCGGCTGACCTGGGTCGCGGGTGCCACCGCCGACCTCGCGGCCGACCCGCTGCCGCTCGCGCTCTTCCCGCAAGGCTGCATCTATCGAGACCGTGCCGTCGAGGCGGTCGAAAGCCTCGGCCGGCGGTGGAGGCTCGCCTACGTGGGTCAGGGCCTCGCGGGCGTGCAGGCCGCCATCGCGTCGGGGATCGGGATCGGGTTGCTGACGGAAGAGACCGTGCAGACCGACCATCGCCAACTCGGTCCCGCCGACGGGTTTCCCGCTCCCCCGGCTTCCGAACTGGCGCTGATCGCCGGCAGCCTTCGCCTGTCGAAGCCCGCCGGTGACCTGGCTGAGTTTCTGATCAAAACCGTCGGGTCAGCCCTGCGATGATCCGCGTTCCGGCACATCTCTCACCGAAGCGCCACCGATGGAGCGTCCTGAACCTGCGGATGCCGTGTCGTCCGAGCGCGCGACTGTCGTCAGGACCCTGATGAAGCCTGGCTCAGGAAACGCTTCATCGCGGTCTCGATGGCGGGGTCGGCGGCCTGCGTGCGGTCGAACGACACCACCGCGGTCCTGCCATCGGATGTCGTCAGGCGCAGGGTGAACAGCGGGGCGGCAGGCCCTTGCCGTGGGAACAGGTGGTCCAGGTCGTCGCGGTCCAACGTGAACTCGTACGCGTCCGCGGCGGTGCGCGTCAGCCTCCCGAGGGCGATCTCCTCCCCGGGCAGGGTCGGGCTCGCGACGTAGCTCAGCCTCGCCGCGGTGATGGTCTGAAACGGACCGGAGGACGGCGGCAGCATGGTCAGCACGAGATTGTAGGACGGCAGCCCCGCGACCGGAGCGTCCTGGTCCACGCGCAGCGCGAGCTTGAGGGCCGCCTCGGCAAAGTTTACGTCGGCTCGGAGCGAGGGCCTCGCGACGTAGGCGGGAGGCCGGCCGGGCTCGTCGAACGTCCAGGCCACGTCTCCCACGTGCGGGTTCGGCTCGCCGTCGATCTTCAGCTCGGCGCGCCCGCGCGGCGCGGGGGCATAGGCTCCCGCCACCGCGAACTCGCCATCGACATGGTCCGTGACGATGCCGGTCGCGGCTTCCTCCTCCACGGTGAGCCAGTGGATGTCCGAGTGCGGCGTGGCCAGCATCAGCGGCACCAGGCCGGGGCCGATCCCCATCCGCGCGAGATAGGCCGTCACCTTCGCGTAGCCGCTCCGCGGCGGCACGATCACGACGTTGGTCTTCGACACCGGCGTCACCGAGACGAGCGTGCGGCTCACTTCGACCCGACGTCCGTCCACCACGCGCGAGGTGACCCTGAACAACCGGCGCACCCGCGTCAGAACCGCTTTTTCGATGATCTGGTGGACGCCCACGCCGGTCCAGGACGCCGCTTCGCGCTTCTCGCCCGCCGCCAGCACGAACACGCAGGCCGAGGCGCAGATGGACCCCACGCCGTGCGGGTGCCCCGGGAGGCTGCCGTCCGCGCGCGAGGGCTTGCAGGTTCCGTCCCCGGCGGCGCAGGTGTCGACCGTCGTCCGCGTGACGACCACGTCGAGGTGGCGGGCCTTGATCATCCGCCCGATCGCGTAGGCGGCGTCCACGAGACCGCCGGGCGAGTCCACGAAAACGGGAATCCGGCGCGCGCCGATCTGTTTCAGCACGAGCTCGAAGCGGTGCGGCGTCGTCGCGTCGATCATGCCCTGGGCGGCGATCCATTCCGCGCAGGACGGCCCGCAGTCCGGCCGCGGATCGCGGACCAGCACGACCCGCATGGACTGCAGGCGATCTGGGCTGAGAGGCTCCTTCTGCTGCGCGATTGCCCGGCCGGGGTGGATCGAGGCCAAGGCCATCGCGATGAGAAGACCCCGCCAGACCCGGATCCCAAGAGCAACCGCCATCGACGCGCCTCTCCTCAAACCTCCGTGCAGGATAGAATGGTCGCGCGCCGGCTGTCGATGCGTCCACCGGCTGCCGCTCCGACGGCGAGGGCCGCACGGATCTGTTCGCGTCGGTCACGCGGCCCGACACCTATTGGTCGCTCAGCTTGGGCCGCAGCTTGGCTGGTTGCGCTCCCTCTTTTTCACCCCGTGAGGCCGCCAAGCCGTCCCAGACGGTCATGATCTGTGAAACGGCCGCGTCGAGCGCCGTTGCCGGGACGCCGTCGCGCGCCTGCGTCGACAGGCCCATCAGGAACGTGTCGAACATCGCGGCGAGCGCCACAGCCTCGGTCGCGACGGGCAGCGTACCGGACGCGATCGCCTCCGTGACACGGGCCAGGAAGGCGGCGCGGTTGCGGCCGCGCTCGGTCACGAGCCGGGCCTGCACGTGCCGGTTGTCCGGCGCGCAGGTCACCGCCGACACGACGAGCATGCACCCTCGCGGGTGGGTGGTGCCGCTCTGCATCCGCGCCGATCCGCGCAGCGTGGCCTCGATCGCCTCGCGGGGCAGGAGTGCGGCGTCCGCCAATGGCGCCATGACCTGCCCGTGGGTCGCGAGATAGGCCGCGAGCGCCTCGTCGAAGAGCGCCTCCTTGGACCGGAACGCGGCGTAGAAACTCGCGCTCGACAGGTCGCCCATCGCGCCCTTCAACTGGCTCAACGAGGTCGCCTCGTAGCCGTGCTCCCAGAACAGGTGCATCGCGTGCGCGAGTGCAACGGCCCTATCGAACTCTCGCGGGCGACCCGTTCTCGGCATCATCCTCTCCTGTTGAAACCGTGATATCCGAAATGGTCGGTCCACAAGTCCTTGACAAGCCGCCGCAGCCGTCCGACTTACGGATCATTCGAGCCACATGTCGAACCGAAAGGGCCGCTGCATGGTCGTGCAAGCTGTCGATCAAACCATTGCGGCGGCCCGCGCCACCGAACGGCTGCCGGTGGCCGGCCTGCTGGCTCTCGCGATGACGGGCTTCACCGCCATCATGACCGAGACGATGCCGGCCGGCCTGCTTCCGCTGATCGGCGAGGGCCTCGGCGTGTCGAACGCTGCCGCGGGGCAGCTCGTCACAGCCTACGCAGCCGGCTCGCTTCTGGCCGCCATTCCCCTGACCGCGGGCACGCAAGGGTTTCGGCGGCGCCCCGTCCTGCTGACATCCATCGTAGGTTTCCTCGTCTTCAACACCGTCACCGCGGTCTCGACCCGCTACGGTCTGACCTTGATCGCCCGCTTCATGGCCGGCGTCGCGGCCGGTCTCGCCTGGGGCATCATCGCCGGCTACGCGCGGCGCATGGTGCCGCGCCAGCTCCAGGGGCGCGGCTTGGCGCTCGCGATGATCGGCACGCCGATCGCGCTGTCGTTCGGAACACCCGCCGCATCGCTGCTGGGTGGCGTCGCCGGCTGGCGGTCGGCCTTCCTGGCCATGTCGGCGCTCTCGGTGCTGCTGATCGGCTGGGTGCTCTGGGCGGTGCCGGACTTCCCGGGCCAGGGAGCGGAACGACGCCCCTCGATCCGGCGCGTGTTCGGGATGCCGGGCATCCGGCCCACCCTGGCCGTCGTCGTCGCCTGGATGCTCGCGCACAACGTGCTCTACACCTACGTCGCACCATTCGCCGCCCTGTCCGGGCTCGGCGGCCACGTGGACTCCGTCCTCCTGGTGTTCGGCGTCGCGGCCCTCGGCGGTCTCTGGGGTGTCAGCCGGCTCGTCGACGACCGGGCGCGCGCCTCGGTCCTCGTGAGCATCGCCGTGTTCGCGGGTGTCGCGGCGGTTCTCCTCGTCGGTGGACGCTCGCGGTGGGTCGTGGTCGCCGCGGTCGCGGTGTGGGGCCTGACGTTCGGCGGCGCGGCGACGCTGATCCAGACCGCCTCGGCCGATGCGGCGGGCGAAGGCACCGACGTCGCGCAGGCCATGGTGACGACGGCCTGGAACGCGGCGATCGCCGGCGGCGGCGTCATCGGCGGCCTGCTGCTCGATGATGTCGGCGCAGCCGCGCTTCCCGCGGCTCCGCTGGTGCTCCTGGCCGTCGCCTTCACGACGGCCTGGTCCGCTCGGACGCATGCCTTCCCGCCCGGGCCGCGCCGCGCACGCTTGGCGGGATGATGCTACCTCGAGCCCGCCCGCACCACGCGGCTCCCGACGCCGACGATCCCAAACCGACTCAGCCCTGACGGAGACACGACAATGCCGCTTCGCCTCTTCAAACGCCTGGCCGTCATCGCCCTGGCGCTCGCGGCGGCGCCCGCCCTCGCGGCGGAGGAATTCCCGGTCCCTGCCGGTTTCGAGAGCGCCTACCGGGACGTCGATGGCGTGAAACTCCACTACGTGAAGGGCGGCTCGGGGCCGCTCGTGCTGCTCGTGCACGGCTTCGGGCAGAGCTGGTACGAGTGGCGCCAGCTGATGCCGCTGCTGGCCAAGAACCACACGGTGGTCGCGCCGGACCTGCCGGGCCTCGGGCAGTCGGCGCCGCCCCGCTCCTACGCGGGGCAGGACGTGGCTCCTCTCCTCTACGGGCTCGCCGAGAGCTTCGCGGGCGCGGGCCGGTTCGACCTCGTCGCCCACGACATCGGCATCTGGAACACCTACCCGATGGCGGTCGCGCACCAGCAGGCCATTCGGCGCATCGTCTACATGGAAGCGCCCATCCCGGACGACAGCCTTTACCAGTACCCGGCCTTCACGCCGCAGGGCGAGTCGCTCGTCTGGCACTTCAGCTTCTTCGCCGCGGGCGACGAGCTGGCCGAGACCTTGATCACCGGTCGGGAGCGCTTCTTCTTCGAGCACTTCATCAAGGTCCACGCCACCAACACGGAGGTCTTCACGCCCGACCTGCTCGACCTCTACGCCCGGTCCTACGCCAAGCCCGCCAGCCTGCACGCCGCCCTCGAGTACTACCGGGCGCTGAACGAGACCGCACGGCGGGACGCGCCTCTCGCCCGGACCAAGCTCGCGATGCCGGTGCTGGCCATCGGCGGCGGCGGCCACGGCGGCTTCGCGGAAAAGGAGGCCGAACAGGTCAGGCAGTACGCGACCGACGTGGAAGGCCTCTCCCTTCCGGGATGCGGCCATTGGCTCCCGGAGGAATGCGCCGCGCCGCTCGACAAGGCCGTCGTCGCGTTCCTGAACCGATGACCGCCGCGACGGTGCTCTCAACCGGCGTGGATCACCGGACACGTCGTATTCGGTGGACTGGTCAGCGGCGCTCGTGGCGGAACACCGTGGGCAACAGGCCGAATCGCCGGGGGAGAGCGGTCCCGAAATGCGCCACCCGGGCGAAACCGCGGCGAGCCGCCACCTCCGCCACGCCGAGGTCGATGGTGGTCAGCAGAACTCGGACGAGGCACTCGCCCGGTGCTGCGCTGGCTCACGTCGCACGCGAACGATCAACCCAACGTGGGAGAACGGTGATGGATGTCGGCTTTATCGGTTTGGGCGCGATGGGGCGCGCGATGGCGCGCAACCTCGTCAAGGCGGGCCATCGGGTCCGGGCCTGGAATCGTTCGTCGGACGCCGGCTCGGTGGTCGAGGGCGTGATGAGGGCGGCTTCGGTCGCCGAGGCCTTCGCGGCGGACGTGGTGTTTACCATGCTGTCGGACGACCCCGCGATCCGCGCGGTGCTGCTGGACGGCGGCGTCCTCGGCACAGCGCGCGCGGGCACCGTGCACGTCGTGACCTCCACCATCTCGGTCGACTTCGCCGACGAGCTTGCGGCCCGGCACGCCGAGGCCGGCGTGGGCTACGTGTCGGCGCCGGTGTTCGGGCGACCGGACGTGGCCGAGGCGGGGCAGCTCAACATCATGGCGGCGGGCAAGCCCGAGGCGGTGGCCCGGGTGCGTTCGCTGCTCGACGCGCTCGGCAAGAAGACCTGGGTCATGGGCGAGGACCCCAAGCAGGCCAACGCCGCCAAGATCGCCGGCAACATGATGATCACCATGGCGATCGAGGCGATGGCGGAGGCGGTCGTGCTCACGCGGGACAACGGCGTGGCGCCGGAAGCCTTCTTCGAGCTGATCCTGGGAACGCTGTTTTCGGGCCGCTCCTACGAGAGCTACAGCGCCAAGATCGCCAAGGGCGACTACGAGCCGGGCTTCCGCATGCAGCTCGGCCTCAAGGACCTGCGGCTCGCCACCGCGGCGGCCGGGAAGGCGGGCAAGACCCTGCCGATGCTGGACGCGGTGCGCACGCGCATGACGGCGGCCGTCGACGCCGGCCTAGGCGACAAGGACTGGTCGGGAATGGCAGATTATACGCTCAACCAGTCAGGCTGAGGCAAGTTGTCCTCAAGCATATTTGGACGAAACCGGATCGACGTTGCCGATGACCAATTGTGTCTACCCGACGGCGTCGCCAATGTCGGACACCCCGGCATGAGCTTCGAAAGCCGCGATTGTCTGGTCCATGTCGTCGAGACAGTCGGGCCGGAATGCCTTCGCCTTGGTCAGGTCCTCTACCCACTTGGCCCGGCAGCCCTTGAGCCTCCCGCCGGCGCGCGGCAGGTCGGCTTCTTTGACCGGTCGGAGAAGCGGGGGCTGGCTGCGGAGTGGCCTGCGGGGAACGGGAACGCGGCTCAGAGGTCTTCCAGGACGCGACGTACGGACAGGGACCCGCCGTTTCGAGCGCCAAGATGGTTCGAGATGCCCATGGCGTCAGCCTTATTATGCCCGGTGTTACGCATCCGGCCGCGGTGCAAGCGGGCCGGAGGGGCTGAAGTCATTGACTTTGGTGGGCTGGATTGACAACCGGATGTCGCTTGGCGCGCCCAAGGGGAATCGAACCCCTGTTTTCGCCGTGAAAGGGCGACGTCCTGGACCGCTAGACGATGGGCGCAACCGGTGGGGAAGGGACGTTCGGCGTCGATTTCCCCCGCCGAAGCCCTCATATAGCAAGGGTCCGGTTGGTGACAAGCGCGATGCGCTCAGCGCGCGCGGCCGAGGTCCGGATGCGCCGCATCGACGACCCGCAGTTCGGTTCCCGTGCGGTTCCCCCAATGGTTGAGTGCGAGCGAGCCTGCGACGTGGATGAGCGTGCCTTCGGCGCTTCGGAGCGCGGCGCCGAGCGGGCTGGAGGCGGCCCGGAAGGCGATCCCGTTCAGTCGGGTTCCATCGGGACCAGTCAGCGCCAACCGGAGGTGGTCGGCTCCGACGGGTCGCACAGACGCCAGACGATGCGACGCGAAGGCGAAAACGGGTTCGGGATTGCCGCTGCCGAACGGTCCCGCTCGTTCGATGAGGTCGACGGTGTCGGGTGTGGCAGCGGCGGCCGACAGCGCACCATCGAGCTCGAAAACGGTGTCGCGGCGGGTCAGTGCGACGGCCTCGCCGACGTGGTCGCGCAGGAAGGCCTCGAAGGCCTCGATGCGCGCCACCTCGATCGTGATGCCCGCCGCCATGGCGTGACCGCCGCCTTTCACTAGCAGCCCGCGGTCCACCGCGAGCCGCACCGCGCGACCCAGGTCGACGCCCGGGATCGAGCGGCCCGAGCCGGTGCCGAGCGCCCCGCCCTGGTGGGCGATCGCGAAGGCGGGCCGCTCATGGCGCTCCCGCAGCCGCGCCGCGACGAGGCCGACGACGCCAGGATGCCACCCGGCGCCGCTCACCACGACGGCGGCGCCGTCCGCGATCGTTGCGAAGGACGAGGCCAGGAGTGCTTCGGCCTGCGCGAGCGCCTCGCCCTCGATCCCACGGCGCTCGCGGTTGAGGCCGTCGAGTTGCTCCGCCATCCCGCGGACCTCGCCGGGATCGCGGGTGAGGAGCAGGCGGGCACCGAGCCCCGCGTCGCCGATGCGCCCTCCGGCATTGATCCGCGGGCCGACGAGGAAGCCGAGATGGAAGGCCGTGGGAGGGCCGCTCGTCCCGGCCACGTCGAACAGCGCCGCCAGGCCCGGGCGGCGACGCAGCCGCATCACCGCGAGGCCCTTGGTCACGAAGGCGCGGTTCAGGCCCGCGAGCGGCACCACGTCGGCGACGGTCGCCAGTGCCACGAGGTCCAGTGCCTCCAGCAGGTCGGGCGTGGCCCGCCCCGTCCAGAACCCGCGCGCCTTCAAGGCGCGGTGCAGGCCCACGAGAACGAGGAACACCACGCCCGCCGCGCACAGGTGGCCGAGGCCGGACAGGTCGTCCTGGCGGTTCGGGTTGACCACCGCGCAAGCGGGGGGAAGGTCGGCCGGGGCCTGGTGGTGGTCGATCACCACGCAGTCGAGCCCGATATCACGCGCGTGATCGAGTGCCTCGGTGCCCGTGGTGCCGCAATCGACCGTCACCAAGAGGCTCGCGCCCCCGCGCGCCAGCGCCGCCACCGCCGGGACATTGGGGCCGTAGCCTTCCAAGATCCGGTCGGGGATGTGGATCGCGGGGCGCAGCCCGGCGGCGGCGAGGTAGTCGGCGAGCAGCACGGCCGAGCAGGCGCCGTCGACGTCGTAGTCGCCGAAGATCGCCACGGTCTCGGCTCGCTCCACGGCGCAGACGAGCCGGTCCACCGCGGCCTGCATCCCGCTGAGGCCGTTCGGGTCGGGCAGCCCGTCGCGCAGGGTGGGGTTGAGGAAGGCCTCGCAGGTTTCTGCGGTCTGCCCGCGCCCCGCCACGACCCGGGCGAGCAGGTCCGACAGGCCGAGCCTCTGGCTGATGGCCGCGGCCCGCACCTCGCCGGCGGGATCGAGCCGCGCCGCCCAGAACCGCTCCTGCATAGAACGTCGCACAGCCAGGAACGGACTTCGCATCGAATCGGACAGGTCGGTCACCCCGGAAGAAACGGTCGCGAACGCCGCCGTTGTTTCCTATTTGTTCGGATGTCACGGTACAACAGGGACGCCAAAGATCGCATGATTCGGAACGCAAGCCGCATGACCCAGAGCGACGACCTCTTCGACGGCACAGCTGCCCTGCAGGTCGAGGGACGCAACGGGCGGACGGGTGCCAGGCGCTCCGCCCCGGAGCGATCAAGCCTGTCCACGCCGGGCGAGGCCGACTACACCGCGGCGTCTATCGAGGTGCTTGAAGGGCTGGAGCCGGTGCGGCGGCGCCCCGGCATGTACATCGGTGGCACCGACGCCGCCGGCCTGCACCACCTGTTCGCCGAGGTGATCGACAACGCCATGGACGAGGCGGTGGCGGGGCACGCCACCTTCATCGAGGTCGTCGTGGAGGCCGACTTCGTCGTCGTGACCGACAACGGGCGCGGCATCCCGGTCGACCCGCATCCGAAATATCCGGGCAAGTCGGCCCTCGAAGTCATCATGACGACGCTGCACGCGGGGGGCAAATTCGATTCGGGCGCCTACCAGACCTCGGGCGGCCTGCACGGGGTGGGCGTGTCGGTCGTCAACGCCCTGTCGGACCGGCTGGAGGTGGAGGTCGCGCGCGGGCAGGTGCTCTACCGGCAGGTGTTCGAGCGAGGTACCCCGCTGGGGCCGATCGAAACGCTCGGCCGGGTGCAGAACAGACGCGGCACGCGGGTGCGCTTCCGGCCGGACCCGACCATCTTCGGGGAGGGCGCGGCGCTCGATCCGGCGCGCCTGCTGCGCATGGCGCGGTCCAAAGCCTACCTGTTCGGTGGCGTGGAGATCCGCTGGCGCTGCGCGCCGGAGCGGATCGAACCGGGATCGGACGTCCCCGCGGAGGCGTCGTTCCGCTTTCCCGGCGGCCTCAAGGACTTTCTCGCCCGCGAGGTCGAAGGCAAGCCGCTGGTCAACGAGCAACCGTTCACGGGCAAGGTCACGAAGTCCGGCAGTCACGGCTCGGTCGAATGGGCCGTGAGCTGGCTCGCCGAGGAGGACGGGGCCGTCCGCTCCTACTGCAACACGATCCCCACGCCGAACGGCGGCAGCCACGAGGCCGGGCTGCGCAGCGCCCTGCTCCGCGGCCTGCGCGACCACGCCGAGCGGGTGGGCCAGGCCAAGCGCGTGGCCGCGGTGACGGCCGACGACGTCATGGCGACCTGCACCGCCATGCTGTCCATCTTCATCCGCGAGCCGGAGTTCCAGGGCCAGAACAAGGAACGGCTGCAAACCCTCGAAGCCTCGCGCATCGTCGACGCGGCGGTACGCGACGCCTTCGACCACTGGCTCGCGGCCGCGCCCTCGCAAGCCGCGAAACTCCTCGACTGGTCGATCGAGCGGGCCGACGAGCGGGCGCGCCGCCGCGCCGAGAAGGACGTGGCGCGCAAGTCCGCCACCCGGAAGCTGCGCCTGCCCGGCAAGCTGGCGGACTGCGCCAACGGCTCGGCGCAAGGGTCGGAACTGTTCATCGTGGAGGGCGACTCGGCGGGCGGCTCGGCCAAGCAGGCGCGCGACCGCGCGAGCCAGGCCGTGCTGCCGCTCCGGGGCAAGATCCTCAACGTCGCCAACGCCACCCGCGACAAGCTCGCGGGCAACCAGCAGCTGGCCGACCTCGCCCAGGCGCTCGGCTGCGGCACGGGCGCCCACTACAAGCAGGCGGAGCTCCGCTACGACAAGGTCATCATCATGACGGACGCCGACGTCGACGGCGCCCACATCGCCTCGCTGCTGATCACCTATTTCTATCGGCAGATGCCCAAGCTTATCGAGGCCGGGCACCTTTACATCGCGGTCCCCCCGCTCTTCCGCCTGACGCAGGGTACCAAATCCGTCTACGCGCGCGACGACCGTCACAAGGCGGAACTCATGCGCAAGCTGAGCGGCAAGACCAAGGTGGAGGTCAGCCGCTTCAAGGGCCTGGGCGAGATGCCGATGCGGGACCTCAAGGAGACCACGATGGACCCCGCCAAACGTGCCCTGCTCAAGGTGGTGATCGCGGAGGGCGAGCAGGACGGGACGGCGGGCGCGGTGGAGCGGCTGATGGGGAACAAGCCAGAGGCGCGCTTCGCCTTCATCCAGGAGCGGGCCCCGGCGGCGGGCGACCTGGTGGACATCTGACCGATGACAGCCAAGTCAATTGGATCGGCCGAAGCTCTACATTAAACACTGCTGTTGATGCGCCGCGCCCGAGAAGTGCTCACCATTGACTCGGGCGCGCAAGTCCTTACATGCCTGCATGAAAGCGCTGAACAGTCCCCGTTCTCTTCCCCACGAGGGTGATCGACGTGGACGCGGTTTTTCCAAAGCCGCACGTGTTCTCCCGTCGTTCTCTCGAAAATATGAAGAGTAGATGCATTTCAACGAACTCGGCCTGAGCGAAAAAGTCCTCAAGGCGGTGGAGTCGTCCGGCTACACGACGCCGACTCCGATCCAGGAGCAGGCGATCCCCGTAGCCCTCACCGGTCGCGACGTTCTCGGCATCGCCCAGACCGGCACGGGCAAGACGGCGGCCTTCACCCTGCCGATGATCTGCAGGCTGGAACAGGGTCGCGCACGGGCCCGAATGCCGCGCACGCTTATCCTGGAGCCGACCCGCGAACTGGCCGCGCAGGTCGAGGAAGCCTTCAACAAATACGGCGCCAACCACAAGATCAACGTGGCGCTGCTGATCGGCGGCGTGTCCTTCGGCGACCAGGAAGCCAAGATCATGCGCGGCGCGGATGTGCTGATCGCCACGCCGGGTCGCCTCCTCGACTTCTTCGAACGCGGCAAGCTGCTGCTGACCGGTATCGAGATCCTCGTCATCGACGAGGCGGACCGCATGCTCGACATGGGGTTCATCCCGGACATCGAGCGCATCTGCAAGATGGTGCCATTCACGCGGCAAACGCTGTTCTTCTCGGCCACCATGCCGCCGGAGATCACCCGGCTGACCGAGCAGTTCCTGCACAACCCGGTGCGGCTGGAAGTGGCGCGGGCGGCCTCGACGGGTGACACGATCACCCAGGGGCTCGTGGCCTCCGGGCCGGGATCGGCCAAGCGCGAAACGCTGCGGCAGCTGATCCGCGGGGCGGATAGTTTCAAGAACGCCATCATCTTCTCCAACCGCAAGCGCGACGTGGCGCTGCTCAGCAAGTCGTTAGAGAAGCACGGCTTCTCGGTCGGCGCCTTGCACGGTGACATGGACCAGCGGGCACGCATGACCTCGCTCGACGCCTTCCGTAACGGCGTCGTCAGCCTGCTGGTGTGTTCGGACGTCGCGGCCCGCGGCCTCGACATTCCGGACGTCAGCCACGTGTTCAACTTCGACGTGCCAACCCACGCCGAGGACTACGTCCACCGGATCGGCCGTACGGGCCGCGCGGGACGGCTGGGGACGGCGCTGTCCATCGTGACCCGGAGCGACCAGAAGTACATCGACGAGATCGAGAAGCTGATCCAGCGCAAGATCGACTGGCGCGGCGCGACGCTCGATCAGGTTCCCGACGCCGATCCCCTCGCCGCCGATGACGACGACGAGCAGCGGTCCGACCGCGGTCGCCGTGGCCGGCCGGAGCGTTCGCGGAGAGAGGGTGCGCGAGACGCGGGACGCGATCGGGCCAGAGCTCCGGTGGATCGTCCTCCGGCGCCGGTCGAGCGGGCGGCAGCTCCCGAAAGGCCCGCCCCTGCGATCCGCTCACCCCGACCGCAACAGGCCGATGCTGGAAGGCGTAGATTCCATGAGGATGACGGGCCACCCGTCATCGGTCTGGGCGATCACGTCCCCTCTTTTCTGCTGCGTCCCGTGAAGCTGAAGGCGTTGCCGCAACCCTGACGATGGTACGGCGACGGGCCGGCAGCTCCCGTCAGAATTCGAGCAGCGTGTCTCGAAGGTGGTCGTGGGCGTAAGCCTCGCGGACCATCCTGCGACGTTGCAGCGCGGGCACGAGGCCGTCGGTGATCTCGGCGATCGTCCTGCGCGTGATCGGCGCGTAGATCATGAAGCCGTCACCCCCGACCTCATCCATGATCTCGCCCATCGTGTCCGCCACGCTGTCCGGCGTGCCCACGAGGTCTTCCAGTCCCCATTGGTAGCTGGCGGCGATCTCCCGCAGCGTCCGGCCCTGCGCCAGAAACTGCTTGAGGGTCCCCTGCTGGCCGTTGGTGGTCAGCGCTTCGAGCGGCTCGTCCAAGCCGTAGCGTGAGAAGTCGATGTCGGTGAGGCTCGCCATCATGGCCAGGGTTTCCTCCGGCGCGGCCCGCCGCGCGTCCTGCTTGCGGGCGTGACGACGCCGGGCCTCGTCGTCCGTTTCGCCCAGCGTCGGCGAGATCGCGAAGAGGACCTTGCAGTCGTCCGGCGCCCTGCCCTCCGCGGCGAGCCGCGCGCGCATGTCGGCCCGAAATACCTTCATGGCTTCGACGGTGCCCACCGCGGCCACCACGACGTCCATGTGCCTGGCGGCGAACGCCCGCCCCTGCGGCGAGCCGCCCGCCTGCACCAGGACGGGGCGGCCCTGCGGCGAGCGCGCGGTGTTGAGCGGTCCGCGCGAGGCGAAGAACCGTCCCCTGTGGTCGATCGGGCGGACCTTCTCATGGTCGACGAACACGCCCGCCTCGCGGTCCATCATCACGGCATCGGCGTCCCACGAGGACCAGAGCTTCGCGACCACGTCCACGAACTCGTCCGCCATCTCGTAGCGGAGGTCGTGCTCGATGTGATCGTCGAGCCCGAAATTCTGCGCCGCGCGAGCGCTGGTCGAGGTCACGAAATTGCACCCCACCCTGCCCTTCGACATCAGGTCGAGCGTGGCGATCAGGCGCGCGAGCAGGAAGGGTGGGTAGAAGGAGGTCGACACCGTCGGCACGATCCCGAGGTGCGTCGTCGCCTGCGCGAGGAGCGGCACAAGCGGCAGCGGGTCGTTCTTGGGCGCCCGCGAGGCGCGCTCGAGATAGAATTTCGTCGACCCGCCGTAGCTGTCGGGCACGAAGGACGAGTCTTCAAGCAGCAGCAGGTCGAAGCAGGCGCGCTCCAGTGCGCGCGCCAGGTCGACGTGCATGTCCGGCTGCGTCCAGTCGCGTGCGAGCGTGCCGCCCCAGGGCTGGTTCCAGGCGTGGACCCCGAAGCTGTTGCTCAGGAACCAGCCCAGGTGGAAGCGTCGTCCGGCCACGTCGACCTCCTCTCTCGTGCCGGCTAGGCGGCCTTCTTCTCGGCGATGCCGACAAGGGTCCGCAGGATCGCCCGCGTTCCATCAAGCCTTTGTTCGGGCGTGTTGAAGTCACGCATGAACGCCACCCGCATGTCGGGACGCACCTTGGCGCGCGGACCCTCCTTCTGCACCAGCCTCACCAGGCCCTGCGGGTCGGCGAAGGAATTGTCGCGGAAGGCGATGACCACGCCGCGGGGGCCGGCGTCGACCTTCTCGACGTGCGCCCGGCGGCACAGGGCCTTGACCTGCGTGAGCTTGAGCAACTGCCGGACCTCGTCGGGCTGCGGCCCGAAGCGGTCGATCAGTTCCGCCCCGAAAGTCTCGATCTCCTCGTCGGTCTGCAGCGTCGAGAGACGGCGGTACAGGGTCAGCCGGAGCGACAGGTCGGCCACGTAGTGTTCCGGGATGGTGACCGGCACGTCCACCGTGATGGTCGGCGACCACGCTTCCTCCGCGAGCGGCTCGTCCGCGCCCGCGGCGCCGGCCTGCAGCGCCTCGATCGCGTCGCGCAGCATCTGCTGGTAGAGTTCGTAGCCGACCTCCTTGATGTGGCCCGATTGCTCGTCGCCCAGCAGGTTTCCGGCGCCGCGGATGTCGAGGTCGTGGCTCGCGAGCTCGAAGCCCGCGCCCAGCGTATCGAGCGACTGCAGCACCTTCAGGCGCTTCTCGGCCTGCGGGGTGATCTGCTTCTCGGTCGGATAGGTGAAGAGCGCGTAGGCGCGCGTCTTGGACCGTCCCACCCGGCCGCGAAGCTGGTAGAGCGCCGCCAACCCGAACAGGTCGGCGCGGTTGACCACGAGCGTGTTCGCCTGCGGGATGTCGAGGCCCGACTCGACGATCGCGGTCGCGAGCAGCACGTCGTACTGGCCCTCGTAGAAGGCCGTCATCTTGGCTTCCAGCTCGGTCGGGCTCATCTGGCCGTGCGCGGTGACGAACTTCACCTCCGGCACGCTCTGGCGCAGGAAGCTCGCCGCTTCCTCCAGGTCCTCGATGCGCGGGCACACGTAGAAGGACTGGCCGCCGCGGTAGCGCTCGCGCAGCAGCGCCTCGCGGATCATCAGCTCGTCGAAGGGCGAGATGGTGGTCCGCACGGCCAGCCGGTCGACCGGCGGCGTCGCGATGATCGAGAGGTCGCGCACCCCCGTCATCGCGAGCTGCAGCGTGCGCGGGATGGGGGTGGCGGACAGCGTCAGCACGTGGATCTCGGCGCGCAGGTCCTTGAGCCGCTCCTTATGCGCGACGCCGAAATGCTGCTCCTCGTCGATGACCACGAGGCCGAGGTCCTTGAAGCCCACCGTCTTGCCGAACACCGCGTGGGTGCCCACCACGATGTCCACCGTTCCATCCGCGACGCCCGCCTTGATGGCCTTCAATTCGTTGCCGGTCACCATACGCGACATCTGCGCGACCTTGATGGGCAGGCCCGCGAACCGCTGCGAGAAGGTCTTGAAGTGCTGGCGCGCCAGCAGCGTGGTGGGCACGACGACGGCCACCTGCACGCCATTGATGGCGGCCGCGAACGCGCCGCGCAGCGCCACCTCGGTCTTGCCGAAGCCCACGTCGCCGCACACCAGCCGGTCCATCGGTCGGCCGGACGCCAGATCCTCCAGCACGGCCTCGATGCTCGCCGCCTGGTCCTCCGTCTCGTCGAAGGGGAAGCGCGCGCAGAACTCGTCGTAGAGCCCTTCGGGCGGCGCCAGTTTCGGGGCCGTGCGGACGGCGCGCTCGGCCGCGATCTTGATGAGGCCGTGCGCGATCTCGCGAATGCGGTTCTTCATCCGCGCCTTGCGCGACTGCCAGCCCGCGCCGCCGAGCCGGTCCAGCACCGCGTCGTTGTCCTCGTTGCCGTAGCGGGACAGCAGCTCCAGGTTCTCGACCGGCAGGAACAGCTTGTCGTTACCCGCGTAGTGCAGCTCCAGGCAGTCGTGCGGCGCACCTGTCACCGTGATCGACTTCAGCCCCACGAAGCGGGCGATGCCGTGGTCGACGTGCACCACGAGGTCGCCGGCGCCGAGCGCGGCGACGTCCTGCAGGAAGTCCTGCGCGCGCCGCGTCTTCTTGCGGTTGCGGATCAGGCGGTCGCCCAGGATGTCCTGCTCGCCCACGACCGCGAGGTCGCCCGCCTCGAAGCCCACCTCCAGGCCGATCACCGCGACCGCGGCCGTCCCCTTCGGCAGGCCCATGGCCTGCGAGAGGGAAGAGATCGGCTCGACCTTCTTCAGCCCGTGCTCGGCCAGCACGGTGCGCAGCCGCTCGCGCGAGCCGTCGCTCCAGCCGGCCAGGATCACGGCCCGGCCCGCCGCCTGCAGGTCGCGCACGTGCGCGACGGCCGCATCGAAGACATTGGCAGCCTCGTCCGCGCGCTCGGCCGCGAAGCTGCGGCCGGGACGCCCGCCGCAGTCGAGCACGTCGCCGGACTCGGGGCCGTCGAAGGGGGTCACCCGCAGCACCGGCACCGTGCCGAGCCGCTTTGCCCACTCGTCCTCGGTCATGTAGAGGGCGTCGGCGGGAAGCGGCTTGTAGACGGTCGCCATGGGCTTGGACTGGCTGTCCCGCCGCGCGTCGTGGTGGTCGATCACCACCTTGAACCGCTCGGCCACGGCCTCGTCGGTCAGCGGATCGAACATCAGGGCCGCGCCGTCCACGTAGTCGAGCAGCGTGTCCATCCCGCCGTAGAACAGGGGCAGCCAGTGCTCCATGCCCTGGTGGCGCCGCCCTTCGCTGACGGCGTCGTAGAGGAGGTCGCCGCGCGTCTGCGCCCCGAAGGTTGCGAGGTAGGCCTGGCGGAAGCGGCGCATCGTGTCGCTGGTGAGCTGCACCTCGCTCATGGGCACGAGGTCGAGCGCCCGCATCTGCCCGGTGGAGCGCTGCGTTTCGGGGTCGAAGGTGCGGATCGATTCCAGCGTGTGGCCGAAGAAGTCGAGCCGCACCGGCTGCGGCATGGCGGGCGCGAACAGGTCGACGATGCCGCCGCGCACCGCGTACTCGCCCGTGTCGTGGACGGTGCCCGAGCGCAGGAAGCCGTTGCTTTCGAGCCAGGCCAAGAGGTCGTCGGTCGCCACCGAATTGCCGGGCGCGGCCGAGAAGGACTCCGCCGCGACGGCGCTGCGCGGCGGCACCCGCTGCACCAGCGCGCTGACCGTGGTGGACACGAGGCGGGGCCGCTCGGCGGAGGATTTCGAGCGCGCGAGCCGCGACAGCACCGTCATGCGGCGGGCTTCGATGGCAGCCTGCGGCGACACCCGGTCGTAGGGCTGGCAATCCCAGGCGGGGAAATCGAGGATCTCGACGTCGGGCGCCGCGAAGGCGAGCGCGTCGCGGAAGGCCTGGGCGCGCTGGCCTTCGCGCGCCACATGCACCAGCACGGCCGGCCGCTCCTTGCCCGTGCGGGCCAGGGCGCGCACCAGGTCGGCCGCCACGAAGGCGTCGAAGCCGTCCGGCACGTGGCTGAGCGTCAGGCTGCCCTTCTTCTCCACGGTCCGGGTGACGCGCGCGACGTCGAGAAGCTGCGCCTGCCTCGCCGCTGCGTTCGCGCGGGAGGCCAGTCGTGCGTCAGCCATGCAAGGGTCCCGGAACGGTATGGAAGGCGCGGAGGCGGCGCAGAAGGGCCGTGTCGTAATTGGCGGGCGTGGGGACCGTGCCGGTGATCCACAGGTAGATTTCAGGGTCGGGCGCTTCCATGAGCGCTTCGAACTCGTCGACTTCCGCGTCGCTGAGGGCGGCGGCGTGACGATCCGCGAACTGGCCCATGATCAGGGCCATCTCCCGCGTGCCGCGATGCCAGGCGCGGAAAACAAGGCGCTTCCGCCGGACGCCTGCTTCGGCGTCCGTCGGCTCCAAACCCGGCATGCGAGGACCTCTCGACCGCGCGGCGCCGATTGTACGGCACCCGATCAGCCTATATAGCGAGCCTTCCCCAGGTTGCCAGCACGACCCCGCGGCCCTCGCCCCTTCCATGCGCCCGTCCGAGCTCAACCCGCTGTTCGCCCCCGCCGCGACCCTGCGCGGGGTCGGGCCGAAGACCGTGCCGCTGCTGGACCGCCTCGTCGGCCGCAACGGGCAGCCCGCGCGCTTGGTGGATCTGGTGCTGCACCTGCCTACGGGCACCATCGACCGTCGCGCCCGCCCGAAAATCGCGGAGGCGCCCCGCGACCAGGTCGTGGTGCTCGATGTGCGCGTCGTGGCCCACCGGCCGCCCGCGAAGGCCAAAGGGCCCTACAAGGTGCTGGTCGAGGACGACACGGGCGACGTCACGCTCGTATTTTTCCTCAACAACTTCGCGTGGGTCGAGAAGGCGATGCCCGTGGGCGTCACCCGATGGGTCTCGGGAAAGCTGGAGCTCTACGACGGGAGGCTGCAGATGGTGCATCCCGACCGCGTCATGACCGAGGAGGAGGTCGACGCCCTCGCCCCCGTCGAGCCCGTCTACGGACTCACGGAGGGGCTCTACCCGCGCGTCCTGGCGAAGATGATCGAGGCGGCGGTCGAGCGCGTCCCGACCCTGCCCGAATGGTTGGAGCCGAACCGGACCATTCTGCGGGGCTGGCCCAGCTTCGCGGACGCGTTGCGCGCGCTGCACCGGCCGGCTTCGCCCGAGTCCATCGAGGCGCACGCCCCGGGACTGGAGCGGCTGGCCTACGACGAACTGCTCGCCACGCAATTCGCGCTCGCGGCCGTGCGGGGGCGGATGCGCGACACGGGCGGTCGGGCCACCACCGGCACGGGCGAGCTTTCGGGCCGGATCGAGGCCGCCCTGCCCTTCACGCTCACGGACGGCCAGCGTGCGGCGCTGGGCGACATCCGCGCCGACATGGCGGCCCCCAAGCGCATGCTGCGGCTGCTGCAGGGCGACGTGGGTTCGGGGAAAACGATCGTGGCGATGCTCGCGGCCTCGACCGCGGTGGAGGCCGGGCGGCAGGCGGCCTTGATGGTACCCACCGAGATCCTCGCCCGCCAGCACCACGAGCGCCTGTCGGCGATCGGCGCGCGGACGGGGCTGAGCGTGGCGCTGCTCACCGGGCGCGACAAGCCGGCCGAGCGCGCCCGCACCCTGGACGAGCTCGCCGAAGGGCGGGTTTCCCTGGTGATCGGCACCCACGCGCTCTTCCAGGAGCCCGTCCGTTTCGCCGACCTCGGCCTCATCGTCGTGGACGAGCAGCACCGCTTCGGCGTGGCGCAGCGCCTGGCGCTGACGGAGAAAGGCCCCGCGGCCGACATGCTGCTGATGACCGCGACGCCCATCCCGCGCACGCTGGTGCTCACGCTGTTCGGCGACATGGACTCGTCGGCTTTGCGCGAAAAGCCAGCCGGGCGCCAGCCGATCGACACCCGCATGGCCCCGGTCGGCCGGCTGGAGGACGTGGTGGCGCGTCTCGCCAAGCAGGTCGCCGAGGGCGCCCGCGCCTACTGGGTGTGCCCGCTCGTCAACGAGAGCGAGGCCGTTGACCTCGTGGCCGCGGAGGCCCGCTACGCCGCCCTGCGCGAAGCGTTCGGCGACAGGGTCCGCCTCGTCCACGGGCAGATGAAGGGACCCGAGCGCGACGCCGCGGTCGCGGATTTCGCGGCCGGTCGCGCGCAGGTCCTCGTCGCCACCACGGTGATCGAGGTCGGCGTCGACGTGCCGGAGGCCACCATCATGGTGATCGAGCACGCCGAACGGTTCGGTCTGTCCCAGCTCCACCAGCTGCGCGGCCGCGTGGGGCGCGGCGGGGCGAAGTCCTCCTGCCTGCTGCTCTACAAGGGTCCGCTGGGCGAGACGGCCGGCGCGCGGCTCGAAACGCTGTGCCGCTCGGAGGACGGCTTCCACATCGCCGAGGAGGACCTGCGGCTGCGCGGCGAGGGCGAGTTGATCGGCACCAAACAATCGGGTTTGCCGACGTTCCGCGTCGCGCAACTGGACCGGCACGGGGCGCTGCTGGCCGAGGCGCGGGAGGAGGCCGCCGGGCTTTACGCCGACGATCCCGGGCTGACATCCTCGCGCGGACGGGCGCTCCGGCACCTGCTCTACCTGTTCGAGCGCGACGCGGCGGTGCGGCTGATCGGAGCCGGCTGACAGGCGGAATTTGCTGTGGAGAAGCCGCGAACCTCTACAGCACGGCGAGGCGCGTCACCATATCCGCGCCACGGGCGATCCCGCCCGCGGTACGCGTCGGTCCATGGCTCACCTCCGTCCCCTGCCCCGCAAGATCGCCGCCGCGCTCGCGGCCGCAGCCGTCGTGCTGACGCTCGCGTCGGCTCCCGCTGAGGCCCGTGCGGGCGGCGGGTTCAGCTTCGGGTCGCGCGGCACCCGCACCTTCAGCGCGCCCGCTCCCACCAACACCTTCCGCGGCTCCGCGTCGCCGTTCCAGTATTCGGAGCAGCAGAGGCCCGGCTTCGGCGCTTCGGGCGCGCAGCCGCGCCGGTTCGGCTTCGGTTCCGGCCTCGCGGCCGGACTGCTCGGCGCCGGCCTGTTCGGCATGCTGACGGGCAACGGCTTCTTCGGGGGCATCGGCGGGGTCGGGTCGCTGTTCGGCCTGCTGTTTCAGCTCCTGCTGGTCGGCGGCCTCGTTTCCCTGCTGCTCGGCCTATTCCGCGGCCGGTTCGCAGGTTTGGCGGGTGGATTCGGAGGCTCGGCGCAGCGCTTCGCTCCAGGGGCCACGAGCCTTGGCGCCGCACCGGACAGGGGTGTGCCGCTGACCCTCGCGCCGCAGGATTTCGGCGCGTTCGAGCGCCTGCTGGGCGACGTGCAACTCGCCTACAGCCGCGAGGACCTCGCCACCCTGTCGCGCCTGGCAACGCCCGAGGTGGTGCGCTACTTCGGGTCCGATCTCGCGGATAACCGGCGCCGCGGCGTCCGCAACGAGATCGCCGACGTGCGTCTGCTGCAGGGCGACCTGTCAGAGGCCTGGCGCGAGGGCCGCACCGACTTCGCCACCGTGGCGATGCGCTTCGCGGGGCGCGACGTGATGGTCGACCGCGCGTCCGGCCGCGTGGTGGCCGGCGACCCGCAGCGGCCCATCGAGGCCACCGAGGTCTGGACGTTCCGCCGCGATGGCGGTGGGCCCTGGATCCTGTCCGGCGTCCAGCAGACCCGCTGACCCCTACCGCAGCACGGTCGATTTCACCCACCAGCCTGGATGGTCGCGGCGGATGACGGCCGCGGCCCGTCCGGCCGCCCGGCAATCGGGAAACAGCGCGAAACAGGTGCTGCCCGATCCCGACATCCGTGCCAGGCGACAGCCGCGCGCGGCCCCCAGCACGGCGAGGACGTGCGGTATGACCGGCGCGAGCACGCCCGCCGCGTCCTCCATGTCGTTGCGGGTCTTCCGCAGCAACGTAAACAAGGAGGCGCCCTCGGGTCCTCCCTCGACCTTTGGATGCGGCGACGGCGCGTAGTCTTGGCCGGGCCGGAGCCCCATGCGGCCGAACACCTGGCGCGTTTCCAGACCGACGCCGGGGTTGACGAGGACGGACGCGACCGGCGCGAGGTCGAGGGCCGGCCCGAGCCGGTCGCCGATGCCCCGCATCATGCGGGCGCGCGGGTCAAGGCAGACCGGCACGTCGGCGCCCGTCGCGCGCGCCGCCTCGAACAGCCGTTCGTCGTTGGGAGCGAGGTCGTTGGCGCGGGCGAGCAACCGAAGCGCCGCCGCCGCATCGGAAGAGCCGCCGCCGATCCCCGCCGCCACGGGCAGGCGCTTGGTGAGGTGGAACGCGCCGACCCGCAGCCCGTCGACCCGGTCGCGCAGGGCGCGAGCCCCGCGCAGCACGAGGTTGTCGTTCGTATCGCCCGTGGCAACCGCTGTAGGGCCCCCGCAGGTTAGCGCCAGTTCCGCCCCCGGCTCGAACGTGAGCAGGTCGCCTGCCCCCGTGAAGGCGACCAGGCTTTCGAGCTCGTGATAGCCATCCTCGCGCCGTCGGACGACGTGCAACGACAGATTGATCTTCGCGGGCGCGCGGGCTGTGAGCGGCATGGCGGGTGTGTTGGCCGGGGATGCGGCCGCGGTCAAGCCGGGTCGGGACGGCTCGGCATCGCCTGGAGGATGTCGGGCGTCTGCCGCTCCAGTTCCTCGCGGTAGCGGCGCAGCGCGTGCGCTTCCGTGAGCAGGCCGATGACGCGTCGCGTCGCACGACCGTCGATGACCACCAGGGCGTCGGCTTCCCACTTCTGGAAGGCCTGCAGGGCTTCGCGCACCTGCATCCAGGGCACCAGGGCGTGGTCGCCGTGGCGCAGGAGGCTGCCGAGGGGTCCCGCGCCGTCCTCGGGGGCGGTGTAGAGGTCGTCGAGAAGTGCCAAGCCGACGTAGCGGCCTTCGCCGTCCAGCGCCGCCACCTGCTTGTCGGCCCCGAGGGGAAAGGTTTTCCGGGCGTCCGCCACGGTCGCGTCGAAGCCGATGGTCTTGACGTCGGTCCGCATCAGCTTGCGGACCGACAGGTCGTGCAGCCAGCCCACGTCCTGCGGACCGCGGATCGCTTCGCCCCGCAGGTGAAACCGCCACGTCGCGAAGGAGTACCCGAACAGGTCGCGCACGAGCACGGATGCGATGGCCGAGGCGATCAGCGCCGCGACGGTCACCGAAAAATTGCCCGTCGTTTCCAAGGCCAGGGCCGTCATGGTGACGGGCGCGCCGATCACCCCCGTGCCGAAGGCCGCCATGCCGGTCAGCGCCGCGAGGTCCGGATCGAGCCGGAGGCCGGGAAACATGAGCCAGCCCGCGTCGTGGTACAGACGCCCAAGGAGCGAACCGAGCAGCAGCGAAGCGTAGAAGAGGCCGCCCCTGAACCCGGCGCCGAGCGAGACGGCCGATGCCGTGCCCTTGAACACCAGGATGACCAGGATCGCGGTCGGGGTGAGCGAGGCCACGAGGTCGCGCTGCAAGGCTCCGTGACCCGCGCCCAGGACCTCGGGCGTGATGAGCCCCAGCGCTCCCACCAGCACGCCGCCGATGAGCGGGCGCAGCCAGTTCGGTACACGCGACAGGCGGAAGAGCGCGTCGCAGCCCGACACGGCCAGCATGAGCACGATGCCGACCAGCGCGCACAGGACCGCGATGGCGATGACGTGGACGATCTCGTGCGGCGTCACGGCGTCGAGCGAGTTCGGCGCGACCAGGAATTCGGAGGCGTACACCCCGCGCGCTACGAGGTTGGCGGTCAGCGCGCTGACCGCCACGGGCGCGAAGGCCGCCACCGTGTAGGTGCCCAGCACCACCTCGAACCCGTAGAAGGCGCCCGCGAGGGGAGCCGCGAAGGCGGCCGAGATGGCGCCCGCGGCCCCGCAGGCGACCAGCAGGCGCAGGTCGGCCCGGCGCGCCGACAGGAGCAGCCCCAACCGCGACGCCACCGCGGCGCAGATCTGCGCGTATCCCGCTTCCAGGCCAACCGACGCCCCAAAGCCGCAGGACGCCATGGTTTGCGCCGTCACCATGACGCTGCCCGTCATCGACAACCGCCCCCCGTAGAGGGCGTTGGCCTCGATCGCGTCGGCGAGACGACCGCCCATGCGGGCCGACAGCCGGGCGAAGCCCGAAAGAACCGCGCCGCCGAGGATCGGGATCAACAGCACGCGCCAGGCCGGCAGGTTCTGGGCGGCGCTGAGTCGCGCCTCCGCATCAATGCCGAACAGCACGACGTGCATGGCCTGCACGCCCAGGCTGACGCCCAGCACCAGCGCGCCGCTCAGTGCGCCGATCAGCAGGCTCACCAGCGTCAGTCCCACCTCGCGCGTTCGGACAAAGCCACGCAGGGTCACGAACACGATATTGAGCGTGCTGTCGGCCGGCGCCCGGCCGGCCTTCGGCTGGACGGTGGGCTGAGGCGACGCGTCGGGGCTTGCCAAAGAGCGGGTTCCTGAGCGGCTGGGCTCGCGCTCACTGGTCAGGATCGCGACACCCCTGTCAACGGCGCGCGGCCGGAGCATTGGTCCGGCGGTCGCGGCGGCGTATAGCAGCGCGACGCAACCCCGAACGGGACGAACCTCCATGACCGACACGGCCAAGACATCCGGCCCCGACACGGCACGGCGGGCCTTTCTCAAGACGACGCTGGCGGCCGGCTTCGCGCTGGCGGTGCAGCCGGTCTCGGCGCAGACGGTGACCACCTCCACCGACGGCCTGGTGGCGGGCGAGGTCAAGGTGCCCTCGCTGGGCGTCGACATCCCCGCCTACCGGGCCATGCCGGCCGGGGTCGGGCCATTCCCCACAATGCTGGTGATCCAGGAGATTTTTGGGGTCCACGAGCACATCAAGGACGTGTGCCGGCGCTTCGCCCACCTCGGCTACTACGCGATCGCGCCCGAGCTCTACGCCCGCCAGGGCGACGCCGCGACGGCCGACATCCAGACGATCCTCAAGGACATCGTCCCGAAGGTGCCGGACGCGCAGGTCATGAGCGACCTCGACAACACGGTCGCCTTCGCCAAGGCCAGCGGCCACGCCGACACGAGCCGCCTGGGCGCCACGGGCTTCTGCTGGGGCGGGCGGGTCATCTGGCTCTACGCCGCGCACAGCAAGGAGCTGAAGGCCGCGGTCGCCTTCTACGGCCTGCTGGGCGGCCCGGCCTCGCCCCCCTCGGCCCTGAAGCCCGTCAACCCCGTGGACATCGGCTCGACCATCACCACGCCCGTGCTCGGGCTCTACGGCGGCCACGACGACAACATCTCGCCCGCGCTGATCGCGCGGATGCAGGACGAGCTGAAGGCCTCGGGCGCGCCCTCGACCATCGTGGTCTACCCGGACACGCCGCACGGCTTCTTCGCCGACTACCGCCCGAGCTACCGCAAGGAGGCCGCGGCCGACGCCTGGACCCGCACGCAGGCGTGGTTCAGGACGCACGGCGTCAGCTGATCAGGCCGCCGTCACCGCCGAGGAGTCCATCCGCCGGAGGTGCTGCACCCGCAGCGGCACCGGCGGATGCGAGAAGTGGACCAGCGCGTAGACGGGGTCCGGCGTGAGCGTGGACGCGTTGTCGCGCGCCAAGCCCGTCAGCGCGCTGATCATCGGCCCCGCGCCCACCTGAGCGCGGGCATAGTCGTCGGCCTGGAACTCGTTGCGGCGGGAGATCCAGTTGCCGAGCGGACCCAGCAGCGGTCCCGCAACGCCCGCCAGCAGGGTGCAGACGAACAGCTTCACAGCGTCGTCGCCCGCGTCCACACCGAACGAGGGGAGCAGCCAGGGCTGACGGCACAGCCAGCCGAAGGCGGCCAGCGCGAGCAGGCTGACGAGCGCCCCGCGCGCCAGCCCGAACAGGACATGGCGGTGGCGGAAATGCCCGAGTTCGTGGGCGATCACGGCTTCCACCTCGTCCGGCGTGCTGCGGGCCAGCAGCGTGTCGAACAAGACGATGCGCTTGGCCCGTCCGAAGCCGATGAAGAAGGCGTTTCCGCGCGCCGTGCGGCGCGACGCATCCATGGTGAACAGGCCCGAGGAGGTGAAGCCGGAGGCCTCCAGCAGCCGCTCGATGCGGGTGCGCAGCGGCCCGTCGCCGAGCGGGGTGAAGCGGTTGAAGCGCGGCGCGATCACCCGGACGTAGGCCGTCGGCGCCGCGACCGAGAGCCCGACGAGGCCGAACCAGAGCCACAGCCACCACAGACCGCTCGCGCTCCGCATGATCCAGAGCGCCACGAAGAGCAGCGGCACGGCCACGAGTAGACCGATCGCCCAGCCCTTCAAGCGGTCCAGCACGAACGTGCCGGGCGTGGTGCGGTTGAAGCCGAACCGCTGTTCCAGCACGAAGGCGCGGTAGATGCCGAGCGGCAGGCCCACGACCGTGCCGACAGCAGAGGTCGCAATGAGGAACGCGACCCCGAGGCCCAGCGAGGGCGGCAAAGCGGAAGCGAGCGCCCCGTGCAGCAGGCCGATGCCGCCCAGCGCCCAAAACAGCGACAGGCCCGTGTCGAGCAGGACGTCGACGCGCGCCAGGCTCTCGCGCGCGACCGTGTAGTCGGCCGCCTTGCGATGATCCTCGGCCGTGATGCTGGAGGCGAAGTCGACCGGAACAGCACCGCGATGGTGCAGGACGTGGGCGACCTGGCGGTGGGACAGGTAGAAGGCGAGACCCGCCCAGAGCATGGTCGCGGCGATGAAAACGATGAGGAGCAAGGCCATCCTTCCGGTGCGTTCGAGGTGCGGGTCGGCCCCCGCGCATCCTCTAAACCTGGAACGATGTCGCCGCCACCACCTCCGGCCAAGTGTCGCGGAAGTGTCGCGGGCCGGTCAGTAGTCGATCGTGGTCCGCACGCCGATCACCGCCGCGTTTCTGATCGGTGTGCCCACGGGCGAGAAGGGATTGGCGATCCCTCCGCCGGGATGGACGATGTACTGGGCGACCGGCTGCACCGTGAACCCCGGGACGATCTGGGCCTGGTACGTGGCTTCGACCAGCGTTTCGGCATCGCGCTGCGGCATCGGCAGGCCGGACGCCGCGGCGTCAAGGTCGGCCAGGCCAGCCTGCCGCGACAGGCGCGCCACGGAGGCCGCGACGCCGAAGCTGTCGTCCGGCCGGCTGGCGATCACCCCGTTGAGGGTGATGCCGCCGTCCGCCTCGAACGTGACCAGGTTGCGATCGTCCTGCGGGCTGAGCAGCACGCGGGCGAACACGCCCACCCCCTTCTGCGGGTCGTCGGCCGACGGAAGCTTGTAGATCTGCTGATCGACCACGCCGTAGAGGCCGTAGTCGCCCCCGTGACGAAGAGGATCGCCGTCGCTGGCCGGATTGGCGAGCGGCAGCCCGTCGGTGCCGAAGCGCAGGTCGTCGAACCGTCCGGCATGGCCCCAGGCGCCGAGCTTCAGCGTTCCCGGCAGAGGGGCCGACCCGTCGCCGAGGTCGTAATGGTGCTGTAGCTCGCCGATGGCGAAGGGCGCGTCGGTGACCCGGAAGCGCAAACCGTCGGCGTCGCGCCGCTGCGGATCGCCCGGGCCCGGCCCGGCCGGGTCACCGTCGAACACGCCCAGCAGCAGCGTATTCTTGTCATCCGGACTGTAGGCGAGACGGATCGCCGGGGTCGCGAGCGGATAGGCCGGGCCGCCGCTCGGCAGGTCCACCGCCGTGACGGTGGGCCACCCGAAGGCGGAGTTGACATAGAGGCCCGCGAAGGAACTCGTGATGAACTCGACGTCGGCCCCGAGCTGGCCCGCGCGGACCGTCACCTTGCCTCCCGCGAAGGCCTGCTGAACCCAGGCTTCGTAGAGCCGGGTTGAGGGAATGGCCTCGATGCTGCTCACGACGGCAAGGTTCCCGACGAAGCTGCGCGACAGGCCTCCCCCGTAGATCTCGTAGGCGTTGGCGTGCGCGGTCGTCCCCGACAGCCCGAGCGACTTGGACAGGTCGGCATCGACCACGACCTCGACGCGCCCGTCGAGCACGGCACCGCGTTTCGCGCCGCCCGACACGTCGCCCAGCGCTTCGGTGATCGAATTGATTTGAAACGTCACGCCCCTCGCCGCGAGCGCGCTCCGGATACCGGCAGGGTCGGCGAGGATCGGCAGGCTGGTTGCGATCGAAGCGTCCGGCAGACCGGTCGGCGGTCCGCTATCCTTCTTGGCGTCGTCCGCTCGGGCTGGCTGACCCGTCAAGACCGCCGTCGTCACAGCGGCAAAGATCCAAACCCGCGGAGTCATCGACCAGCCGCGACGTTGCCCGCGCTCATGGAAAACATCGCGC